>NZ_JWLN01000002.1:0-306249 GCF_000814065.1 Pseudomonas sp. C5pp | reverse complement strand
CTGAATATTGCCTGCTGCGGCTGGCCACCTGGTCCAGATAGGCCTCGACCCCCAACTCCCCCTGCAGATACGCCGCCACCAGCTCGCCCCGCGAGCGCGGCCCCAAAGCCTGCGCCGGGTCGCGAATATTGGTCAGCGCCGCGAACCGCCCCTGCGGGCCGACGCCCAGCCAGGTGCCACCGGCCTCCAGGTCGCGCCCGGCATATACCCCGGGAGCATCCTCCCAGGCCGCCAGGGCCTGGGTGGGGCGGGCATAGAACTCATCGCGGTTGGCCGCCACGATCAGCGGCAGGGCATGCCCCGGCCGCCAGGCGAATACGATCAGGCACATCGGTCGGGCCTCTGGGTTTTTTGCCACTGTACCCACAGCGGCGGGGAGGATCCATCCTGACACACTGTTCACTAGAGCCCCGAGGCCGGCTTCCGTTACCATGCCGCATTGTTTTCTCGGGGAAGACGAATGGAATTCGTGCTCTATCTGCTGTTGGGCGCCTGCGCCGGTGTGCTGGCCGGGCTGTTCGGCGTGGGCGGCGGTATCATCATCGTGCCGGTGCTGGTGTTCAGCTTCACCTTGCAGGGTTTCGATGCCTCGGTGCTGACCCACCTGGCTGTCGGTACGTCGCTGGCAACCATCGTCTTCACCTCGATCAACGCCGTGCTCGAGCACCATCGCAAGGGCGCGGTGCAATGGCCGATCTTCGCCTGGATGACCCTCGGCATCCTCCTTGGGGCAGCTGTCGGCGCCAAGACCGCCTCGCTGATCCAGGGGCCACTGCTGCAAAAGATCATCGGTGTGTTCGCCCTGGTCATCGCCGCGCAGATGGCCCTGGACCTCAAGCCCAAGGCCAGTCGAGGCATTCCCGGTAAGCCCGCGCTGGTTGGGGCGGGTGGGGTTATCGGCTGGGCTTCGGCCATTTTCGGTATCGGCGGCGGTTCGCTGACCGTGCCGTTCCTGACCTGGCGCAGCCTGCCCATGCAGCAGGCAGTGGCCACGTCTTCGGCCTGTGGCCTGCCCATTGCCTTGGCCAGTGCCTTGAGTTTCATGCTGCTGGGTTGGCACGAGGAGCATCTGCCGGCCCACAGCCTGGGTTACGTGTACCTGCCGGCGCTGTTCGGCATTGCCCTGACCAGCATGTTTTTCGCCCGCTTCGGCGCGCGCCTGGCGCACAAGCTGTCGCCACGTTTGTTGAAACGCCTGTTCGCAGCCCTGCTGTTCTGTGTCGGCCTCAGCTTTTTGATTTGAATCGAGAGGAAGTTCCATGCTGCCTTACCCGCAGATAGACCCCGTGGCCGTGGCCATCGGGCCGCTGAAAATCCATTGGTACGGCCTGATGTACCTGGTCGGCATCGGCGGTGCCTGGCTGCTCGCCTCGCGCCGGCTGAACCGCTTCGACCCCACCTGGACGCGCGAAAAGCTCTCCGACCTGGTGTTCTGGCTGTCGATGGGTGTGATCGTCGGTGGTCGCCTGGGCTACGTGCTGTTCTACGACCTGCACGCCTACCTGGCCAATCCGACACTGATCTTCGAGGTGTGGAAGGGTGGCATGTCGTTCCACGGCGGTTTCATCGGCGTGATGCTGGCGGCCCTGTGGTTCGGCAAGCGCAACAACAAGTCGTTCTTCGAGCTGATGGACTTTGTCGCCCCGCTGGTGCCGATCGGCCTGGGGGCCGGGCGCATCGGCAACTTCATCAACGCCGAGCTGTGGGGCAAGGCCACCGACGTGCCATGGGCGATGGTCTTCCCGCCGTTCAGCGACCCGGCGCAGCTGCCGCGTCACCCATCGCAGCTGTACCAGTTCGCACTCGAAGGTGTGGCGCTGTTCCTGATCCTCTGGGCGTTCTCGCGCAAGCCGCGGCCGACCATGGCGGTATCCGGCATGTTCGCGCTGTTCTACGGCATCTTCCGCTTCATCGTCGAATTCGTCCGCGTACCGGATGCCCAGCTGGGCTACCTGGCCTGGGGTTGGCTGACCATGGGTCAGATTCTGTGCGTGCCAATGATCCTGGCTGGCCTTGGCCTGATCTGGTGGGCTTATAATCGCAAGCCTACGGCGAAACCCGCCTGATTAATCCCACGGCAGGGGCGATCCCCCTGCCGTTTTTGCTACAGGTAAGCCATGAAACAGTATCTGGACCTGGTCCGCGACGTCATCGATAACGGCACGCTGCAGGGCAACCGCACCGGCATTCGCACCATCAGCCTGCCGGGCGCCATGCTGCGTTTCGACTTGCAGAAGGGCTTCCCGGCCATTACCACGCGCAAACTGGCGTTCAAGTCGGCGATCGGCGAAATGGTCGGTTTCCTGCGTGGCGTGAAGAACGCCGGTGAATTCCGCGAACTGGGCTGCAAGGTCTGGGACCAGAACGCCAACGAGAACGCCCAGTGGCTGGCCAACCCGTTCCGCCAGGGCCATGACGACCTGGGCGAGATCTATGGCGTGCAATGGCGCCAGTGGCCGGGCTACAAGCGCATCCCGCTGAGCAACCCGGCGGCCATCGAAATGGCCGAGAAGGCGGGCTTCCGCCGCATCGCCCAGGACGAGGAAGACGGCGTCGCGTTCGTCATCCTGTACAAGGCCATCGACCAGGTGCGCCAGTGCCTGGACACCATCGCCAATGACCCGGGCAGCCGCCGTATCCTGTTCCACGGCTGGAACTGCGCGCAGCTGGACGAAATGGCCTTGCCGCCGTGCCACCTGCTGTACCAGTTCCACCCGAACGTTGAGACCAGGGAAATTTCCCTGACCCTCTACATCCGCTCGAACGACCTGGGCCTGGGTACGCCGTTCAACCTCACCGAAGGCGCGGCGTTGCTGTCGCTGTTCGGCCGCCTGACCGGCTACACCCCGCGCTGGTTCACCTACTTCATCGGCGATGCCCATGTGTATGAGAACCACCTGGACATGCTCAACGAGCAGCTCAAGCGTGAGCCGCTGGAGGCGCCGAAGCTGGTGATCAGTGACCGCGTGCCGGCGTTTGCCGAGACGGGCAAGTATGAGCCGGAGTGGCTGGAGAAGATCGAGCCGAGCGATTTCTGGCTGGAAGGGTATGAGCACCATGCGCCGATGACGGCGCCGATGGCGGTATGACAGATCTCTATTGCCTGTACCGGCCTCTTCGCGGGTAAACCCGCTCCCACAGGGACCGCACAAAGCTCAGGCCTGTGCAGTACCTGTGGGAGCGGGTTTACCCGCGAAGCTTTTGGCTTAATGCCCGTGGCTTCGCCCTACATGCGAATGCTCGGTTTCCGGCACCGATACCGCCCCGTTCGTCTCCAGTTGCTGCAAGATCGCACACTCCGCCCCTTGCGCATTGCAGCGCCGCCGCAGCTCCACCAACTGCTCCTGCAACGCCACCAATCCATCGATCCGCGCCTGCACATGCTCGATATGCTCGTCGATCAGCGCATTGACACTGCCGCACGAATCATCGGGGCTGTCGCGCAGGCGTAGCAGGCTGCGGATTTCATCCAGGGTCATGTCCAGGGTGCGGCAGTTGCGGATGAACGTCAGCCGCTCGACGTGGGCCTGGGTGTACAGCCGGTAGTTGCCGTCGCTTCGCGCCGGCTCCGGCAGCAGCTGTTCACGCTCGTAGTAGCGGATGGTTTCCACGGCGCAGTCGGTGGCTTTGGCCAGTTCTCCGATCTTCATCACGAAATTCTCCAGCAAGTGGCTTGACCTTATAGTGGCTACAGGGTGTTCACTTGGCAACAGGCTCAAATTAAGGATGACCCCATGAACCAGCCTGTCAGCCACGAACACAAGCACGATCACCACGCCCACAGCTGCTGTGGCAGCGCTGCTGCGCCAGCGTTGGTCCAGCTGAGCGAAAAGGCCAGCAGCCACGCCCAGTTCAGCCGTTTCCGCATCGAGGCCATGGACTGCCCTACCGAGCAGACCCTGATCCAGGACAAGCTGGGCAAGCTGGCCGGTATCGAGCAGCTGGAGTTCAACCTGATCAACCGTGTGCTTGGCGTGAGCCACACCCTGGGTGGCACTGCTGAAATCGAGCAGGCTATCGACAGCCTGGGCATGAAAGCCGAGCCGCTTGGCGCCGAAGACGATGGCACTGCCAGCGCACCGCAAGTGGCCAAGACCCGCTGGTGGCCGCTGGCGCTGTCCGGTATTGCCGCGATCGCCGCCGAAATGGTGCACTTTGCCGCGCTGGCCCCGGAGTGGGTGGTGGCGGCGCTGGCGCTGGCAGCGATCCTCGGCTGTGGCCTGGGTACCTACAAGAAGGGCTGGATCGCCCTGAAAAACCGCAACCTCAACATCAACGCGCTGATGAGCATTGCCGTGACTGGCGCGGTGCTGATTGGCCAGTGGCCGGAAGCGGCCATGGTGATGGTGCTGTTCACCGTCGCCGAGCTGATCGAAGCCCGCTCGCTGGACCGCGCGCGCAACGCCATTGGCGGCCTGATGCAGCTCACCCCGGACATGGCCACCGTGCGCCAGGCCGATGGCCAATGGCGGGAAGTGGAGGTGCGGGAGGTGGCCATCGGGGCCCTGGTGCGGGTGCGCCCCGGCGAACGCATTGGCCTGGACGGTGAAGTGACCAGCGGGCAATCCACCGTCGATCAGGCGCCGATCACCGGCGAAAGCCTGCCTGTGGAAAAGGCCGTGGGCGACAAGTTGTTCGCCGGCACCATCAACCAGGCGGGGGCGCTGGAGTTCCGCGTTACCGCTGCTGCCGGGCAATCGACCCTGGCGCGGATCATCAAGGCCGTCGAGGAAGCGCAAGGCGCGCGGGCGCCTACCCAGCGTTTCGTCGACCGCTTCTCGCGTATCTACACCCCAGTGGTGTTTGCCATTGCCCTGGCCGTTGCGGTGATACCGCCGCTGTTCATGGCCGGTGCCTGGTTCGACTGGGTCTATCGCGCCCTGGTGCTGCTGGTGGTGGCCTGCCCATGCGCCCTGGTGATCTCGACCCCGGTGACCATCGTCAGCGGCCTGGCCGCTGCCGCGCGCAAGGGCATCCTGATCAAGGGTGGCGTGTACCTGGAAGGCGGGCGCCAGCTGGACTTCCTGGCCCTGGACAAGACCGGCACCATCACCCACGGCAAGCCGGAGCAAACCGATGCCAAGGTACTGGAGCCGCTGTTCGAAGGCCGCGCGCAAGCCCTGGCCGCCAGCCTGGGCGAGCGTTCCGACCACCCGGTCTCCCGCGCCATTGCCCAGTTCGGCAAGGAGCAAGGCCTGGCCTTGAGCGAGGTTGATGACTTCGCCGCCCTGGCCGGGCGCGGTGTGCGCGGTACCATCGCGGGTGAGGTTTACCACTTGGGTAACCACCGTCTAGTCGAGGAGCTGGGGCTGTGCTCGCCCGAGCTCGAGGCCCAGCTGGATGCGCTGGAGCGCCAGGGCAAGACCGTGGTGCTGCTGCTCGACCGCTCCGGCCCGTTGGCGCTGTTCGCGGTGGCCGACACGGTCAAGGAAAGCAGTCGCCAGGCCATCGCCGAGCTGCATGAGCTGGGCATCAAGACTGTCATGCTGACCGGTGACAATCCGCATACCGCCCAGGCCATCGCCACCGTGGTGGGTATCGACCGTGCCGAAGGCAACCTGCTGCCTGCCGACAAACTCAAGAGCATCGAAACCCTGTACGCCCAGGGCCATCGGGTGGGCATGGTCGGTGACGGTATCAACGACGCCCCGGCGCTGGCTCGTGCCGAGATCGGTTTTGCCATGGCGGCGGCCGGTACCGACACCGCCATCGAGACCGCCGATGTGGCGCTGATGGACGACGACTTGCGGAAAATCCCGGCCTTCGTCAGGCTGTCGCGCCAAAGTGCGGCGATCCTCATGCAGAACATCGTTCTGGCGTTGGGCATCAAGGCGATTTTCCTGGCGATCACCTTTGCCGGCATGGCCACCATGTGGATGGCGGTGTTCGCCGACATGGGCGTGAGCCTGCTGGTGGTGTTCAACGGCTTGCGCCTGTTGCGCAAATAGAGGACGTGCATGCTGAGTTCGGAGCTTAAAGCCTTCTACATGGTGGCCCGCCTGGGCAGCATCACCCTGGCGGCGAAGAAGCTCGGCCTCAGCCAGCCCACGGTGACCACGCAGATTCGCAACCTGGAGAGCCAGTACGCGGTCGAGCTGTTCTACCGCGGCGGGCGGCGCCTGGTGCTGAGCGAGGAGGGCGTGCGCCTGCTGCCGATGGTCAAGGCACTGTTGCAGCAAGAGGCCGACATCGAGTTCGAGCTGCGCAACAGCGGCCAGGCCCAGGGCAGCTTGCGCATCGCGGCCACGGCGCCTTACTACATTCTCGACCTGGTGAAGATCTACCGCGAACGCCTCCCGCAGGTGGAAGTGGCGGTGGAAATCGGCAACTCGCAGCAGGTGCTGGAGATGCTCGAGGACTACCGGGTGGATATCGCCGCTTCGTCGCAACTGCTGGAAGATGCTCGGCTGGTGCGGCGGGTGCTGGGGACTGACCCGTTGGTGGTGGCGGTGCATCGTAACCACCCGTTGGCACACCGCCAGGCGGTGTCCATTGACGTGGTGGCCGGGCATTGCCTGCTGATGCGCGAGAAGGGCTCGACCACACGCAAGCTGACCGAGCAGATGATGCAAGAGGCCGGTGTGAAGGCCGGGGCGTTGCTGGAGATTGCCAGCCGCGAATCGATCCGCGAGGCGGTGCTGCGCAATATCGGCATCAGCGTGATTGCCCGGCACGAGGTGCCGCACAACCCTGAGTTGCGGGTGCTGACGCTGGAGAACGCGCCGGTGATGCATGAATACCTGTATTGCCTGAAGGAGCGGCGCCAGGCGCGGTTGCCGGCGGCCTTCCTTGGGGTGGCGCAAGAGGTGGTGGGTTCGCAGTTCTAGGCCCGATCGTTTCTCGGGAAGTGGTGTAACTGAACTAGCCGAAGGCCTGCGGGCGAAAGAGGATGGTCATCGTGGTTCCCGGCTTACGTTGAGTTTGCGGACCCGACCTTCACCAGAGAAACCACGATGACCAAGGCCACTCGACGTTACATGCATATGTAGGCCTTTGCAGCAGTCAGCGATAATCCACGGGCCAAGCAAACGGTAAACTCAATGGCCAGATCCATGATGAGTTACACTGCTGCCTGAGACACGATCAAGTCTTCACGCTCCTCACGGTATTTATCACCTTCTGCCAATGCGACAGCGTATTTAAAACCTCAGTTGCGTTTGGGTTTTTGGACAGCGCCATTAGAATGCCGTCCCAAGAGGTATCAGCGACCTCGTCAAAAAATCCTGCTTCTTTCCATTTGGTAATTTTGGTGAAATGCTTGGGTAATATATTTCTTCTGTCAGTTGCCCCGACTTTCGTTATTTCGTAAAATGCGTGTTGATATGAGTGATATTTCGCTTCCAGTTTAAGCTCTGGGTGGTTTTCGAGAATTTTATTTCTGAAGGGGGTTTGGCGGGGTAGTTTTGAGACTTCCTGCATATATCGCTCGTGCCGCTGTGGCGAATATTTCAAATATTTCTTATGGTCTTTGTCGGTCCATTTGTATGTAACTTTTATTTTGCCTCCGTTCTTGAGTTGAATAACTTGATTTTCAGTTTCAGGCTTGATGGAATATTTTTTTGCTAGAACTCCTGTAGCTAGCTTTGCCAATGTAGGAACCCGCATGTGCCCGCTGGGGTCGGTATAGTTTATTGGGTCTCCGTTGCAAAAGGCATAAGCGTTAAGACCTCCAGTCATAAATGGACTAAACCTGTCAGGGGAAGTAAACCTCATCAAGAGTAAATGATAGAGTCGAATGCCTAAAACATAGCCGCCCAAAAAAGTATCGAGGATGCCACCTTGGTAAAGTATCAGCGGAAGTGCGCGATCTCTGGTGTCGATATAACCGTAGCAGGAGTAGATAAGCTGCGTCGAAGGCTGCTTTTCCTGTGGTGATAAAAGAAGCGTGCTGCCAGTGTTGTCTGTTCCTTTAAGTAGATGAGATGCTGATTTGGGACTCGAGCTTTCGCTCAGTGCAGTCCCGGCGGCTGAAATTAAGCGGTGTCCACGATCTGATTTTAAAACGACTGATGGGCGCGCATTGTCGTAAAAGAACTTATTCATGTTCAATACTCATAAGGGTTGCCGCCTTTATTGAAGCATTTTGGTTCGGAACTTCAAACTGATAGAAATATCAGGTTGTGCCGGCATGCTGCCAATGGCGTAGACGAAGGCACCAGCGCGGTCACCTCGACTGCGGGCTAAAGACGTAGCTCAAGGCGGCTAGGTCGCCGGTTTATGCTGATGTCGCGGGTTTACCCGTGAAGAGGCTGGCGGCCTGCTGGTCATTAGCAAATCTGCCTATACCACTATCACCCGCTTTTGCCCTAAAGCCACAGAACCTTCGCACAGCCTTCCTAGCATGGCCCCCATCTCTTCGATGAGGCCCTGCCATGAACCACACCACCCCCGGCGCACAGATGAAAGTGCGCAATATCCACAAGCGCTTCGGCGCCTTCACGGCGCTGAACGATGTCTCGCTGGACATCGCCGCTGGCGAACTGGTGTGCCTGCTTGGCCCGTCCGGCTGCGGCAAGACCACGTTGCTGCGCTGCATCGCCGGCTTGGAGCGCCAGGACCGCGGTACGTTGTACATCGGCGAGCGCGATATCTCCGAGCTGCCACCCCAGGCCCGTGACTACGGCATCCTGTTCCAGTCCTACGCGCTGTTCCCCAACCTTACTGTCGAAGCCAACATCGCCTATGGCCTGACTGGCAGCGGCCGTGAACAGGCCCGCCAGCGAGTGACCGAAATGCTCGAACTGGTGGGCCTGGCCGGCAGCGAGAAGAAATACCCCGGTCAGCTTTCCGGTGGCCAGCAGCAGCGTGTGGCCCTGGCCCGCGCGCTGGCACCGTCGCCGTCGTTGCTGCTGCTGGACGAGCCGATGTCGGCGCTGGATGCCCGGGTGCGCGAGCACCTGTGCACCGAACTGCGCCAACTGCAGCGCCAGCTGGGTATCACCACGCTGATGGTCACCCACAACCAGGACGAGGCCATGCTGATGGCCGACCGCATTGCGGTGATGAACAACGGCCAGGTCGAGCAATACGCCGCCCCGCAGGAAATCTACGACCAGCCGGCCACGCCGTTCGTTGCCGAGTTCGTCGGCCAGGGCAACTGGTTGCCGTTCCAGCGCAGCAGTGACAGCCATGCCCAGGTCGGTGGCATGAACATGCGTCTGGCACCAGGTTCGGCCCGACCCAGTAGCGGACGGCTGTTCTGCCGCCCGGAGGCGATCACGGTCAACCCTGCGGTGCACGAAGAAAACCTGTTCCCGGCCATGGTCCGTGAAATCACCTTCCTCGGTAACCGCTGCCGCATGAGCTTCGAGCTCAAGGCACTGCCTGGCCATGCACTGCTGGCGGAGCTGGCCCCCGAGGCCATGCCGCGGCTGGGCTCGCAAGACATCTGGGTGGCGCTGCCGCCGCAGAGCCTGCAGGTGTTTGCCTGAGATGGCCGCGCCAATGTCCCTGCCGCTGAGCCAGGCCAAGGCCACGCCGCGCGCTGGCGTCGCCCTGGGCGACCGGTTGTTCGTCGTCGGCGGCAAGAGCCTGCTGCTGATCCTTCTGGTGCTGGCGGTGCTGATGCCGCTGCTGGCGATCTTCTGGCGCGGCTTCAGCGCTGAAGCGGGCCAGGGTGGCGGCCTGCTGGCGGCCCGCGAGCTGTTCGCCAGTGAAAACTTCCACTGGTTGCTGGGCAACAGCTTGTCGGTGGCCTTCACAGTGGCAGCCATCGTGGTGCCGCTGGCCTACCTGTTCGCCTATGCCCTGCAACGCACGCTGATTCCGGGCAAAGGCCTGTGGCGGGGGATTTCGTTGCTGCCGCTGCTGGCGCCGTCAATGCTGCCGGCCATCGCCCTGGTCTACCTGTTCGGTAACCAGGGGCTGCTGCGCGGGTTGCTCAGCGACAACATCTATGGCTTCTGGGGCATTGTGCTGGGCGAGGCCATCTACACCTTCCCGCATGCCCTGATGATCCTGCTGTCGGCGCTATCGCTGGCCGATGCACGCCTGTTCGACGCAGCGTCCAGCATGGGTGCCGGCCCTTGGCGAGCGTTCACCAGCATCACCTGGCCGGCCACGCGCCAGGCAGTATTCGCAGCGTTCTGCCTGGTGTTCACCCTGACCATCACCGACTTCGGTGTACCGGTCGTGGTCGGCGGCGACTATCAGGTGCTGGCGCTGGAAGCCTACAAGGCGGTGGTCGGCCAGCAGCAGTTCGGCCGCGGCGCGTTGATCGGCATGGTGCTGCTGTTGCCGGCGCTGTTCAGTTTTACCGTCGATGCCTGGCTGCGCCGGCGCCAGGGCGAGGCCATGAGCGGCCGTGCCCAGGTGTTCGAGCCCAAGTCGTCGCGTGGCCGTGATGCCTGCTTCCTGGTGATCGTGCTGCTGGTGTGCGCGGCATTGCTGCTGGTGATCGGCATGGCGGTGTATTCGTCGCTGGTCACGTTCTGGCCCTACAACCTGTCGTTGTCGCTGCGTCACTACATGTTCGAGGACACCGCCGGTGGTGGCTGGCTGGCCTACCGCAACAGCGTGACCATGGCCATCGGCACCGCGCTGATCGGCAGCATCGTGATCTTCACCGGCGCCTACCTGATGGAGAAAACCCAGGGCCAACGCCTGCTCAACCAGGCGCTGCGCCTGCTCAGCTTCATCCCCATGGCCGTGCCGGGCCTGGTGCTGGGCCTGGGCTACGTATTCTTCTTCAACCTGAACGGCAACCCGCTGCATGTGTTCTACGGCGGCATGGGGCTGCTGGTGGTGTGCACCATCGCCCACTACCTGACTACCGCGCAGATGACCGCTACCACCGCCCTGCGCCAGCTCGACGGCGAGTTCGAGGCCGCCGCGCTGTCGCTGAAGGCGCCGCTGTACAGGCACTTCCTGCGGGTGACCGTGCCGATCTGCCTGCCGGCGCTGCTGGACATCATCCGCTACCTGTTCGTCTCGGCGATGACCACCGTGTCGGCGGCAATCTTCCTGTACAGCCCCGACACCATCCTGGCTGCCGTCGCCGTGCTGAACATGGATGACGCCGGCAATGTCGGTGGTGCCGCCGCCATGTCCACCCTGATCCTGCTGACCAGTGCCAGCGCTTCACTGCTGCTGGCCGCAGCCTCACGCGGCCTGCTGCGCCGTTCCCAAGCCTGGCGCCAACGCGCCGCGACCGTCTGACCTGTAAGGAACCTACCCATGTACAAGCACCTTGCACTTGCCGCTGCCGTTTCCGCCGTGTTCAGCCTGCAGGCTTCGGCCGCTGGTACCCAGCTGACGGTCTACACCGCCCTGGAAGCCGAACAGCTGAAGAGCTACAAGCAGGCCTTCGAGAAGGCCAACCCGGACATCGAGATCAAGTGGGTTCGTGACTCTACCGGCATCATCACCGCCAAGCTGCTGGCCGAGAAAGACCGCCCGCAAGCCGACGCAGTGTGGGGCCTGGCTGCTTCCAGCCTGGCTATCCTCGACCAGAACGGCATGCTCGAAGCCTACGCACCGAAGGACCTGGGCAAGATTGCCGCCAATTACCGCGATGCTGCCAACCCGCCAGCCTGGGTCGGTATGGACGTTTGGGCCGCGACCATCTGCTTCAATACCATCGAGGCCGAGAAACAGGGCCTGAGCAAGCCGGTGAGCTGGCAGGACCTGACCAAGCCCGAGTACAAGGGCAAGATCGTCATGCCGAACCCGGCTTCGTCCGGCACCGGCTTCCTGGATGTCAGTGCCTGGCTGCAGACCTTTGGCGAGCCACAGGGTTGGGCGTACATGGATGCACTGCACCAGAACATCGGCCAGTACGTTCATTCCGGTTCCAAGCCGTGCAAGCTTGCCGCAGCGGGTGAATTCCCGATCGGTATCTCGTTCGAGTACCCGGCCGTGCAGCTCAAGCGCCAGGGCGCGCCGCTGGACATCGTGCTGCCGAAGGAAGGCCTGGGCTGGGAGATCGAGGCGACTGCGGTGATCAAAGGTTCGCCAAAAGCGGATGCGGCCAGGCGCCTGGCTGATTTCTCGGCAAGCCCGGCGGCCATGGAGCTGTACAAGGAGAACTTCGCCGTGCTGGCTGCCCCGGGTATTGCCAAGCCGCAGACCGAACTGCCGGCGGACTATGAACAGCGCCTGATCAAGAACGACTTTGCCTGGGCCTCGAAGAACCGTGACCAGATCCTGGCCGAGTGGCGCAAGCGCTATGACGGCAAGTCGGAGAAGGTGGCTCAGCAGTAACCTGCACCGGCCTCTTCGCAGCACAAGGCTGCTCCTACGGGTCGGCGACTACCTGTAGGAGCAGCCTTGTGCTGCGAAGAAGCCACCACCCAATCAAGCCAGGAGAATACGGTGATGCCAACCCCAGCCCAGATCATTGACAGCACCTTCGCGCTGTACGAACGCCACGGCAGTGACGACTACATCGGCGAAGCGATCACCCAGCTCGAACACATGTCCCAGGCCGCGCAACTGGCCATCGCCGAAGGCTTCGACGACGAAGTGGTGCTGGCGGCGTTCTTCCACGACATCGGCCACCTGTGCGGCGGGGACGCGAGCATGGGCGGCTATGGCGTGGTCAGCCATGAGCGCATCGGCGCTGAGTATTTACGCCGCTGTGGCTTCGGCGAACGCATGGCGCGGCTGGTGCAGTATCACGTGGAGGCCAAGCGCTACCTGACTTTGCGCCAGCCTGGGTATTACCAGAGGTTGAGTGAAGCGAGCCGGCGGACCTTGGAGTATCAGGGGGGCGTGATGAGCGAGGACGAGGCGGATGTGTTCGAGCGGGATCCGCTGTTCGAGGTGAGTTTGCGGATGAGGGAGTGGGATGAGCGGGCCAAAGTGGTCGGGGTGGCGGTGATTGACCTGGATGGGTTGAAGCGGAAGGCTTTGGCATTACTTTGAGATGTGGGCAGCCTGTGCGGGCCTCTTCGCGGGTGAACCCGCTCCCACAGGAATAGTGCACATCTCAACGGATGTGAGATACCTGTGGGAGCGGGTTTACCCGCGAAGAGGCCAGACCTGCTTGATCAAAACTGTGAAACCAGAGCCTCCAGCTGTTCCTGCCGCTCAGCCTGGTTCAGCTTCGCCCCAGGGTTGAGGGTGGACCACTGCGGATGCGCCCGCGCCTTGCTCAACGCCTCCGGCAACTTGCCCTCCCGCCAGGCCTTCTCATCCAGCTCCCCCAGCCGAATGCTGTCCTGCGCCGCATGCCCGCGGTTTTCCAGCGCTACCATCAACTGCTGCTGACGCAAGGCCAACAAGCGCAACACCGTATCGTCAACCGTCAGCTCGCGCTTGCCCTTGAGCTTGCCCATCAGCCGCGACCCATAGTTGCGCGCCGTCTGCAGCGCGCCGCCGGCAATTGCCCCGGCCAGGGCGGCAGCCCCCAGTGTCAGGCCGCCGACCAGCAGGTCCACCCCGGCACCCGCCGCAGCACCGGCGGCCACACCGCTGCCCAAACGCACGCCCAGCAGCTTCAAGGTTTCGGGATTGAACAGGTCATCGCCCCAACGGCCATCCAGCAACGGCAGGTCGCCGGCATGGGCGTCCTCGCGGCGGAAGGCATACAGCTTGAGCAGTGCCTCGACACAGCGCTGTTCGCGCTGGCGCACCTCTTGCCGCAATGCCTCGATGGCCCGGGCTTCGGCAGCCGGTTCGGCCTCGACGCTGCGCCGGCAGGCGGCGCAGTCCAGCAGCAGCTCGGCAATCAGGCGCTTGCCGCTGTGGCGGCGTGCCAGGCGCTGTGCCTGCTGGTCGTCGATCAGCCGCTGCAGGGCCGGGCGGGCGTCTTCCAGCAGCAGGGCCAGGCTTTCGTACAACCGGCGCTCGCCATCCTCTGGCGGGGCCACGCTGTCGAACCGCACCAACGCGTGAAGCCCAAGCCTGGCAAGGGCTTCACGCCACTGCGGCTCGCGGTGCTGGTGGCTGGCGACGAAATTGAGCACCGGTAGCAGCGGCTTGCCACAACTGGCCAGCACTTCCAGTTCGTCGCGGTATTTGGCCAGCACTGGTTCGCGGGCGTCGATCACATACAAGCCGGCATTGCTGGCCAGCAGCTGGCGCAGCACCTTGGCCTCTTGCTCGAAACGCTGGCGTGCCTCGCTGCCTTGCAGAAAGCGCTCGAGGCGGGCCGGGCCGTCCAGGCGCTCGCCCGGGCGCTCCAGGCGTTCGAGATAGTCGAGCAGGGCAATGGCGTCTTCCAGGCCAGGGGTGTCATACAGCTCGAGCAAGGGTTCGCCGTCCACGGACAGCCGCGCACCTTCCACATGGCGGGTGGTGCTGGGGCGGTGGGAAACTTCGCCAAAGCCGACGTCACGGGTCAGGGTGCGCAGCAGCGAGGTCTTGCCGACGTTGGTGTGGCCGACCACGGCCAGTTTCAGCGGCTCAGTCATGGCCATGCTCCAGCCAGGTCAGCGGCGAGGTGTCGGCATGCGCCAGACCAAGGCGGTCGAGGGCTTCGTGCCAGTCGCCCAGGCGCTGGGCGTCCAGGGCCTCGCCCGGTGCGGCCTGCAGTAGCCATATACGGGTGGCGCCGGCGTTGCGTGCCAGTTCGGCGAGCAACGCCAGGCTGCCGCGGTCGGGCGAACGGCGCGGGTCGCAAGCGATGGCCAAGCGTGCTGGCGGGAAACGGCTGAGCTGTTCCAGCAGGCGGTTACGCGATTCGCGGCTATCGAGAACGCCGGCACTGGTTACGCTTTTTGGCAGCGCGGGCGGCCAGGGGTGCTGGTCATCCAGCTCCAGGCCGACCAGCAGGGCACCGCTGCTGCCGCTTTCCAGTTGGCCAGCGGCAAACTGCGGCAAGGCCTCGGGCGCGGCATCCTGGACGCCGATGCGTTCGCTGCGCGGCATCAGCGCTTCACGCAGCTGCGCGTAGCCGGGCAGGCTGAGGTCCAGCGCCAGGCGTTGGCGGCCTTGAAGCCAGCGCCACAGGCACAGCCCGGCCAGCAGCAGACGCGGCAGCAGGCCGTACACCAGCACCACGCCAAGCAGCCAGCTGGCCCAGGCCTGGCGCGCCAGGTCCAGGGCCGGCTGGCTGTTGCCGCTGGCGCGGATCATGGCCTCGTCGGGTACCGTGAAACCCAGCAACGAAGGCAGCGCGCCCAAGGCCTGGGTCAGGTGGATGAACGGGTCGGCGGCGAGCAGGGTGGTCTCCCAGACAAAGCCATAGCGCCGGGTCGCCAGCAAGGCCAGCAGCATGCCCAGTGCGGTGATCATCGCCAGCAGCCACAGGCCATGCACCAGCAGGCCAAGCAGCCAGCGGTTCAGGCGCTGGCGTTGCAGCAGCACCAGCAACGCCGGTGCCAGGTGCGCGGCCTTGGCGTCACGGGCAAAGCGTTCGCTCAGCCACAGCCACAAACGGCCCAGCCCCGCGCCATGCTCGCCGCTCAGGGCAAAGCCGATGGCCCAGCCCAGCAGCATCAGCAGGTTCAGCCCGAGCAGGCTGCCGAGGGCCCAGAACACATTCACCGGGCGCTGCCCGTCGCTCAAGGCGGCCAGGGCCAACCCTGCGCCGCTGAGCACGGCCAGCACCAGCAAGGCCAGCAGCGCCAGGCGTGCGCCCTGTTTCCAGTGGCGCAGGGCGGTGGTGATGCCGTCGCGTTCGGCCAGGAACAGGGCACGGGTTTCGATGCGGGCCGCCAGGTCACCGCCTGCCTGGCGGGCGCGGCGGTTGGCTTCCTGGTCCTCCAGGGGGCCGGCATGTTCCTCGCGCAGGCGTACCGCTTCGGTGAGCCAGCGCTTGTCCAGTGAAGTGGGTGCAGTCACAAGGTCTTCCATTGCACAGGTCAGGGCAGAAGCATAACCCACACGCCCGGTGCTATCCTCGCTGGCATGAATACATCACTCCCCCTCAGCCTGATCGCGGCTCACGCCGAGAACCGCGTGATCGGCATCGACAACTCCATGCCCTGGCATCTGCCGGGGGACTTCAAGTACTTCAAGGCCACTACCCTGGGCAAGCCGATCATCATGGGGCGCAAGACCTGGGACTCGCTGGGCAGGCCATTGCCCGGGCGGTTGAATATCGTCGTCAGCCGGCAGGCCGGGCTGGAACTGGCGGGGGCCGAGGTGTTTGGCTCGCTGGAAGAGGCGCTGGTGCGGGCCGAGCAGTGGGCGCGTGAGCAGGGCGTTGATGAGCTTATGCTGATTGGCGGGGCGCAGCTGTATGGGCAGGCGCTGGAGAAAGGGCTGGTCAGCCGCATGTACCTGACGCGGGTCGAGTTGTCGCCGGAAGGGGATGCGTGGTTCCCTGAGTTCGATCGGGGGCAGTGGAAGCGGGTATCGAGCGAGGCGCAGGCTGAGGAAGGCAAGCCTGGGTATCATTTCGAGGTCTGGGACAAGGTTTGAGATTGCCGGGGCTGCCTTGCAGCCCTTTCCGACCGGTCCGGCGCCCCGGCAAGGCCGCTCCCACATTGATCGGCGTACGCGGGGCCATTGCGGGAGCGGCCTTGTGTCGCGACAGGGGCGCAACGCGCCCCCGGCAATCTGTCAGGAATGACTCAGCTCGGCATGTTCATCGCCAGCCAGCACATCCTTGTCGGTCTCTTTCAGCAGTTGGCTGGTCACCACCCCTGCGGTCATTGAACCGTTCACGTTCAACGCCGTGCGGCCCATGTCGATCAGCGGCTCCACCGAAATCAGCAACGCCACCAGCTCCACCGGCAAGCCCATGGCCGGCAGCACGATCAGCGCGGCGAAAGTCGCACCGCCACCTACGCCGGCAACACCTGCCGAACTCAAGGTGACGATGGCCACCAGGGTGGCGATCCACAGCGGGTCGAAGGTATCGATGCCCACCGCCGGCGCCACCATCACCGCCAGCATCGCGGGATAGAGCCCGGCGCAGCCGTTCTGGCCAATGGTGGTACCGAACGATGCGCTGAAGCTGGCAATCGACTGCGGTACGCCCAGGCGGCGGGTTTGCGCTTCGATGTTCAGCGGAATGCTGGCGGCGCTGGAGCGGCTGGTGAAGGCGAAGGTCAGCACCGGCCACACCTTGCGGAAGAAGCGCAGCGGGCTCACGCCGGTGGCGGCGAGGATAATGCCGTGCACCACGAACATCAGCGCCAGGCCCAGGTACGACACCACCACGAAGCTGCCCAGCTTGAGGATGTCTTCCATGTTCGAGCTGGCCACCACCTTGGTCATCAGCGCCAGTACGCCATACGGGGTCAACTTCATTACCACCCGCACCAGGCGCATCACCCAGGCCTGCAGGGTGTCGATGGCCGACAGTGCGCGCTCGCCTTTCTCGGCATCGTCCTTGATCAGCTGCAGCGCGGCCAGGCCCAGGAACACGGCAAAGATCACCACGCTGATGATCGAGGTCGGTTTGGCCCGTGCCAGGTCACCTACCGGGTTGCTGGGGATGAACGACAGCAGCAGTTGCGGGATGTTGAGGTCGGCGACCTTGCCGGCGTAGTCGCTGTGGATAATCTGCATGCGCGCGCTTTCCTGGGCGCCGGCCACCAGGCCTTCGGCGCTGAGGCCGAACAGGTTGGTCAGGACGATGCCGATCAACGCAGCGATGGCGGTGGTCAGCAGCAGGGTGCCGATGCTCAGCACACTGATGCGGCCCAACGACGAGGCATTGTGCAGGCGCGCCACGGCACTGAGGATCGAGGCGAAGATCAGCGGCATGACGATCATCTGCAGCAAGCCGACGTAGCCGTTGCCGACCAGGTCGAGCCAGGCGATGGTGGCCTTGAGCACAGGGTGACCAGCGCCATAGACGGTATGCAGGATCAGGCCGAACACCACGCCCAGCACCAGGCCCAGCAATACCTTCTTGGCCAGGCTCCAGTCGGTGCGGCGGGTTTGTGCCAGGCCCAGCAACAGGGCCAGGAACGCCAGCAGGTTAAGGGACAGCGGCAGGTTCATTGAAGCTCCAGCAGAAAAAAAGCAGAAGAGGCATCGCCCCTGTGAGCGATTGCGAACGGAAATGCTAACAGCCTGAAAACAAACGAATTTATACCCAAATGGAATGTGTATAGTCGTTTATGGAATAACGATGTGTCGCGGATTGCAATGAACGCGGCGTTTGCAGCTGCATGGAGGTCGTTATCGAGGGCTGCCAGCGGAGATTGTTGCACTAGCGTTTCTGGGTCATTTCAGGAGATTCGTACATGAAGTTTGCTCCGAAAGCCGTCGCCGTCGGCCTGTCCCTGTTGTTCAGTATCGAAACCTTCGCCACCGAGCTCAAACACTGGCCCGCCGAGGCGGCCAGGCAGCTCGACAGCATGATCGCCGCCAATGCCAACAAGGGTAACTACGCGGTGTTCGACATGGACAACACCAGCTACCGCTACGATCTTGAAGAGGCCTTGCTGCCTTTCATGGAAAACAAGGGCCTGTTGAGCCGTGACAAGCTCGACCCGTCGTTGAAGCTGATGCCGTTCAAGGACACCGCCGAGCATAAGGAAAGCCTGTTCAGCTACTACTACCGGCTGTGCGAAGTGGACGACATGGTCTGCTACCCGTGGGTGGCCCAGGTGTTCTCCGGCTTTACCCTGCAGGAGCTGAAAGTGCAGGTGGATGAGCTGATGGCCTCCGGCAAGCCGATCCCCAGCACCTATTACGAAGGCGATCAGGTCAAGACCATCGAGGTACAGCCCCCCAAGGTCTTCCAGGGGCAGGCTGAGCTGTACAACAAGCTCATGGAGAACGGTATCGAGGTCTATGTGATTTCCGCGGCCTCAGAGGAACTGGTGCGCATGGTCGCGTCGGACCCCAAGTACGGCTACAACGTGAAGCCGCAGAATGTGATTGGCGTGAGCCTGTTGCTGAAGGACCGCGCCAGCGGCCAGTTGACCACCGCACGCAAGCAGATCAGCGCTGGGCACTATGATGCCAAGGCCAACGTGGGGCTGGAGCTGACCCCGTACCTGTGGACCCCGGCCACCTGGATGGCGGGCAAGCAGGCGGCGATCCTGACCTATATCGATGAGTGGAAGAAACCGGTACTCGTGGGGGGCGACACACCGACCAGCGATGGCTACATGCAGTTTCATGGGGTGGATGTGGGCAAAGGTGGCATCCACCTGTGGATAAATCGCAAGGCCAAGTACATGGACCAGATGAACGGGATGATTGCCAGGAATGCAGCGGCGCAGGCCAAGGAAGGGCTGCCGGTGACGGCGGACAAGAACTGGGTGATCGTGACGCCGGAGCAGATTCAGTAAGCCATGTGGTGCCTGTGCTGGCCTCTTCGCGGGCACGCCCGCTCCCACAGAGACCCCACAGCCTTTGAGCCAGGCACCGTACCTGTGGGAGCGGGCATGCCCGCGAAGAGGCCGGTACAGGCATAAAAAAACCGGCGCCCAGGGCGCCGGTTCTTCATTCACACCGTCAGAGCCTCACAGCCCTTCCAGCATCGCCTTGTTACGCACAGCACCCTTGTCGGCGCTGGTCGCCAGCAGGGCGTAGGCCTTCAGCGCGGTGGTCACCTTGCGTGGGCGTACTTCAGCCGGTTTCCAGCCCTTCTTGTCCTGCTCGACACGGCGCTCGGCCAGCTCTTCGTCGCTGACCTGCAGGTTGATCGAACGATTCGGGATGTCGATCAGCACCTTGTCGCCGTCGCGCACCAAGCCGATAGCACCGCCAGCGGCAGCTTCCGGCGATGCGTGGCCGATCGACAGGCCCGAGGTGCCGCCCGAGAAGCGGCCGTCGGTGAGCAGGGCGCAAGCCTTGCCCAGGCCCTTGGACTTCAGGTACGAGGTCGGGTACAGCATTTCCTGCATGCCCGGGCCACCTTTCGGGCCTTCGTAGCGGATGATCACGATGTCGCCGGCCTTCACTTCGTCGGCGAGGATGCCGCGTACGGCGCTGTCCTGGCTCTCGAAGATCTTCGCGGTGCCTTCGAACACCAGGATCGACTCGTCGACACCGGCGGTTTTCACCACGCAGCCATCCAGCGCGATGTTACCGTACAGCACGGCCAGGCCGCCTTCCTGCGAATAGGCGTGCTCGACACTGCGGATGCAGCCGTTCTCACGGTCGTCATCCAGGGATTCCCAACGGGTCGACTGGCTGAATGCCGTCTGGGTCGGGATGCCGGCAGGGCCGGCCTTGAAGAAGGTGTGCACGGCTTCGTCATCGGTCTGGGTGATGTCCCACTTGGCGATGGCTTCTTCCATGCTGCGGCTGTGCACGGTCGGCAGGTCGGTGTGCAGCAGGCCGCCACGGGCCAGCGAGCCGAGGATGCTGAAGATGCCGCCGGCACGGTGCACGTCTTCCATGTGATATTTCTGAATGTTCGGCGCAACCTTGCACAGCTGCGGCACCTTGCGCGACAGGCGGTCGATGTCGCGCAGGTCGAACGCCACCTCGGCTTCCTGGGCGGCAGCCAGCAGGTGCAGGATGGTGTTGGTCGAGCCGCCCATGGCGATGTCGAGCATCATGGCGTTCTCGAACGCCTTGAAGTTGGCGATGTTGCGCGGCAGTACCGACTCATCGTTCTCGCCGTAGTAGCGCTTGCACAGCTCGACGATGGTGCGGCCGGCAGTGAGGAACAACTGCTCGCGGTCGGCGTGGGTGGCCAGGGTCGAACCGTTGCCCGGCAGGGCCAGGCCCAGGGCTTCGGTCAGGCAGTTCATCGAGTTGGCGGTGAACATGCCGGAGCACGAACCGCAGGTAGGGCAGGCGCTGCGCTCGTATTCGGCGACTTTTTCGTCGGAAGCCGAGGAGTCGGCGGCAATGACCATGGCGTCGACCAGGTCCAGGCCGTGGCTGGCCAGCTTGGTCTTGCCGGCTTCCATCGGGCCGCCGGAGACGAAGATTACCGGGATGTTCAGGCGCAGGGCGGCCATCAGCATGCCGGGGGTGATCTTGTCGCAGTTGGAGATGCACACGATGGCGTCGGCGCAATGGGCGTTGACCATGTACTCCACGGCGTCGGCGATGATCTCGCGGCTTGGCAGCGAATAGAGCATGCCGTCGTGGCCCATGGCGATGCCGTCATCGACTGCGATTGTGTTGAATTCCTTGGCCACGCCACCGGCGCGTTCGATTTCGCGGGCGACCAGCTGGCCCAGGTCCTTCAGGTGCACGTGGCCCGGGACGAACTGGGTGAACGAGTTGGCGATGGCGATGATCGGTTTCTTGAAATCTTCGTCCTTCATCCCGGTGGCGCGCCACAGGGCCCGGGCGCCGGCCATGTTGCGGCCTTGGGTGGAAGTCTTGGAACGATAATCAGGCATGAAACACTCCTGGCGGCTTAATCAGGTCACAAAAAGGGGAGTGAGCTTCTCTTGTCCTTTGTACCGCAGGCCGGTTGCCACTGGCACGGATGGGGCCGAAGACCGCGCGGGATCGCCGCGTGCTTGGGCAGAGCTCATAAACCCGCCGGGGATGACTGGCGATGAATAGGCCGATTCTACACCGCTGGCGCGGCGAGGGAATGCAGATGTGGATAGCTGGCGGGGAGATTGCAGCAGGAAAGGGCCGCTTGGCGGCCCTTTTTAGCGGATATCAGCTGTTTGGCAGCAACCGGCAGGTGATGCTCTTGATGTAGCGGGTTTCGGCGATGGCCGGGTGCACCGGGTGGTCGGGGCCTTGGCCGCCGCGCTCGAGCAACTGCAGGTTGCGGTCCAGGTGACGGGCGCTGGTCAGCAGGATGTTGTGCAGGTCGTCCTCGGGCAGGTGCATCGAGCACGAGGCACTGACCAGGATGCCGTCCTTGGTCAGCATGCGCATGGCCTGTTCGTTCAGGCGGCGGTAGGCCGCTTCGCCGTTCTTCAGGTCTTTCTTGCGCTTGATGAAGGCGGGTGGGTCGGCAATGATCACGTCGAAGCGCTCTTCGGCGGCCTTCAGTTCGCGCAGGGCCTCAAACACATCGCCTTCGATGCAGGTCAGTTTCTCGCTGATGCCGTTCAGCGCGGCGTTACGCTCGACGCCGTCCAGGGCAAAGCCCGAGGCATCGACGCAGAACACTTCGCTGGCGCCGAAGGCACCGGCTTGCACGCCCCAGCCACCGATGTAGCTGAACAGGTCGAGCACGCGCTTGCCTTTCACGTACGGCGCCAGGCGTGCACGGTTCATGCGGTGGTCGTAGAACCAGCCGGTCTTCTGGCCTTCGCGTACCGGGGCTTCGAACTTGACGCCGTTTTCTTCCAGCGGCACCCAGTCCGGCACTTCGCCATAGACGGTCTCGACATAGCGCTGCAGGCCTTCGGCGTCACGTGCGGAGGAATCGTTCTTGAACAGGATGCCGCTTGGCTTGAGCACCTGTACCAGGGCTGCAATCACGTCGTCCTTGTGCGCTTCCATGGTGGCGGAGGCCAATTGCACCACGAGGATGTCGAAGAAGCGGTCGACCACCAGGCCTGGCAACAAGTCGGAATCGCCATAGACCAGGCGGTAGCACGGTTGGTCGAACAGGCGCTGGCGCAGCGACAGGGCGACGTTCAGGCGGTGCACCAGCAGCGACTTGTCCAGCGGCAGCTTGGCGTCGCGCGACAGCAGGCGGGCGCAGATCAGGTTGTTCGGGCTCAGTGCGACGATACCCAGCGGCTTGCCGTTGGCCGCCTCGAGAACAGCCTGCTGGCCGGCCTGGAAGCCTTGCAGCGGGGTCGCGCTGACGTCGACTTCGTTGCTGTAGACCCACAGGTGGCCGGCGCGTAGGCGGCGGTCGGCATTGGCTTTGAGGCGTAGGCTGGGCAGGGACATGACGTCGCTCCGGGAAAAAAGAGCGGGATTATAGCCTGTTGCCTGGGCACACGTCCCTTGAAGGAGCGGCCTTGCGTCGCGAAAGGGCTGCGCATCGGTCCCCGGAACTTCAGCAGCGGCGCATAAATTGCCGGGGCCGCTTTGCGGCCCTTTCGCGACACAAGGCCGCTCCTACAGGTCTCGCGTAGGCCAAGAGATGGCGTCAGGCTGCCAATGCCTTGATCAGTTGTTGGTTGAACGCCGGAATGTCGTCGGGTTGGCGGCTGGTGATCAGGTTGCCATCGACTACCACTTCTTCATCCACCCAGTCTCCGCCGGCATTGCGGATGTCGTCCTGCAGGGTCTTGTAGCTGGTCAGCCGCCTGCCCTTGGCCAACCCGCAGGACACCAGCAACCAGCTACCATGACAGATCACCGCCAGCGGCTTGCCAGCCGAATCGTGGCTTTTCACCAGTTTCTGCGCAGCGGGAATCAACCGAATCGTGTCAGAGTTTTGCACGCCACCGGGCAGCACCAGGGCATCGTAGAGGTCCAGGTGGGCGCTTTCGAAGGTTGCGTCCACGGCGAATGCGTCGGCCGGCTGGTCGTGGTTCCAGCCGCGTACCGTGCCCTCCTTGTCGCTGAGGATGTCCACCACCGCGCCGCTCTGTTCCAGGGCCTCGCGAGGGCCTGTCAGTTCCACTTGCTCGAAGCCGTCGGTGACCAGGAAAGCCACTCGCTTGCCGTTCAGTTCTGCACTCATGGGCCTTGCTCCTTTCCTTGATGAATATGAGAAAGAGGCCCGCATGGATAAGGTAAAGTTCCGGCGCAACGATTCAGTGGTTGGTCCCTTTCCGGTCTGGAGGGTTAGAATCGCCGGTCCCAAACGAGTGTGCACGTATGTCCCAAGAACTCAGCGCCGAACAGATCCAGCAAGCCTTGCAAGGCATCACCATCCCGCCGCAACCGCAGATCATGGTCGACCTGCAGTTCGAGCAGTACATGCCTGACCCGGACCTGGAAACCATCGCCAAGCTGATTTCCCAGGACCCGGGCCTCTCGGGCGCCTTGCTCAAGCTGGTCAACTCACCGCATTTCGGCCTTTCCAACAAGATCGGTTCGATCCAGCGCGCGGTGAACCTGCTGGGCAGCCGTTCGATCATCAACCTGATCAATGCCCAGTCGATCAAGGGCGAGATGAGCGACGAGACCATCGTTACCCTCAACCGCTTCTGGGACACCGCCCAGGACGTGGCGATGACCTGTCTGACCCTGGCCAAGCGCACCGGCATCCAGGCGGCGGACGAGGCCTATACCCTGGGCCTGTTCCATGACTGTGGCGTGCCGCTGATGCTCAAGCGCTTCCCCGACTACATGGATGTGCTGGAAGAGGCCTATGCCAAGTCCGACGAGGAAACCCGCGTGGTCGACACCGAAAACCGCGCGTTCAACACCAATCATTCGGTGGTCGGCTATTTCACTGCCAAATCCTGGCGCCTGCCCGAGCACCTCAGCGCGGCCATTGCCAACCACCACAACGCTCTGGCGGTGTTCCGCGACGAGAGTTCGCGCAATACCCAGAGCCAGCTTAAAAACCTGCTGGCGGTGCTGAAGATGGCCGAGCACATCTGCGCATCGTACCGGGTGCTGGGCAACCAGGCCGTGGACCACGAATGGAATGTGGTCGGCCCGCTGGTGCTCGATTACATCGGCTTGTCGGAATACGATTTCGAGAACCTCAAGCAGAACATTCGCGAGTTGGGCGGGCACTGACACATGCCGGAATTGCCAGAAGTAGAAACCACCCGGCGCGGTATTGCGCCCCACCTGGAAGGCCAGCGCGTCAGCCGGGTGGTGGTACGTGACCGGCGCCTGCGCTGGCCGATTCCGGAAGACCTGGATGTGCGCCTGTCTGGGCAGCGCATCGTCAGTGTCGAGCGGCGCGCCAAGTACCTGTTGATAAATGCCGAGGTTGGCACCCTGATCAGTCACCTGGGCATGTCGGGCAACCTGCGCCTGGTCGAACTGGGCTTGCCGGCGGCCAAGCATGAGCATGTGGATATCGAGCTGGAGTCGGGGTTGATGCTGCGCTACACCGACCCGCGCCGCTTTGGCGCGATGCTGTGGAGCCTGGACCCGCTCAACCACGAACTGCTGCTGCGCCTGGGGCCGGAGCCGCTGACCGACCTGTTCGACGGCGAGCGGCTGTTCCAGCTGTCCCGTGGGCGGTCGATGGCGGTCAAGCCGTTCATCATGGATAACGCGGTAGTGGTGGGGGTGGGCAACATTTACGCCACCGAGGCGCTGTTTGCCGCTGGCATCGACCCCCGTCGGGAAGCGGGCGGGATTTCCCGGGCGCGCTACTTGAAGCTGGCGATCGAGATCAAGCGCGTGCTGGCGGCGGCGATCGAACAGGGCGGCACCACGCTACGCGACTTCATCGGTGGCGACGGGCAGCCGGGGTACTTCCAGCAGGAATTGTTCGTGTACGGGCGGGGCGGGCAGCCGTGCAAGGTGTGTGGCACGGAGTTGCGCGAGGTGAAGCTGGGGCAGAGGGCGAGTGTGTATTGCCCGCGTTGCCAGCGCTGAGGCTTGAGGCCCTATCGCCGGCAAGCCAGCTCCCACAGGTATTGCACAGCTCTCGAGAGCGATGATATCTCTGTGGGAGCTGGCTTGCCGGCGATGAGGGCTGACCTGATATCAGTCCTTGCCAGTAATCCTGCGGTACTTGGCCATCAGCTCTTCTTCGGTTTCCGGGTGCGCTTCATCCAGCGGGATGCAATCGACCGGGCAGACCTGCTGGCATTGCGGCTCGTCGTAATGGCCTACGCACTGGGTGCACAGGTTAGGGTCGATCACGTAGATCTCTTCGCCTTGGGAGATGGCCTCGTTCGGGCACTCGGGTTCGCAGACGTCGCAGTTGATGCAATCGTCGGTGATGATCAGGGACATGGGGACTCCGGCCGGGGCTCCGCGCCCGGGCATGTTCAACGCAGTGGGCACAATTGTGCCGCATTCGCGCCCGCAGTGCACGCGGGTGCGATGATCAGCCGCTAAAGGTCATTTCTTGAAGCGTTCAGTCAGCGCCTCGGCCACCACCGGGTGGACGAATTTGCTGATATCACCACCCAGCGCGGCAATTTCCCGGACCAGGGTCGAGGAAATGAACGAATAACGCTCCGAAGGCGTGAGGAACAGACTCTCGACGTCGGGGGCCAGTTGCCGGTTCATGTTCGCCAGCTGGAATTCGTACTCGAAGTCGGACACCGCACGCAGGCCACGCAGGAAGACGTTGGCGCCCTGCTCCTTGGCGAAATGCGCCAGCAGGGAGGAGAAGCCGATGACTTCGACATTGGGCAGGTGCTTGGTGACCTCACGGGCGAGCTCCACCCGTTGTTCCAGCGGGAACAGCGGGTTTTTCTTCGGGCTGGCCGCCACCGCGATGATCACGTGGTCGAACAGCCGCGAGGCGCGCTCGACCAGGTCGCCATGGCCTTTGGTAATGGGGTCGAAAGTACCCGGGTACAACACTCGGTTCATCGCGTCATCCTGGCTGGAGTGCGTTGGGGAGTCGGATGGTAGCGCAGCGACGGCGCCCCGGCCAAGTCATGCGGCCGGCTGACGGCACTATAGACAGGGGGCCTGTTCCTTGTCATGCACTGTGTGCCAGGCGGGCGACCAGTGCTTCGGTGAGCCTGGCACTGATGGCATACACCGACAGTTGCGGGTTGGCGCCGATGCTGGTGGGGAACAGTGAGCCATCGTGAACCGACAGGTTTTCCAGCTGGTGATGGCGGCCCAGGCTGTCGCATACCGCCTGGCGCGGGTCGTCGCCAAGGGCGCAGCCACCCATCACGTGAGCGCTGCCCAGGCGCGTGCGGAACGGCTCCAGGCGCAACTTGTCGATCATGGCCAAGGCGTGTTCCTGGCGGGACGCGGCGCTGGCGTCGCTGTGCACGGGGGTGACCTGGGTGGCGCCGGCGGCGAACTGGATCTGCGCCATGCTGCGATAGGCGCGGCGCAGGCCGTCGCGCAGGTAATCGGTGACCGGGTAATCGAGCACCGGTGAGCCATCGCCGCGCAGCTCCACGGCCCCGCCCTGGCTTTGCGGGTGGAAGCCGTCACGCAGCAGCGCCAACATCACATGGGTATGTGGCAGCGCGGCCATGCGCTGGGCATTCTCGTGGCCATGCCCGCCCAGCAGCGTGGTGGCCAGGGCCGGGTGCAGCGGTGGCACCTCCAGCTTGTAGCCAATCGGGCCATCGTTGCCGCCTTGCCATTGGAAGTGGTCGCTGTAGATGGACTGTGGGGCGCCGTAGTAGGGGTCGATACGGTCGTTGAAGCGTGCTGCGCTGAAGTTGACCAGGTGCAGGAAGGTGCGTTTGCCCAGGCGTCCATGCGGGTCGGGCGCGTCGGAACGCAGCAGCAAGGCCGGGCTGTTGATGCCGCCACCGGCAAGGATGTAGTGACGCGCGCGAACGCGGACCTGCCGTCCTGTGGCGTGTATGCCGTGGCTATCCAGGGCCTGGCATGACAGGCCCTGGATGCGCTCGCCGTTGTGTTCGAAGCGCTCGGCCCGCGCCAGGTACAGCAGCTCGCCGCCCTGTGCGAGGGTGGCGGGAATACGCGTTACCAGCATCGACTGCTTGGCATTCACCGGGCAACCCATGCCGCAGTAGCCCAGGTTCCAGCAGCCGCGCACGTTGCGCGGGATCACCGCCCAGCGGTAGCCCAGCTGTTCACAGCCACGGCGCAGCACATCGTTGTTGGCGTTCGGTGGCAGGGCCCAGGGGGTGATGCCCAGTTCCTGCTCGATGCGCTCGAACCAGGGGCGCATTTGCTCCTCGCCCAGGCCGGTCACGTTGTGGGCTGCGGCCCAGTGCGCCAGGGTCTGTGGCGGCGTGCGAAAGCTGGAGGTCCAGTTGACCAGCGTGGTGCCGCCCACGGCGCGGCCCTGGAGGATGGTGATGGCGCCGTCCTTGCTCATGCGACCCAGGCCTTCCTGGTACAGGCTGGCATAGGCTTCGTTTTCCAGCAGGTGGAAATCGCTGCTGGTCTTCAGCGGGCCTTCTTCGATCAGCAGCACCTTGAAGCCGGCAGTGCTGAGCATTTGCGCGCTGGTAGCGCCGCCGGCCCCGCTGCCGATCACGGCAACGTCGGCTTCCAGCGTGAGGTCGTGCTCCAGGCGCGACGCGTTGTGGGTGATCCAGCCGCTTTCCAGGCCTTGGCGAAACGGGTCGGGTACAGGCATTGGCGCTGCTCTTGTTGTTTTCAGATTTTCGGTGGCCCGGGGTAGCCGCATGCGGCCCAGGATTCGGGGCGTTCGTACCAGGCCATCTGCAGCAACTGCAACAGCGAGGCGTGGCCCATGCGCAGCAGGTTCAGCGAGCTGTCCTGCCAACGTTGCAGAAAGGCGGTGACCTGTGCGGCGCTGGCTTGTTCCCAGGCGCCCCAGACACCGGTCAGGGGGCCGCGGGTGAGCGGCAGGTTTAGCACGTCGAACAACTGCCGGGTGAGTTTGAGCATTTCCGGCGACAGCGCCGCCAGCTTGTGGTCGAGACTGTGCAGCACCAGAGTATCGGCAGCCTGCGTGCCGGCCAGAACTACCGGGATCAGCGCGCGCAACATCGGCAGATCGTCGTCCCGCAGTACCCGGTAACCCGTTGCGGCTGTCTGTGCGCTGCAGCTGACCAGGCTGGTACCGGCCAGAAAGACGCTGGCGCCAAGGCTGAAGCGCAACAGTTCGCGGCGGTGCATCTGCCGGCCCTCAGCGGATAAAAAGCTTGAAGACCAGGCGCTGCAAGGCTTTGCCATAAGGCGGGTAGACCAGCCGGGCAGCATTGAAGCGTTGCTTGGTCAGCACCGCCTTGGCCTTGCTGAAGGTCAGGAAGCCGTCATGGCCATGGTAATGGCCCATGCCTGAAGGGCCGATGCCGCCGAACGGCAAGTCGTCCTGAGCCACGTGCAGCAGGGTGTCGTTCAGGCACACTCCGCCGGAGTGAGTGTGGCGCAGCACCTGCTCCTGTGTGGCGCGGTCATAGCCGAAGTAGTACAGCGCCAGCGGGCGCGGGCGCTGGTTGATGTAGGCCAGTGCCTGCTCGAGGCTGTCGTAGGGAACCAGCGGTAGCAGCGGGCCGAAGATTTCGTCCTGCATCACCTGCATGTCATCGTTCACGCCCAGCAGCAGGTGTGGTGGCAGGCGCCGGCCCTGGCGGGTTTCACCCGGGTACAGGTCAAGGACCTGCGCTCCTTTGGCGCGAGCATCGTCCAGTAAATGCTGCAAGCGCTGTAGTTGGCGCGAGTTGATGATTGCGGTGTAGTCAGGGTTGTCGGCGATGCGCGGGTATAGCCGGCGTACTGCACGCTGGTAGGCGTCGCTGAAGGCCTCCAGGCGCTCGCGTGGCACCAGCACGTAGTCGGGGGCGACGCAGGTCTGGCCGGCGTTTAGGGTCTTGCCGAAGGCAATGCGTTCGGCGGCGCTGTCCAGCGGTACGTCGGCCGAGACTATGGCTGGCGACTTGCCACCCAGCTCCAGGGTGACGGGGGTCAGGTTGTGCGCCGCAGCCAGCATTACCTTGCGCCCCACGCTGGTGGCGCCGGTGAACAACAGGTGATCGAACGGCAGGCGGGCAAAGGCCTGGCCTATCTCGATCTCGCCAAGCACCACGCTGACCAGATCGGTGGGGAACACTTGCTCAAGTAGTTGTTTCAGCGCAATGCCAGTGGCAGGCGTGGCCTCGCTGAGCTTGAGCATGACCCGATTACCGGCAGCCAGAGCGCAGGTCAGGGGGCCGATGGCAAGGAGCAGCGGGTAATTCCACGGCACGATGATGCCGACCACGCCCAGGGGTTGGTACCGCACATGCGCGCTGGCCGGCTGGAAGGCCAGGCCGACCCTGCGCCGGCTGGCGCGCATCCAGCGCCGCAGGTGTTTTTCGGCGTGGCGCAGGCCTTGCACCGAGGGCAGCAGCTCGGCCAGCAGGGTTTCGTCGGCGCTGCGCCCTTCAAAGTCCTGGCCGATTGCCTCGATCAGTTCGGCCTGGCTGGCCAGCAAGGCTTCCCGCAGGCTTTTCAGCCATTGACGCCGCTGCGCAGCTGGTGGCAGTGGGTTGCCGGCAAAGGCCTGGCGTTGGGTGGCGAACGTCGCCGCAAGGTCGAGGTCGAATTGCACAGGGGGCAAGGCACTGGGCGAGTTCATGGCGGCTCCGAGTCCGAGCAGGAAATCACTAGAGCCTATACTCTAATTTGTACCATGGTGCGAATTTTTCTGCTTTATCGAGCGGTGCACTCCACCGCCAATACGCCGTAAGATGCCCCTTTGTTGAAGGCCCGCAGACTGGGAGCTGAGCATGGCCCCGCGCATGAAGACCCGAGAGCGCATCGTGCAGAACAGCCTGGAGCTGTTCAACCAGCAGGGCGAACGCAGCGTCAGTACCAACCACATTGCCGCGCACATGGAAATTTCGCCCGGCAACCTGTATTACCACTTCCCCAACAAGCAGGCGATCATCGCTTTGCTGTTCAGTCAGTACGAAGAACTGGTGGACAGCTTCCTGCGCCCGCCGCAAGGCCGTGCGGCGACCGTGGAGGACAAGCGCTTCTACCTGAAGGCGCTGCTGGCGGCGATGTGGAACTACCGTTTTCTGCATCGTGATCTGGAACACCTGCTGGACAGCGACCCGGAGCTGGCCGCACGTTATCGGCGCTTTTCCGAACGATGCCTGCGTCAGGGCCAGGCGATCTACCGCGGTTTCGTCGAGGCGGGCATCCTGGCCATGACACCAGCCCAGATCGAATCGCTGACCATCAATGCCTGGATCGTATTGACGTCCTGGGTACGTTTTCTCAGCACCACGCGGGAACATTCCGCGCATCTGGGTGAAGAAGCCTTCAAGCGCGGCGTCTACCAGGTACTGGTGCTGGAGCTCGGTTTCGTCACCGACAACGCCCGCAATGCGGTGGACGCCCTTTGCCAGGAATTCCATGTACCGTTCAACCAGGCCCTGGAGCACTAACCCAGGGCCTCAGTGTTATCGATAGTGCCTTCGATCAGGAGATTGTCATGCCCCTTGCGCAATTGATCACCCCGCAGCAGTTGGCCGAGCGTCTGGGCTCGCCCAAGTTGGTGATCCTCGACTGCCGCTTTGCCCTCGAGGATGTGGACTATGGCCAACGCAGCTATGCCCAGGGGCATATTGCCGGAGCGCATTTTGCTGACCTGGAGCGTGACCTCAGCGGGCCTGTGAGCAAGGGACGTACCGGGCGCCACCCATTGCCGGATGCGCGCCGGTTGGTCGAGCGCCTGCGTGAGTGGGGCCTGGACGATGACAGCGAGGTGGTGCTGTACGACGACGGCCCTGGCGCTTTTGCCGCCCGTGCCTGGTGGCTGCTGGCCTGGCTGGGCAAGCGCAGCGGCGTGGCTATCCTCGATGGTGGCCTGAAGGCCTGGCATGCGGCGCACCTGCCGCTCAGCCTGGACCCGCCGCTCAAGCGGGAAGGCACCTTCAACGGTGAGCCGGACGGCAAGCTGCTGATCGATGCCGAGCACCTGGCCAAGCGTCTGGGTAACCCAGACCTGACCTTGATCGATGCGCGTGCCTTGCCGCGCTTCCGTGGCGAAGTGGAACCGATCGACCCGGTTGCGGGACATATTCCGGGGGCGCAGTGCGCGGCGTTTACCGACAACCTTGGGGCTGATGGGCGTTTTCTGCCTTCGGACCAGCTAAAACAGCGCTTTGCTGAAAAGCTCGCCGGGCGTGCACCGGAGCAGTTGGTGGCGTATTGCGGGTCAGGGGTGACGGCGTGTCATAACCTGTTTGCCCTGGCGTTGGCCGGGTACCCGCTGGGCAAGCTGTATGCCGGATCGTGGAGTGAGTGGATCAACGATCCGCAGCATGGCGTAGCCACTGGCGAGTAAGCAGGCCCGGCCTCATCGCCGGCAAGCCAGCTCCCGCAGGTACATCACTACCCATCGGGCCTGTGCCACACCTGTGGGAACTGGCTTGCCGGCGATTAGGTCGGTACTGCCAATGAAAACTGCAGCTCCTATTGGCCTTCCACCAACCACTGTGGAATCCGCCGCTCCAGGTAATACCCCGGGTTACGCAGGCTGCCATCGACAAAGCCAACATGGCCGCCGCGGCTGTGCAGTTCGAAGCGGGTCTGCGGCGCCAGTTCGCGGGCTGTTGGCAGGCTGTGGCCGGAGACGAAAGGGTCATCGCTGGAATGGATGATCAGCGTCGGCGTGCGGTTCTGGCCGAGGAAGAAATGGCTCGATGAGCGGCGGTAGTAGTCGTGCGCATCGCGAAAACCGTTCAGCGGTGCGGTGACCTTGCCGTCGAAATCCCAGAACGTGCGCAGGTTGCCCAACGGCCCCAGTCGTTGCAGCGTCGCCAGCCGCTCATGCTGGCCCTTGTCGTGGAAGTGCCGCTGCTTGAGCTGCACATAAGCCAGCATCTCGCGCATGAAATGCGCCTGGTACACCTTTGAAAAGCCCTGGCCGATGCGGTCGGCGCAGTGATCCAGGCGAAACGGCACCGACACTGCCACCGCAGCCTGCAACTGGCTGGCGACACCGCTTTCGCCAAGGTATTTCAGCAGCACATTGCCCCCCAGCGAATACCCCACCGCATACAACGGCGCCAACGGGCGCTGGGCGCGCAGGTGGCTGACGATTTCGGCCAGGTCTTCGCTGGCACCGGAATGGTAGCTGCGTGGCAACAGGTTGGGCTCGCCCGAGCAACCGCGCCAGTTCACCGCCACGCTGGCCCAGCCGCGGCCGTGCAGCGCTTGCTGCAAACCTTTGACGTAGGGCGAGTGGGAGGAGCCGGTCAAACCGTGCAGGACCAGCACCAACGGCGCGTGGGGCTGGTGCGGGCCGTGCCAGTCCAGGTCGATGAAGTCGCCATCGGCCAGCCATAGCCGCTCGCGGTTGCGCTGCAGCTCTGGCAGTTTTCGCCACAATGGCCCCCACAAGGTTTGCAAGTGGGGGTTGGCAAGGCCGAGGGCTGGACGGAACGTTGCGCTGGGGCTGGGCATGTGGGCGACTCATGTTGTGCGTGCCTAGAATGCCATGGAAAAACCCCGATGTACCTGCGCTATTGGTTGTCCTTCATTGTTTCCGGCAGTGGCAGCTGCATTGACTCGGGGCCTACGGTCACCAGCACTTGCGTCGCGTTGCCCAACCACACCTGCCCGGCTTCACGCAGGTTCGCAGGCGTGAGCGACTGCAGCCTGTCAAGAAAAGTGGCAAGGTGATCGGCTGGCAGCCCTTGGTGGCTGTAAGTCGCAAGCGCTCTGGCCAGTTTGGCGCTGTCTGCAAGGTCGTGATGCAGCTTGGCCGCAATTTCGTTCACAGCGATGTCGCATTCTGCCTGGCTGGGGCCTCGTTCGCGCAGGCACGCGACAATCCCCGACACCAGGGCCGCTGCCGCATCGCGGTACTGCGGGGCGATGTCCCAATGAATTTGCAGCAGGCATGCCGCATCCAGCGGGTTGAGGTCGGAGTAGATGGCGTAGGTCAGGCTGCGCAGGGTTCGCAACTCTTGCGTCAGGCGTGATTCATAGCTGGTGCCAAGTATCACGTTGAGTAGCGTCAAGGCCGGAAATAGCGGGCTGCTTGGCGAAGCTTTCGAGGACAGAGTCAACAGCGACCGTGTGGCGCTGCCGGCGGCGGCCAGGTGCTGCACGAGTGGCGGGTGTTCGGGGAGTGGCGGCGGGGCCGCGGCGGCCCACTCCTGCGGCAGGGCACGGGTGAGTTCGTCGATCAGTTGCTCCGCGTCTTCCCGGCTCAGGTCCCCCACCAGGCCAATATCCAGATTGTTCGCCGAGTAAGCCTTCTGGTGGAAGCCCCTGATCTGCTCGATTTTGACGGGACCACTGGCTGTCGTGATGGCGCTGGCAGCGTACGGATGATCACGGAAAACATGAGCCATCGTGGTGTTGGTAAGCCGTACCAGGGGGTGACTGCCCTGTCTGGCCCGGTTGAAAGCGAGCCGCTCCCGGATTTTCGCTACATCAGGCTCCCTGAAAGCAGGGCGTGCAAGCATCTGGGTGAACAGCTGCATCACGCTGGTGCGTATCGTGGGCAAGCTCAGGCAGCGGAGTGTGATGACGGCACTGTCATCGGTGATCCTCCTGCCGAGGATGGCCCCGTACCCGGCTAACTGCTCGGCAAACTGGGCTGCGTCGAGTTCACCAGTCCCTTGGTCGAGGCTGTACAGGGTGACTGCGGCCAGGCCCGGGTTCTCCCCGTCAAGCACATTGCCAGCACGAAAACGCAAGGCCAGGTCGAACATCGGGCGTTCATGATCTGCGATGAAGCTGACCTTTGTGCCGCTGGTGGTTTGCCAGCACGTGGCTGCGGCTTGCAAGGGCGGTACCTGGCCAAGCTCTATTTCCTTAGCCGATTGAAGGTTGGCCATGGCCTCCAAGGCGGTGTCGGTGGCTGGGCCGTCGCAAAGCGTCGGTCGGGTGGTGGTCAAATTGTCTGGGCTCATGCTTGTGCTCCCGGCTGAAGGTAGGTCGTGGTCAGCCGTTCGCGCCCCAGGTAGGCAACTGCTACCTGTTGCACTGTCGCACTGTCGAGGTTCTGGATAAGAGGGCCGTCTTCGTCAATTACCGAGGCCGGCAAACCGGCTGCGGCTGCGGCGCCCAACTCGCCTGCCTGGGAAGTGAGCGCGTCAAGGTTGAACAGCCGTCGGGCGAGCATGCGTAACTTGGCGCGCTGCAGATCTTCTTCCGGCAAGGCAACACTACGCAGCGCCTGCACATGCTCGTAAATAGCTTGGGCAGCGTCCTCCGGTGTGGTGTGGCTGGTGTTCACATAGGCTGAGATCGTCAACAGCGTGTCGCCACGTACCAAGGGCTCGTAGGACACCCGTACGCCTGTAAGCAGGCGCTTGTCCCGTACCAGGTCGCTGTACAGCCTGGAGCTGAAGCCTACGCCAAGCAGGTCGCAAAGCAGGCTCAGGGCAAGCGATGTGCTGGCGTCGGGGGCTGTTGCTCGGCCTGGAACATTGAAGGACATGAACAGCCCCTCGCGTAGCCCTGGCAGGCTCACGGTGTGGCTGCGGGCCTTCAGTCGAGCGTCATGGCGTGGGACAGGTCTGGCGGCGAGGGGTGTTTTCGGCACGCCGGCGAAGTAACGTGCCACCTGCTGCCGGAGCGTTGGCAGGTCAACACTACCGACTACCACAAGCGTTGCGTTGTTTGGCTGGTACCAGGTCCTGTACCAGGTTCGCAGCGCTGCCAGGTCGATGCCGTGCAGGTCTGCCGGATCACCGAAGCTCGGGCCTGCATAGGCGCTGTCGCCATGTGCCAGGGCGTTATGCTGCTCGTACGCTTGCTGGTCAGGCTGGACGTCCAGCTTGAGCCGGCGCTCATCTTCTACCGCCTTTATCTCCCTCTCCATTTCAGCTTTGCCGAAGGAAGCGGTGCTCATGGCATCGGCCATGATCTCCAGCGCTATGGGCAGGCGGCTGGCCGGTAGCGAGATTTCATAAGAGGTGGCATCCAGGTGGGTGGTGGCATTAGCGCTGCCGCCTAAGCGTGCAATCACCCGGCTGTATTGGTCGGCGGGGATTTTGCTGCTGCCTGCGAATATCAGGTGCTCCAGAAGGTGTGACAGGTTGGTGTGGCCGGCAGGCTCATGGCTTGAGCCTATGTGATACCAAAGCTGGACCGCGGCCAGAGAGGTCTTGTGGTTTTCTCGCAAGTAGACGGACAGGCCATTTTCCAGCGTGAAGTGCTGCAATGCCGAGGTAGTGGGGCAGGCCAGGGCGGCAAGCCCCGCAGAGACCTGGCCCAGGTCGGGTGGTGACGCAGGTGATGGTAAGGTCATCGCTGAAGTGCTCTGGTTGGTGTAAACCCGAACAGCTTCAGCGACAAGGGTGCTGCACCTGCTTTACATAATTAGCCCCGCTGCCAGAGTGCGTAATGCACCTGGCCGGTCTTTTTCTCGCGATGCAGGCGCCAGTTACCTGGCAGTTGCAAGGTCGACGGTGCAGCCTCGCTTTCTGTGTAGACCCACGCCTGCTCGCGCAGCCACTGGTTCTGTTCCAGCAGATTGCAGGTGTCGGCCAGCAGGTCCTGGTGGAACGGTGGGTCCAGGAACACCACATCGAACTGCTGCTTGGCTGGGCCTTGCAGATAACGCAGGGCGTCGGTCTGCAGGATTTGCCCGCGCGGGCAGCGCAGGATCTCGAGGTTGTTCTTCAGGTTGGCGATGGCCGCCGGGTTGCTGTCCAGCGCGACCGCGTCCTCGGCCCCGCGGGACAGGGCTTCGAGCACCAGGGCACCGCTGCCGGTGAAGGCGTCCAGTACGCGGGCACCCTCAATATAGGGGGCCAGCCAGTTGAACAGGGTTTCCCGCACTCTGTCAGGCGTTGGCCGCAGGCCTTCGCCTTCCGGCACCGCCAGACGTCGGCTGCGCCACTCGCCGGCGATGATGCGCAGGTGGCCCTGGCCCTTGCTGTGGCCCGGTTGTGGGCGGGCGGTAGGGTTGGATCTTGGCATTAGTGCTCCGGTACCCCGAGCGGCTGCTCGGAGGGCTTGTCAGTAGGGGCTGGCAGCGGTTTTTGCGGCACTTTCGGGCCAGCGGTGACGATCACCAGTTTATCGGCTGACAGGTGTTTGTTCATGGCCGTCCTTACCTGCTCGACGGTGAGGGCCTGGGACTGCTGCATGAAGTCCTCCAGCCAGGTCAGTGGCAGGTTGTAGAAGCCAATGGCACCCAGTTGGCCGACTATGCTGGCGTTGCTGGCATTGGACAGCGGGAAGCTGCCGGCCAGTTCGCGCTTGGCATCGTCCAGTTCTTGCTGGGTGGGACCGGTCTTGAGGTAGTCGGCGAGAATGTCCTGCACCAGCTTGAGCGTGCCTTCGCTGAGTTCGGCGCGGGTCTGCAGGTTGATCATGAACGGGCCGCGTACTTGCATCGGGCTGAACACCGAGTACACGCCGTAGGTCAGACCGCGCTTTTCACGTACCTCGCTCATCAGCCGGGTGCCGAATGCACCGCCGCCGAGGATCTGATTACCCAGTGACAGGGCCGGCCAGTCCGGGTCCTGGCGGTCGATGCCGAGCTCGGCCAGCATCAGGTGAGTCTGCTTGGACGGGAAGTCGATGTGGGTCAAGCCTGCCTTGGCTTCGCCGGGTTGCGCAGGTGAGGCCAGCGCGGGGCCTTTGGGCAGACCGGCTGACACTTGGGCGGCGATGGCTTCGGCCTCGGCGCGGCTGAGGTCGCCGACCAGGGCGATGACCGCGTTGCCGCTGGTGTAGGCCTTGGCGTGGAAGGCGCGCAGCTGTGCCAGGGTGATGCCGCTGATGCTTTCGGCAGTGCCGTCGCTCGGGTGGGCGTAGGGGTGGTCGCCGTAGAGCTTGGCGAACAGGGCCTTGCCAGCGACCTTGCCAGGGTTCTGCTTTTCATACTCGAAGCCGGCCAGCATCTGGTTCTTGATGCGCTTGAGGGCGTCTTCAGGGAAGGTCGGCTTGCCAGTCACTTCGGTGAACAGCTTGAGCGCCGGTTCACGCTTGTCCTTGGCACTGAGGCTGCGCAGCGAAGCCACGGCCATATCGCGGTAGGAGCCGTTGCCAAAGTCGGCGCCCAGGCCCTCGAAGCCTTCGGCGATGGCAGTCACATCCTTGCCGGCCACGCCTTCGTTGAGCATGGCGTTGGTCAGGGCAGCCAGGCCTGGCGTGCCGCCATCCTGGCTGCTGCCGGCGGCGAAGGTGATGCGCAGGTCGAACATCGGCAGTTCGCGGGCCTCGACGAACAGCACGCGGGCGCCTTCTGCAGTGTTCCAGTGCTGTATGTTCAACTGGCGCCGGCTGGGCGCCTTGCCATCCAGTTCGGCCAGTGACTGCAAGGTATTGGCCGGGCGTGCCGCGTTGCTGTCGGCTTTGGCGTCATTGTCAGCCATGGCCGGGGCGGCCAGCACCGCCGCCAGCGCCAGGGCGCGGATGCCCGTGGTCAGCAGGGTTGGGCGTGGTACGCGGCGATTACTCATGAGCGGACTCCTCGGGCAGTACATGGGCAACGCTCAGGCGTTCGCGGGTGAAGTAGGTACGCGCGGCGTTCTGGATATCCTGCGGAGTAACGCGCTTGAGCTCATCCAGCTCGCTGTCGATCAGCTTCCACGACAGGCCGACGGTTTCCAGCTGGCCGATGGTAGTGGCCTGGCTGCTGATGGAGTCGCGGTCGTAGACCAGGCCGGCAATGACCTGGGCGCGTACGCGCTCCAGCTCTTCGGCGCTGGGCGGGGTGGTCTTGAGCTCATCAAGCAGCTGCCAGATGCCTTTCTCGACATCGGCGAGGGTTTTTTGCTTCTGCACGTTCGGCGTGGCCGAGATCAGGAACAGGCTGTCGCCGCGGGTGAAGGCGTTGTAGCTGGACGAAGCGCCGGCCACCAGTTCCTGGCCGCGTTCCAGGCGTGCCGGCATGCGGGCGCTGTAGCCGCCGTCGAGCAATGCCGAGATCAGGCGCAGGGCATGCACCGTACGCGGATCCTTGGCGGTGGGCAGGCCAGGTACGTTGAAACCGTAGATCAGGCTCGGCAACTGGGTGCGCACGTGCAGGGTCAGCTGGCGCTGGCCTGGTTGGGCCAGCTCGAGCGGCAACTTGGCCGGTGGCACGGCGCGTTTGGGGATGCTGCCGAAGTACTTCTGCGCCAGGCCCTTGACCTCATCGACGGTGACATCGCCGACCACCACCAGGGTGGCGTTGTTGGGGGCGTACCAGGATTCGTACCAGTGGCGCAGTTCCTCGACCTTCATGCGCTCCAGGTCGGCCATCCAGCCGATGGTCGGGGTATGGTAGCCGCTGGCCGGGTAGGCCATGGCGCGGAACAGCTCGAACGCCTTGGAGTTGGGCTGGTCGTCGGTGCGCAGGCGGCGTTCTTCCTTGATCACCTCGATTTCGCGGCTGAATTCGTCAGCGGGCAGGCGCAGGCTGGCCAGGCGGTCGGCCTCCAGCTCCAGGGCCACCGGCAGGCGGTCGCGGGCCAGCACCTGGTAATAGGCGGTGTAGTCGTCGCTGGTGAAGGCGTTTTCTTCGGCGCCAATGTCACGCAGGATGCGCGAGGCCTCGCCGGGGCCGACCTTGGCGCTGCCCTTGAACATCATGTGTTCCAGCGCGTGGGACAGGCCGGTCTGGCCAGGGGTTTCGTAGCTGGAGCCAACCTTGTACCAGATCTGCGAGACCACCACCGGGGCGCGGTGGTCCTCGCGCACGACTACTTTCAGGCCGTTGTCGAGGATGAATTCGTGGGTGGGTTGCACATCGGCGGCGAAGGCCGCGAGCGGCAGGCAGAGCGTGCCGAGCAACAGGCCAGCGGCGCGGCGGGCTAGAGCATTCATACGGTGTTTAACCTGTTCGGCGGCCCGCTGGTTTAGCGTCGGCGGGCCAGGAGGTGCTAGGATACTGATCCGGTTGCCTGGCGACCATGCCTGTCGCCGTTCTGGCCCGCAGGACACTAAGACAAAACGTTGCGCATGAACCAGCCGGCTTCAAGATAGTCTGTTCTGCGTAGAGAGAATTCCCGATGCGCCATAGCTGGCCCATCGCTACCCTGAGATAGCCGTCTTCCATGTTTGGTTCCAACGACGACAAAAAAGCGCCAGCCGAGGCTGGTGAGAAGAAAGGCCTGTTCAGCTGGTTTCGCAAGAAGCCGCAGCAACCTGTGGCAACGGGCGTGCCCGCGAATGAACCCCCAGCCGTCGAGCAGCCTGCAGCCGCTCCGGTCGAAGGGGCTACCGCCGAAGCGCCACAGGCCCCTGAACCCGTTCAGGCCCCTGCGGCCCCACAGCTGACAGAACCGCAGCAGGTCGCCGCACCCGTCCAATCCCCGGTGGTCGAGGCCCCTGTCCCCGAACCGGTTGCTTCCCAACCGTTGCAGGCCCCTGAACCCGAGCCTGTCGCTTCCCAGCCGCTGGTGGCACCTGCACCGCAGCCGGTCGCGTCGATGCCCTTGCAGGCGGCCCCGATCGAGCCAGCCCCTGTCGAGGCGGCCCCGGTAGTAGAACCGGCCGCGCCGGTCAGCAACCTGGTGCTGCCGGTTGCTGAAGAGCCCGTTGCTCTGGTGCCGGATCTGGAGCCGAAAGCGCCGCCCGCCATCCCGGAACGCCCTGCACCAGAGCCTGCTGCCCCTGTGGCTGCAGCCCCGGTCGCCGTGCAGGCCGAGCAGGCCAAGCCCGGTTTCTTCGCCCGCCTCAAGCAGGGCCTGTCGAAGACCAGCGCCAGTATCGGCGAGGGCATGGCCAGCCTGTTCCTGGGCAAGAAGGTCATCGATGACGACCTGCTCGACGAAATCGAAACCCGCCTGCTGACCGCCGACGTTGGTGTGGAAGCCACTTCCACCATCGTCCAGAACCTGACCCAGAAGGTTGCCCGCAAGCAGCTGGCTGATGCCGATGCCCTGTACAAGTCGCTGCAGGAAGAACTGGCTGCGCTGCTGCGCCCGGTCGAGCAGCCGCTGGTGGTGCAGGCGCAGAACAAGCCCTATGTGATTCTGGTGGTCGGTGTGAACGGCGCCGGCAAGACCACCACCATCGGCAAACTGGCCAAGAAGCTGCAGCTCGAAGGCAAGAAAGTGATGCTGGCTGCTGGCGACACCTTCCGTGCTGCTGCGGTCGAGCAACTGCAGGTATGGGGCGAGCGTAACCAGATCCCGGTGATCGCCCAGCACACCGGCGCCGACTCTGCTTCGGTGATCTTCGATGCCGTACAGGCCGCCAAGGCCCGTGGCGTCGACGTGCTGATCGCCGACACCGCTGGCCGCCTGCACACCAAAGACAACCTGATGGAAGAGCTGAAGAAAGTCCGCCGGGTCATCGGCAAGCTCGACGCCGAAGCGCCACACGAGGTGCTGCTGGTACTCGATGCCGGCACCGGCCAGAACGCCATCAGCCAGGCCAAGTACTTCAACCAGAGCGTCGAACTGACCGGCCTGGCCCTGACCAAGCTGGACGGCACTGCCAAGGGCGGGGTGATCTTCGCCCTGGCCAAGCAGTTCAAGCTGCCGATCCGCTTCATCGGTGTCGGTGAAGGCATCGACGACCTGCGTACCTTCGAAGCCGAGCCGTTCGTCAAGGCTCTGTTCGCCGAGCGAGACTGAACATGATCCGATTCGAACAGGTTGCCAAGCGCTATCCCAATGGTCATGTGGGTTTGCATGAGCTGAGTTTCCGGGCGCGCCGGGGCGAATTCCTGTTCGTCACCGGCCACTCGGGCGCGGGCAAGAGCACCTTGCTGCGCCTGCTGCTGGCCATGGAGCGCCCGACCAGCGGCAAGCTGATGCTGGCCGGGCAGGACCTGGGCCAGATCAGCAACTCGCAGATCCCGTTCCTGCGTCGGCAGATCGGCGTGGTGTTCCAGAACCACCAGCTGTTGTTCGACCGCACGGTGTTCAACAACATCGCCTTGCCGCTGCAGATTCTCGGCCTGTCCAAGGCCGAGGTCGCCAAGCGCGTGGACTCGGCGCTGGAGCGAGTGTCGCTGGCCGACAAGGGCGAGCTGTTCCCGGCCGACCTGTCCACCGGGCAGCAGCAACGGGTGGGCATCGCCCGCGCCATCGTTCACCAGCCAGCCCTGCTGCTGGCCGACGAACCCACCGGTAACCTCGACCCGCGCCTGGCCGCGGAGATCATGGGGGTGTTCGAGGACATCAACCGCCTGGGTACCACGGTATTGATCGCCAGCCACGACCTGGCACTGATTGCGCGCATGCGTCACCGCATGCTGACCTTGCAGCGCGGCCGCTTGATCGGCGATGGGGAGGCCGGGCAATGAGCACTACACGTACGCCGAAGGTTTCCGAGCGGGTTGCGCCGAAGCCGGCCGACCCGCAACCGGCGAAGAAAAAGCACGACGACGATGACGGCCCGGATTTCCGCACGCTGCTGCATGCCTGGCTGGAAAGCCACCGTGCCAGCATGGCCGACAGCCTGCGCCGGCTGGGCAAGCAGCCGATCGGCAGCTTCTTCACCTGCCTGGTGATGGCGGTGGCGCTGAGCATGCCCATGGGCCTGTCATTGCTGCTGAAGAACGTCGAGAAGCTTGGCGGCTCGTGGCAGCGCGCCGCACAGATCTCGCTATACCTCAAGCTCGATGCCGGTAGCCGCGAAGGCGAGGCGCTGCGCGACGAGATCAAGGGCATGTCCGGCGTGGCCGACGCTCAGTATGTCAGCCGCGAGCAGGCGCTGGAGGAGTTCCAGCAACAGTCCGGCCTGGGCGAAGCTCTGCGTGAACTGCCTGACAACCCGCTGCCCGGCGTAGTGGTGGTGACCCCGACCGAAGTCGACAAGCCGGCCCTGGAAGCCTTGCGTCAGCGCCTGTCGGAGCTGCCGCGGGTGGAAGTGGCGCAACTCGACCTGGTATGGGTCGAGCGCCTGGCGGCCATCCTCAAACTGGGTGACCGCTTCGTCTTCGGCCTGGCCGTGATGCTGATTTCTGCCCTGCTGTTAGTAATCGGTAACACAATTCGTCTACATATTGAAAACCGCCGTACCGAGATCGAAGTGATCAAGCTGGTCGGTGGTACAGACGCCTACGTACGCCGGCCTTTCCTTTACATGGGCGCACTGTATGGCCTGGGTGCAGGGGTGATTGCTTGGGGTATCCTGGCGTTTGGCCTGAACTGGCTGAACGAGGCGGTAGTAGGGCTTTCCGGGCTGTACGGCAGCGACTTCGCCCTGGGTGGGGTGCCGGCGTCCGATGGTCTGTCGCTCTTGATCGGAGCGGTGCTGTTGGGGTATATCGGTGCATGGATCGCAGTGGCCCGCCATCTGAACGAGCTGGCGCCGCGATAGTTTTTACGTGCCAGCATTGACAAATTATTCACCATGGAACTTGTACCGTCGTTCCAGGTCAATGTTGGCAGCGCCCACAAGGCGCGAGTTCTGTAAGTCGGAGGTTCTTGAATGACCACATCGTTGCAACCTGCCTATGCCCTGGTACCTGGTGCAAACCTGGAAGCCTACGTGCACACGGTCAACAGCATCCCGCTGCTGACTGTCGAGCAGGAGCGTGATCTGGGCGAGCGTCTCTATTATGAGCAGGATGTCGAGGCCGCTCGTCAAATGGTGATGGCCCACCTGCGTTTCGTCGTACATATCGCCCGTAGCTATGCCGGCTACGGGTTGGCCCAGGCCGACCTGATCCAGGAAGGCAACGTCGGCCTGATGAAAGCCGTCAAGCGCTTCAACCCGGAAATGGGCGTGCGCCTGGTGTCGTTCGCCGTGCACTGGATCAAGGCAGAGATCCACGAGTTCATCCTGCGCAACTGGCGCATCGTCAAGGTGGCCACCACCAAGGCCCAGCGCAAGCTGTTCTTCAACCTGCGCAGCCAGAAGAAACGTCTGGCCTGGCTGAACAACGACGAAGTGCACCGCGTGGCGGAAAGCCTGGGCGTGGAGCCACGTGAAGTGCGCGAGATGGAAAGCCGCCTCAGCGGCCAGGACATGGCCTTCGACCCGGCAGCGGAAGCTGACGACGACAGTGCCTTCCAGTCGCCTGCGCATTACCTGGAAGACCACCGTTACGACCCGGCGGTGCAGCTGGAGGATGCCGACTGGAGCGACAACTCCACCAGCAACCTGCACGAAGCATTGCAAGGGCTGGACGAGCGTAGCCGCGACATTCTCTACCAGCGCTGGTTGGCGGAAGAGAAGGCCACGTTGCATGAGCTGGCGGACAAGTACAGCGTTTCGGCTGAGCGGATTCGCCAGCTGGAGAAGAATGCGATGAACAAGGTCAAGGCGCTGATCGCGGCCTGATCGAGCCCTGACAGCAAGGAAAAGCCGCTGGCCCGCATAGGGTTAGCGGCTTTTTTTTGGCCGGGGGATTTTGGGGCCGCTTTGCGGCCCTTTCGCGACACAAGGCCGCTCCTACAAGAGACTGCGATCCCCTGTAGGAGCGGCCTTGTGTCGCGATGGGCTGAGCAGCAGCCCCAAAAGGCTCAAAGTTTGCGCGAAGTGTCGAGCTGCATCAGGTAGCTGGGCCCACCCAACTGGCTCATCTGCCGGCGTATCCAGCCGGCCCGGCTGGCCACATAGGCGCTCGGCCGGCTGGCGCTCCACTTGATCGGGCTCGGCAGCACCGCCGCCAGCTGCGCCGCCTGCTGGCGGCTAAGCCGGTTGGCATCGACGCCAAAGTGGTAGCGCGCTGCCGCCTGGGCGCCAAACACACCTTTGCCCCATTCGGCACTGTTCAGGTAGACCTCGAGAATCCGCTCCTTCGACCAGAACAGCTCGATCAACGCAGTGAACCAGGCCTCCAGGCCTTTGCGGAACCAGCTGCGCCCGGACCACAGGAACAGGTTCTTGGCCACCTGCTGGGTCAGGGTGCTGGCACCGCGAATGCTGCCGCCGCGCTCGTTGTAGGCCAGCGCTGCCTGGATGGCCGGGATGTCGAAGCCCCAGTGGTTGGCGAACTTCTGGTCCTCGCCGGCAATGACCGCGACCTTGAGGTCGTCGGAGATGTTCTCCCATGGCTCCCAGTCGCGCTGCAGGTCGATCGGCTCGCCATTCACCCAGGACTGCACCTTGCGCTCCACCATCAACGCCGTACCGGGTGGTGGGACCCAGCGGAACACCAGTACCAGCACGATGCTGCCGGCAGCGAACCAGAGCAGGGCGCGAGAGAGGCGGCGGAGAAGGGTTGGCAGCATGGCGATGGCTTGGCCGTACGGGTGGAAGGGGCCATTATACAGACCCGATCCAAGGAGTCGTCCCATGCTTCGCAGCTTCCTGATGCTTGCCGCCTTTTTCGGCTTCACCGGTGTCGCCCTGGGCGCTTTCGCCGCCCACGGCCTGAAAAGCCGGCTGACGGCCGACTACCTGGCGATCTTCCAGACTGGTGTGACCTACCAGTTGGTACATACCCTGGCCATCTTCGCTGTCGCCGTGCTTTCGGTGCACCTGCCAGGGCGCCTGGTCGGCTGGGCTGGCGGCCTGTTTGCCCTGGGGATAGTGCTGTTCTCCGGTAGCCTGTACCTGCTGACCCTCAGCGGCCTGGGCAAGCTCGGCATCATCACCCCGCTTGGTGGCCTGTGCTTCCTGGCCGGCTGGCTGTGCCTGGGCCTGGCAGCCTGGCGGCTCGGTTGACCGAGTGGTCCACAATCGCGACTAATGGCGTGCAGCGCCCTTGGGTTGCAGGGCGGTTCAGCGCTAGAATGCGGGCCCCCAAAGAACAATGGTGGCCGTGCGCATGCGCATTCAACTGAACGGTGAACCTTACGAATTGCCCGCTGGCGAAAGTGTCGCGGCCCTGCTGGCCCGCCTGGAGCTGACCGGGCGCCGCGTCGCGGTGGAACTGAACCTGGATATCGTGCCGCGTAGCCAGCACGACAGCACGCTGTTGAACGACGGCGATCAGGTCGAAGTGGTCCACGCCATCGGTGGCGGCTGATTCTGGCCGGCGATTCACCTGCAAGCCCAGCAACCTTTTCCCGAGGAACAACCATGAGCAACGTTCGTAGCGACAAGCCCTTCACCCTGGCCGGGCGTACTTTCCAGTCGCGCCTGCTGGTCGGTACCGGCAAGTACCGTGACATGGAAGAAACCCGCCTGGCCATCGAAGCCTCGGGTGCCGAGATCGTCACCGTAGCCGTGCGCCGCACCAACATTGGCCAGAACCCGGGCGAACCGAACCTGCTCGATGTGCTGCCTCCGGACCGCTATACCATCCTGCCGAACACTGCTGGCTGCTACGACGCGGTCGAAGCCGTGCGCACCTGCCGCCTGGCCCGCGAACTGCTGGATGGCCACAATCTGGTCAAGCTGGAAGTACTGGCCGACCAGAAAACCCTGTTCCCCAATGTGATCGAAACCCTCAAGGCCGCCGAAGTGTTGGTCAAAGACGGTTTCGATGTGATGGTCTACACCAGCGATGATCCGATCATCGCCCGCCAGTTGGGCGAAGCCGGCTGCATTGCGGTCATGCCGCTGGCTGGCCTGATCGGTACCGGCCTGGGTATCTGCAACCCCTACAACCTGCAGATCATCCTGGAAGAGTCCAAGGTGCCGGTGCTGGTGGATGCTGGTGTGGGTACTGCGTCCGACGCCACCATCGCCATGGAAATGGGCTGCGAAGCTGTGCTGATGAACTCGGCCATCGCCCACGCCCAGCAGCCGGTGCTGATGGCCGAGGCCATGAAGCACGCCATCGTCGCCGGTCGCATGGCCTACCTGGCCGGCCGTATGCCGAAGAAACTCTATGCCAGCGCCTCTTCGCCGCTGGATGGTCTGATCAAGTAAGAGCCCCTGATGACTGAATCGCACGATACGCCGATCACCCCCGACGGCGAAGCCCGCCCGCACCGCCGCATCAAGAGTTTCGTGATGCGCGCCGGGCGCATGACCGAAGGCCAGCAACGTGGCCTGGAGCAGGGCGGCCCGCTGTACATCCTGCCGCTGGCCGACAGCCCGGTGGACTACGACCAGGTGTTCGGCCGCTCGGCGCCGCGCACCCTGGAGATCGGCTTCGGCATGGGCCATTCCCTGCTGGAAATGGCTGCTGCCGCGCCTGAACAGGACTTCATCGGTGTGGAAGTACACCGCCCGGGTGTTGGTGCGCTGCTCAACGGCGTGCTGACCCAGGGCCTGAAAAACCTGCGGGTATATGACTGCGATGCCATCGAAGTGCTGAACCGCTGCGTGGCGGACAACAGCCTCGACCGCCTGATGCTGTTCTTCCCCGACCCATGGCACAAGGCGCGCCACCACAAGCGCCGCATCGTCCAGCTGGAGTTCGCCGAACTGGTACGGCGCAAGCTCAAGCCCGGTGGCGTGTTCCACATGGCCACCGACTGGGAACCGTATGCGGAGTACATGCTGGAAGTGATGAGCGCTGCCCCGGGCTATCGCAACCGTGCGGCTGACGGTACTTACGTGCCACGCCCGGAAGAGCGCCCGATCACCAAGTTCGAGCGCCGCGGCGAGCGGCTGGGGCATGGGGTTTGGGATTTGAAGTTCGAGAAGGTGGATTGACCGGCTGATACGGCCTTTCGATTTGCCGATGCCTGCAGAAATGCAGGCGAAAAAAAACCGCCTTTGAAAGGGCGGTTTTTTATGTGAGCAACAGGACTGAGTATCCTTCGCTCTGAGGTTTCACAGAAAACCCTCACACAGTTGGCTGATCATAGGCAGCGTAGCGGGGGAACGTCAATGCTCAGAAATATCCGGCATCACGTGTGTCGGAGCGGTTAACAGTCTTGGGTGAGCATTCCAAGTATCATCGCGCTGCTCCTGTGTGGATGAAATCAGTGATGGGCCGGGTAGGAGAAGAATTCTGCTTTCCGGCCCCTTCGACACGGCCTGAGAACCGTGCCGGTGCACCTCTCGAAGGGCCATTGACCTGGCCACTTCACAGAAGACTCTCACACAGTTTTTGAAGGCATCGAAGTACCGGTTAGATGCTGGAAGATTGGCCCGCCAACACGGAGGCCAAGGCATATGAAGCGTTTGCTTGATGCGCTGAGCCGCGTTTGGACGTTCATCCGGATCTTGACTGTGCTCAAGACCGTTCGGGACTTCATGCGCGATCACTTCGATGATGCCCAGTAAGGGCTAGTCAGGTGGTAGGGCTGCCCTGGTTCTCCGGGGCAGCTTTTACAACCCATCTCTGTACTCGCCAGATTACGCGGTCATTGTAGGAGCGGCCTTGTGTCGCGATGGACCGCGTAGCGGCCCCAGATGTCAGCGGTGAGGCAGCAATTGCTGGGGCCGCTTTGCGGCCCATCGCGACTCAAGGCCGCTCCTGCAAGGTTCAGTGCAAGGCCGTGGCTCAGCCCCGTCGATCCGCCACCACCCCGATCAGCACCAGTACCACCAGCAGCACCGGCGCCAGCGCGTAGTTGTTGAACTGGCTAAGCCCTTTCACCACCCAAGGCGTGGCATAGATCAGCGCCGCACCGCTGCCGATCATCACCAGCAAGGCCATGAACGGTACGCGCAGGGCGCCCGCAAGGCCGCCCAGGCGCTGTTCCACCCAGCCCTTGATATCGGTGCCGAACAGCACCAGCAGGCAGCCTACCAAGGCCAGTGAAATCTCCGACAGGTTGCTGCGGCTCCAGCGAGAAACCGTCGCGAGCAGATCAAGTACCAGATCCATGGGTCATCCTTAGGTCAAGAAATACTGCAGCAGGTCATTGAGGAACAACTGGCCCCTCGGCGTGGCCACCAGTCGATCCGGTTCGACCTGCAAAAGGCCCTTTTGTTCGGCCGCGCGGCGTGCCTCGCGCAGTTGTGCCAGCGGCAAACCGGTGCGTTGGGTGAACAGTTCGGCTTCCACCCCATCGGTCAGGCGCAGGGCGTTCATCAGGAACTCGAACGGCAGCTCGTCGACTGGCAGCAGCTTTTCGCCGGCCTTGAACGGCTTGGCCAGGTTCAGGTAGTCCTTGGGCAGGCGGGTCTTCCAGGTACGCAGGATGCGCCCATCGGCGAAGGTCAGCTTGCCGTGGGCACCAGCGCCGATGCCGATGAAGTCGCCAAAGCGCCAGTAGTTGAGGTTGTGCCGAGCAGCGCGCCCCGCTTGGGCATAGGCCGAGACTTCGTACTGGCGGAAGCCGTGTTCGGCCATCAGTGCCTGGCCGGCCTCTTGGATATCCCAGAGGATGTCGTCCTCGGGCAGCTCGGGTGGCTGGTTCCAGAACACCGTGTTCGGCTCCACGGTCAGCTGGTACCACGACAGGTGCGTCGGCCCCAGGTCGATGGCCTGGCGCAGGTCGCCCAGCGCGTCCTCGAGCGACTGGTCGGGCAGGCCGTGCATCAGGTCCATGTTGAAGTTGTCGAAGCCGGCGGCGCGTGCCATGCCGGCGGCGCGGACCGCTTCATCGCCATTGTGGATACGCCCCAGCGCCTGCAGTTTGGCTGGCTGGAAGCTCTGCACACCGATGGACAGACGATTGATACCGGTTTGCCGGTAGGCCTTGAACTTGTCCTGCTCGAACGTGCCCGGGTTGGCCTCCAGGGTAATTTCGATGTCCGGCGCAAACGGGATACGTTGTTCCACGCCACGCAGCAGCCGGCCAAGGGCGTCGGCACTGAACAGGCTGGGAGTACCGCCGCCGAAGAAGATCGAGCTGATCGGCCGGCCTTGCACGGCAGCCAGCTCCTGGTCGAGGTCGGTCAGCAGGGCGGCGACGTAGGCATCTTCCGGCAGTTCAGGCCCGGCAGCGTGGGAGTTGAAGTCGCAGTAAGGGCATTTGCGTACGCACCACGGGATGTGGATGTACAGCGCCAGCGGCGGCAGGCTGGTGAAGCCCGCCGCGCCGGGGTTGGACAGCGTTTCGATCATGCCAGGCCCAGACGTTGGCGCAGCAGGGCCATGGCGCGGGCGCGGTGGCTGAGCTGGTTCTTGTCCACAGGGGCCAGGTCGGCGCTGGAGCAGCTGCGCTCCGGTACCCAGAACAGCGGGTCGTAGCCAAAGCCGTGCTCGCCACTGGCCTCGAACATGATGCGCCCGTGCCACAGGCCTTCGCACAGGATCGGCAGCGGGTCGTCAGCATGGCGCACCAGTGCCAGGACGCAGACGAACTGTGCGCCGCGCTCGGCTTCAGGCACGTCTTTCAGTGCTTCGAGCAGCTTGGCATTGTTCGCCGCATCACCCTTGCCGTCGGCATAGCGCGCCGAGTAGATGCCCGGCGCGCCGCCGAGGAAGTCCACCGCCAGGCCAGAATCGTCGGCCAGGGCCGGCAGGCCGGAAATGCGTGCGGCGTTGCGCGCCTTGAGGATGGCGTTCTCGACGAACGACAGGCCGGTTTCTTCCGGCTCGACCTGGCTGAACTCACCGATCGAGCGCAGTTGCACGGACGCGCCGAGCATGGCCTGGAGTTCCTTGAGTTTGCCGGCGTTGTGGCTGGCCAATACGAGTTGCTGGAAATTCATCATTCGCCTGGGAACACTTCCTGGTTGAAACTGAGGGAATTGCTGATGCCGCCGGTTTCGATATTCAGGTCGAAGGTGACGGTTTCTGGCTGGTCGATCTTGAACTGGGCAATGTAGTACACCGCGCCCTGTTCGGTGATCTGCTTGAACGACAGCGGGCTGCTGCGCCCGGTCAAGTCCTTGACCGTGCCGCTGACCACCGCCATGGCGGGCTTGTTGGCCTTGAGCACGGCGATGTTGAGTACGCCCTGGTTCTTGCTGCGTACCAGGCCGGTGGCTGCGGCCACCTCCGGTGTCAGCATGCTCGAGGTGAACGCGCTGTAGTGCACCGTCACGTCGCCAAACACTTCCTTGCGCTCGGGACGGGCAGCATCGGCAGCCAGTACCGGCAGGGCCAGGCACAGGCTGATCAGGAACAGGGCTAGGCGACGCATGGGGTGATTCCTCCGGTGGGCGTCAGACCGCGAGCTGATGTTCTTGCAGGCCCGGGCTGCTGACACGATAGATGCCGATCTCACCTAGAAGATTAGGCCAAAGCCGGCCACCCCACCCGTTGCGGTGCAAGTGGTCGACCGCCAGGCGGTCTAGCACCTTGGCGCGGCGCTCGTGGCACAGCTCTTCGAAGTCGGCAAAGGTGCAGAAGTGGATGTTTGGCGTGTTGTACCAGGTGTACGGCATGAAGTCCGAAACCGGCATGCGGCCTTTGGTCGCCAGGTACCAGCGGCAACGCCAGTGGCCGAAGTTGGGGAAGGTGATGATGCACTGGCGGCCCACGCGCAGCATCTCGTCGAGGATGCGGTCGGGGTACTCCACGGCCTGCAGGGCCTGGGTCATGATCACCACGTCGAAACTGTTGCTGGCGAAGTTGCCCAGGCCCTTGTCCAGGTCCTGTTCGATGACGTTGACGCCCTTGGCCACACAGGCGGCGATGTTGTCGGCGTCGATCTCCAGGCCATAGCCGGAGACCTGCTTGCGGTCGCGCAGCGAGGCCAGCAGTTCGCCGCTGCCGCAGCCCAGGTCGAGTACCCGGCTGCCGGCGGGGATCCAGTCGTGGATGATTTCCAGATCGGCTCTCATGCTGTCCTCAGATGGCAATGCGGTTCATGTAGTTCGAGAAACCCTGCATGTAGCGAGGCGTGGGGATCAGGAAGGCATCGTGCCCGTAAGGCGAGTCGATCTCCAGGTAGCAGACATTCTTGCGCGCGGCCATCAGTGCGTCGACGATCTCGCGCGAACGGGCCGGGGAGAAGCGCCAGTCGGTGGTGAACGACATGATGCAGTAATCCGCCTTGACGTGGGCCAGGGTGGCTGCCAGGTCGCCGCCCTGGGCGGCGGCGGGGTCGAAGTAGTCCAGCGCCTTGGTCATCAGCAGGTAGGTGTTGGCGTCGAAGCGCCCGGAAAACTCCTCGCCCTGGTAGCGCAGGTAGCTCTCGACCTGGAATTCGACGCTGTGGAAGTCGTAGTTGAGCTTGTCGCTCTTCAGCTCGCGGCCGAATTTTTCACCCATCGAGTCATCCGACAGGTAGGTGATGTGGCCGACCATGCGCGCCAGCATCAGGCCACGCTTGGGGATCACGCCCTGGTCCTGGAACGAACCGCCGTGGAATTCGGGGTCGGTGAGGATGGCCTGGCGTGCCACTTCATTGAAAGCGATGTTCTGTGCCGACAGCTTGGGCGCCGAGGCGATGTCGACGCAATGGCGCACGCGCTCGGGGTAGCTGATGGTCCACTGCAGCGCCTGCATTCCACCCAGGCTGCCACCGACCACGGCGGCCCACTGCTGGATGCCCAGGCGCTCGGCCAGGCGCACTTGGCTGTGCACCCAGTCTTCCACGGTCAGTACCGGGAAGTCGGCGCCGTAGGGCTTGCCGGTGGCCGGGTTGATGCTGCTGGGGCCGGTGCTGCCGTTGCAGCCGCCCAGGTTGTTCAGGCTGACCACGAAGAAGCGGTTGGTGTCGATCGGCTTGCCAGGGCCGATACAGCTATCCCACCAGCCCGGCTTGCGGTCGGTGGCGGCATGGTAGCCAGCGGCATGGTGGTGGCCGGAGAGGGCATGGCAGATCAGCACGGCGTTGCTCGCGCTGGCGTTCAGGGTGCCATAGGTCTCGTAGACCAGTTCGTAACTGGCCAGGGAGCGGCCGCAGGCCAGGGCCAGCGGTTCATCGAACCGGGCGGTTTGCGGTACTACCAGACCGACGGAATCTTCGGGAAAGACAGTGGACATCGACCCTGCTCACGCTTGACGGAGGCGTAAGTCTAAAGAGCGCTACCCCCAGCGGCAAGCAGAGGCTTGTCGCTGGAAGCAACCAGAGTCAGGTGGGGCTCAGATCATCCGCCACAGCTCTTGTGGCATGCCGGCGTAGGCAGCCAGCGGCGGCATGACGAACGACTGGATTACCTGGATCGCGAGGAAGGCGAAGATCGGCGAGATGTCCATGCCGCCCAGGTTGGGCACGATGCGGCGGAACGGTGCCAGCACCGGTTCACTGATCTGGTAGGCCAGCTCAGCCGCCGGGTTGTGGCTGTTGGGAGCAACCCAGGACACGATCACCATGACGATCATCGCGACCCAGAAAATCTTCAGGAACAGCGAGGTGATACCGATGATGGCCCACATCAGCAGGTGCAGGATGTCACCGAAGGTCCCGTAGGTGACCATCAGCACGAAAGCCATCAGCAGCGCCTGGATGACCACCGACAACAGCAGCGACGAGGTATCCAGCCCACCAACGCTGGGGATGACTCGGCGAATCGGCTTGAGCAGCGGCTGTGTGGCGCGCACGGCGAACTGGCACAGCGGGTTGTAGAAGTTGGCCTTGACCAACTGCAGGACGAAGCGCAGCAGGACGATCACCAGGTACAGGCTGACCAGGGTTTGCACCACGAAGATCGCGGCGCCGGACAGTGCATTCATCTGAAGCTCCTTATTTGCCCAGTTGTTCGGCCAGCTCGGCGGAACGTGTAGCCGCAGCCTGCAGCGCCTGTTCGACAATGGCTTCGAAGCCGCTGGCCTGGAACGACTTGATCGCCGCTTCGGTAGTGCCTGCAGGCGAGGTGACTCGGCGGCGCAGTTCGGCAGCATCGACATCGCTGGCAACCGCCATGCGTGCGGCGCCCAAGGCTGTCTGCAGGGTCAGCTGGGAGGCGGTTTCACGTGGCAGGCCAAGCTTTTCGCCTGCCGCGGTCATGGCTTCGATCAGCAGGAAGAAGTACGCCGGGCCGCTGCCGGAGACTGCCGTCACGGCGTCCAGTTGCTGCTCCTGCTCGAGCCACAGGGCGGTGCCCACGGCCGACAGCAGTTGCTCGGCCTGCTGGCGTTGTTCGCTGGATACTTCCGCGGTGGCGTACAGGCCGCTGACGCCCTGGCGCAGCAGTGCCGGGGTGTTGGGCATGCAGCGCACCACAGGGCGAGCGCCGACCCAGCTTTGCAGGCTGGCGCAGGTGATGCCGGCGGCAATGGAAACGATCAGCTGGCCTTCCTGCAGGTTCGGTTGCAGGGCCTGGCATACGGCTTTCATGACCTGCGGCTTGACCGCCAGAACGATGACGTCGGCGCCATCGATGGCCTGGGCGTTGTTCTCGAAGGTTTCGATGCCGTGCTCGGCCTGGATGCGGCTGCGGGTCTCGGCGCCCGGGTCGCTGGCGCGGATCTGCGAGGCGTCCAGGCCCTGGGCACGCAGACCACCGATCAGGCTGGCGGCCATGTTGCCGGCGCCGATAAAGGCAATACGAGTCTTGCTCATGTCAGGTCCTTGTAGGAAAGAGTGAGTAAAGCATGGAATCAGGGCTGCCCGTAATCGCGGGCACCGAACAGGGCGGTACCGATACGCACCCAGGTCGCACCCTGTGCAATGGCCGCTTCCAGATCGTGGCTCATGCCCATGGACAGGGTGTCCAGACCAAGGCCAAGGCCTTCCTGCAACTGGCGCAGGGTGGCGAAGGCGGCTTCCTGGGCGGCGCGGTCATCAGTGGGTTCGGGAATGGCCATCAGCCCGCGCAGGCGCAGGTTGGGCAGTGCGGCTACCGCTTTGGCCAGGGCCGGCAGGTCGGCAGGGGTGCAGCCGGATTTGCTGTCTTCGCCGCTGACGTTCACCTGCAGGCAGATGTTCAGTGGTGGCAGACCGGCCGGGCGCTGCTCCGAGAGGCGTTGGGCGATTTTCAGGCGGTCCACGGAATGTACCCAGTCGAAATGCTCGGCGATGGCTTTGGTCTTGTTCGACTGGATGGGGCCGATGAAGTGCCAGATCAAGGGCAGGTCGCCGAGTGCCTGCTGCTTTGTCAGCGCTTCCTGTAGGTAGTTTTCCCCGAAATCGCATACGCCGGCGGCGTGGATTTCGCGGATGGCGCTGGCTGGCTTGGTCTTGCTCACGGCCAGCAACTGGACGCTGGCCGGATCACGCCCGGCAGCCTGGGCAGCGCTGGCGATACGAGCGGAAGTAGCGGAAAGGTTGTCTGCTAGGGTGGACATGGACTGATGCCGGCGGCTGGAGGGTTTGCGGCATTCTACCTACTTGAAGGCCTTTGGGGAGTCTCATGGATGTGACCGACCTGTTGGCCCGGGCCGTGGATGCGGGGGCTTCCGACCTGCACCTGGCGGCGGGCCAGTTACCGATGTTGCGCCTGGATGGCGAGCTGCAGCGCATGGCCCTGCCGGCCTTGGGCCCGGTCGCCTTGATCGAGGGCATGGCACCCATGCTGGATGAAGACCAGCGCCGACAGTGGGCCCAGGGTGATGAGCTGGACCTGGCGCTGGAATTGCCGGCGCTAGGGCGCTTTCGGCTGAATCTGTTTCGCCAGTTGCACGGCCCTGCGGCCACCTTTCGCCTGATCCCGGGGCATATCGCCACGCTCGATGAACTCGACCTGGGCGATGTGTTTCAAGCTGTTGCGCAGTGCCGAGATGGCTTGATCCTCGTCGGTGGGCCGACCGGCAGTGGCAAGTCCAGCACCTTGGCGGCACTGCTCGACCAGCTGAACCGCGATCGTGCTCTGCATATCCTCACCCTTGAGGACCCTGTCGAAGTTATCCACAGCAGCCAGCGCAGCCTGGTCAACCAGCGTGAGGTCGGCCGCCATTGCGGTGGGTTCGCCCAGGGGCTGCGCAGTGCCCTGCGCCAGGACCCGGATGTAATCATGATCGGTGAGCTGCGCGACCTGGAAACCATTCGCCTGGCCTTGCGTGCGGCTGAGACCGGGCACCTGGTACTGGCGACCGTGCATACGCGTTCGGCGGTGAGCAGTGTTGACCGGTTGGTGGAGGTGTTCGCTGCCGAAGAGAAGCCGTTGGTGCGGGCGATGCTGGCCGAGTCGTTGCGCCTGGTGGTGGCGCAGGTGCTGGTCAGGCGCGCGGGCGGAGGGCGGGTTGCTGCGCGGGAAGTGCTGGTGGTGACGCCAGCGGTGCGTAACCTGGTTCGGGAAGGGCGGATGGCGCAGTTGTGTTCGGTGATGCAGGCGGGTGGTGCGGACGGGATGCGGACGATGGAAGGGGCGATGCGGGGGTTGAAGGAGAGGGGGCTGATCAGCGATCTATAGTGCCTGTGCTGGCCCTTTCGCGGGTAAACCCGCTCCCACATGGATGACACAGCCTTCGAATGCTGTGGTGTACCTGTGGGAGCGGGTTTACCCGCGAAGAGGCCGATACAGGAGAGCGCCGATCAGATCAGCGCTTGGCCAGGCTCAGTTGCTGCTGTTCTTTCGGCAGCACTCGCTTGGCCACCACGTAATGCTTCTGCCAGTAAGGCTTGCTCAGGGTGTCGATGCTTACCCGCTTGCCACGGCGTGGAGCATGGATGAAGCGGTCGTTGCCCAGATAGATGGCAACGTGGTTCACCCGACGGCTCTTGATGTTGAAGAAGATCAGGTCACCTGGCTTCAGGTCACCCTTGGCTACCTTGACGCCGTGGCCCTGGGCCATGGCATTGGAGGTGCGCGGCAGGTCGACGTCGGCGACGTCGTTGAAGGCGTATTTGACCAGCCCGCTGCAGTCGAAGCCTTTCTTCGGGCTGCTGCCGCCCCAGACATAAGGGGTGCCGAGCACATTCACCGCACGGCTGAGCACATCGCTGCTCTGCTTCGGCGACATTGCAGCGACCGGCACACCGGGCACGCTGCGGCTGTTGGCGGCATTGCTTGGACGGGTGCGCATTGCGGTCTGCTTGACCGGTGCATGTTTTACCGAGGCATTGGTGGTGTAGCCGGTGAAACCATTGGGAAGACGTTGCTCACGATTGGTGGCGTGGGCGGCCAGGGGCAATAATAGGCAGAGGGTCAGCCATGTCTTGAGTAAAGGCGGCATAGATGAAGCTCTTATGAATAGTTATGTGTTGGGCGCGCAACTTTATAACAGCTTTTTGATCAATCTTTGATCCGTTGGTCGATTGTCCAGGTGCCGTACGTCGGCCTGCGACGAGAAAGTCACATTTTTTCTTAGAAAATTTTCGGATAACCCACGGGGGCTATGAATGAACAGTTATCAACAGGGGGCGCCGTTTCACGACACCCACAGCAAGACCATTGGCTACCTGCTATGGATTTTCGGCTTTACCGGGTCACATCGTTTCTATTACGGCAAGCCCGTAACCGGCACCATCTGGTTCTTCACCCTGGGCCTGCTGGGCATCGGCTGGTTGATCGACCTGTTCCTGATCCCGTCCATGGACCGTGAAGCCGACCTCAGGTTCCAGTCCGGGCGCATTGACTACAACATCGCCTGGATCCTGCTGACCTTCCTCGGGGTGTTTGGTCTGCACCGGCTGTATCAGGGCAAGTGGATCACCGCGATCATCTACTTCTTTACCGGCGGGCTGTTTCTGGTGGGGGTGCTGTATGACTTCTGGACGCTGAACAGCCAGGTTTCCGAGCGGAATGCGGGGCGGGGTTGAGGACACAGGGGGCGCAAAGCGCCCCCGAATTCCAGGTTACTGACGGGTCTGCCGCTGTTGCAGCAGCAGGTTGCTGAAACCTGCTCCGGCCAGCTGCTTCTGTGCCCCGGTCAGCTGCTCGCGGTTGCTGAACGGGCCCACTAGCACGCGGTACCAGGTTTCGTCCTTGACCGTGCCCGACTCTACCTTTACCGACTGCCCCAGCAGGATGATCTGCGCGCGCACCTTGTCAGCATCGGCCTGCTTGCGGAACGAGCCGGCCTGCAGGAAGAACTGGGTGGTCGCCGCCGGCTTGATGACTGGCGGTGCCGGTGGCGGTGTCTGGCCCATCAATGCTGCCTGGGCTCGCGCCGTGTCGATCTTTGCCGCTTCGGCTGGCGTCACCGGGGTCACCGGCTGGGCCGGGACGGGTGGTGTCTTCTCTGGTACGGCCTCCGGCGGCACGATCACCTCGGACTCCGGCAGCAGCGTGTAGAAGTCGTACTTCGGCTTCACAGGCTGCTGCGGAGTGGGCTGCGCCGACTTGCCGGCTTCGGCCACTTTGTCCGCTTTCTGCTGCTCCGGCTTGGTGCGCTTGATGTCTTCGCCACCAGGCTCGAGCTTCATCAGGAACACGATGAACGCGCCTACGGTCAGGCCGACCGCCAGCCATACCCAACCGGGAATCGGCTGCTTGGCCGGCGCCGTCTGGCGGCTGGCGCCGCGTTTGGGTGCAGGTTTTTTCTTGGCAGCCAACTTACATGCGCTCCAGGGTTTCCAGGCCGAGCAGTTCCAGACCTTGCTTGAGGGTGCGGCCGGTCAGGGCCGCCAGGCGCAGGCGGCTCTGCTGCTGCTGCGGGGTTTCGGCTGCAAGGATAGGGCAGTTCTCGTAGAAGCTGGAGAACAGGCCGGCCAGGTCGTACAGGTAGCTGCACAGCACGTGCGGCGTGCCCTTGTCGGCGACGTTGTTGAGGATTTCGCCAAACTGCGCCAGGCGCGCGGCCAGGTCCTGCTCGTGGGCAGCCTGCAGCACAATGTTGCCATCGACTTCATCGAAGCCTTTGCCCAGTTTGCGGAATACGCCGGCCACGCGGGTGTAGGCGTACAGCAGGTAAGGCGCGGTGTTGCCTTCGAAGTTGAGCATCAGCTCGAAGTTGAAGCTGTAGTCGCTGGTGCGGTGCTTGGACAGGTCGGCGTACTTCACAGCGCCGATGCCAACCACTTCACCGATGTGGCGCAGTTCTTCGTCGGCCAGGCTCGGGTTTTTTTCCTTGACCAGCGCGTAGGCGCGTTCCTTGGCCTCGGTGAGCAGGTCGATCAGCTTCACGGTACCGCCGTCACGGGTCTTGAACGGGCGGCCATCGGCACCGTTCATGGTGCCGAAGCCCATGTGCTCCATCTGCATCGGGTGGCCCACGAAGCCTGCGCGTCTTGCAACTTCGAACACCTGGTTGAAGTGCAGGGCCTGGCGCTGGTCGACGAAGTACAGGGCGCGGTCTGCCTTGAGCACGTTGCTGCGGTAGCGCACGGCAGCCAGGTCGGTGGTGGCGTACAGGTAGCCGCCGTCGGCCTTCTGTACGATCACCGGCAGTGGCTCGCCTTCGCTGTTCTTGAACTCGTCGAGGAACACGCACTGGGCGCCCTGGTCTTCGACCAGCAGCCCCTTGGCCTTGAGGTCGGCGACCACGTTGGCCAGGTCGTCGTTGTAGGCGCTTTCACCCATCACGTCGGCCATGGTCAGCTTGACGTTGAGCAGCTCGTAGGTCTTCTGGCAGTGCGACAGCGAAATGTCCTTGAAGCGCGTCCACAGGGCCATGCAGTCCGGGTCGCCGGCCTGCAGCTTGACCACCAGGCCACGGGCACGGGTGGCGAACTCTTCGGATTCGTCGAAGCGCTTTTTGGCGGCGCGGTAGAAGTTTTCCAGGTCCGACAGCTCGTCGCTGGTGATCGGGTTTTCTTCCAGGTAGGCCAGCAGCATGCCGAACTGGGTGCCCCAGTCGCCCACGTGGTTCTGGCGGATCACGTCATCGCCGAGGAACTCCAGCACGCGCGCCACGCTGTCACCGATGATGGTCGAACGCAGGTGGCCGACGTGCATTTCCTTGGCCAGGTTGGGTGCCGACATGTCGATCACAACCTTTTGCGCAGGGCCGGCCTTGCGCGCGCCCAGGTGGGCGTCGGCCAGTGCGGCATCCAGGCGGTTGGCCAGGGCGTCGGTGTTCTGGAAGAAGTTGAGGAAGCCGGGGCCGGCGATTTCGACCTTGCTGATGTCGGCGCTGGCCGGCAGGGCATTGATCAGTTTCTCGGCCAGGTCGCGCGGTTTCATGCCGGCCGGCTTGGCCAGCATCATGGCGATGTTGCTGGCGAAGTCGCCGTGGGTCTTGTCCCGGGCGTTTTCCACCTGGATCGCCGGCGACAGCCCTTCAGGCAGCACACCGTCGGTGACGAGTTGGGTGAGGGCTTGCTGGATCAGCTGGCGAATGGTGTCTTTCATGGGGATCTCTTTTCGACCGCAAGCGCGGTGGAGCGCTTGGATGCGCAGGTGGAAAAACTGGGCATTATCCGTGGCTGGGGGCGGGTTGCCAACCTTTGGGGTGCAACCATCAAGGGTTCCATGTTGTGTTCGAGGGCCTCATCGCCGGCAAGCCAGCTCCCACAGAAGAGTGCGCGCAACCTGTGGGAGCTGGCTTGCCGGCGATGAGGCCGGTCGATTCAGTACAGGTCTACCGGGTCGACATCCAGCGACCACCGCACCTGGCGCCCGCTCGGCATCTGCTCCAACACTAGCAACCAGGCGCTGATCAGTCGATGCAAAGGCGCCCGCGTATTGGCCTGTATCAACAGTTGTGCGCGGAAGCGCCCGGCGCGGCGCTCCATCGGTGCTGGCACCGGCCCCAGCAGCTCGATGCCGGGCAGGCGCTGTTCGGCCACCAGGCGCTCGGCGGCGGCGCAGGCCTCGTCGAGGAAACCTTCGGCTTGCCCGGGCTTGTGCGCTTCGGCGCGCAGCAGCGCCAGGTGCGAGTAAGGCGGCAGCCCGGCGGCGCGGCGTTCGTCCAGGGCCTGCTCGGCGAAGGCGAAGTAGCCCTGCTCGGTAAGCTGCACCAGCAGTGGATGGTCGGCCAGGTGGGTCTGGATGATGACCTTGCCGGGCTCTTCGGCCCGCCCGGCCCGCCCGGCGACCTGCACGATCAACTGTGCCATGCGTTCGCTGGCACGGAAGTCGCCGGAGAACAGCCCGCCATCGGCATCGAGGATGGCCACCAGGGTCACCCGCGGGAAGTGATGGCCCTTGGCGAGCATCTGGGTGCCGACAAGGATGCTCGGCTGGCCGCGCTGGATGGTGCTGAACAGGTTGTGCATGGCGTCCTTGCGCGCGGTGCTGTCGCGGTCCACACGCAGGATCGGGTAATCCGGGAACAACACTTTCAGGCGCTCCTCGGCGCGCTCGGTGCCGGCGCCGACCGGGCGCAGGTCAACGTGGTTACACTGCGGACACTGCTGCGGCAGGCGCTCGTCATAGCCGCAATGGTGGCAGCGCAGCACGCCGGAGCGCTGGTGCACGGTCATGCGTGCATCGCAGCGTGGGCATTCGGACAGCCAGCCGCAATCATGGCACAGCAAGGTCGGGGCGAAACCGCGGCGATTGAGGAATACCAGCACTTGCTGGCCTGCCTCCAGGGTTTGGCGGATGGCCTGCTGCAGTGGGCCGCTGATACCGCTGTCCAGCGGCAGGCTCTTCACATCCAGGCGCAGCATGCGTGGCGGGCGGGCACCGCCGGCGCGCTGGTTCATGCGCAACAGGCGGTAGCGACCGGTCAGGGCATTGTGCAGGGTTTCCAGCGATGGAGTGGCGGAACCGAGCAGGATCGGGACGTTTTCCTGGTGGGCACGTACCAGCGCCAGGTCGCGGGCGTGATAGCGCAGGCCTTCCTGCTGTTTATAGGAGCCGTCGTGCTCCTCGTCGATGATGATCAGGCCGGGGTTCTTCATCGGCGTGAACAGTGCCGAGCGGGTGCCGATGATGATGTCGGCCTCGCCGTCCCGGGCTGCCAGCCAGGCATCCAGGCGTTCGCGGTCGTTCACCGCCGAATGCAGCAGGGCGATGCGGGCGTTGAAGCGCTGCTCGAAGCGGGCCAGGGTCTGCGGGCCGAGGTTGATCTCCGGGATCAGTACCAGGGCCTGCTTGCCGGCTTCCAGTGTTTCGCGGATCAGTTGCAGGTACACCTCGGTCTTGCCGCTGCCGGTGACACCGGCCAGTAGGAAGGCGCCAAAGCCGCCAAAGCCTTCGCGCACGGCGTCGAAGGCATCGCGTTGCTCTTCGTTGAGCGGTAGTTCCGGCTGTGCCAGCCAGTGTTCGTGGCGCAGTGCCGGCAGATGGCGGCGGACCTCGATCTGCACCAGGTCCTTGGCCAGCAGCAGGTCCAGGCTGTCCTTGTTCAGATTGAGCTTGGCCAGCAGGCTGTGGGCCACGCCATGCGGGTGCTGGGCCAGGGTCTTAAGGGCATCGCGCTGGCGCGGAGCGCGGGCGATGCGCGGGTCTTCCAGGCGGGCGCCGGGGGCGACGTGCCAGAAGCGCTCCTGGCGCATCTCGGCAGGTTCGCCCTGGCGCAGCAGGGTCGGCAAGGCCCAGCTCAGCGTGTCCCCCAGACTGTGCTGGTAGTACTGGGCGGTCCACAAGCACAACTTGAACAGCGACGGCGGGATCGGTGATACCGGGTCGAGCAGGGCGCTGGCCGGCTTGAGCTTGTCGGCGGGCACTTCGCTTTGCTCGCACACCTCCACCAGCACCCCGATCATTTCGCGGCGGCCGAACGGCACGCGAATGCGCATGCCCGGAGTCAAGGCCTGGCGCGCCATGCTTGCCGGTGCCTTGTAGTCGAACAGGCGACGCAGCGGGGAGGGCAGGGCAAGGCGCAGGATGACGTCGGACACGCGGAAAGTCTCGGAGGGCGTTTCAAAGACTGGCGAGCCTAGCAGACGACGGTCGGTGCAAGCGACAACTTGCGTTGGCGTGATGCTCTGGTATTATTCGCCGCCTAATTACGTGCGGTATTCAACAATTGGTGTTGGGTGGCGGCACGCAGCTCGAGGAAGTGACCATGAAAGCAGATATTCATCCGAACTACGAAGTAGTTGCAGTCACCTGCAGCTGCGGCAACAAGTTTGAAACCCGTTCGACCCTGGGCAGCACCCTGGCGATCGACGTTTGCAACCTGTGCCACCCGTTCTACACCGGTAAGCAGAAAGTCCTGGACACCGGTGGTCGCGTACAGAAGTTCGCCGATCGCTTCGGTATGTTCGGTACCAAGAAGTAATCATGCGCATGGCGAACCCCTCGGGTTTCGCATTGCTGCAAAAAAAGGCGCCCCTTGTGGGCGCCTTTTTTATGGGCGTCATCTGGCATTTCCCGGCCCTGGCGTTCTGCCCGCTACCAGGCAGCCCTCAGCAGGTGGCGGTGCGCCAGGTGGTCGATGGCGATACCTTGCGCCTGGTCGATGGCCGCAGCGTGCGATTGATCGGCATCAATGCCCCGGAAATTGGCCGTAACGGGCGCACCAGCGAGCCCTATGCCGAGGCTGCCAGGCAGCGTTTGCAGGCCTTGGTCAAGGCCAGCGATGGGCGTGTCGGGCTGGAGCCGGGCGTCGAGTCCAAGGACAAATACGGCCGCACGCTGGCGCATATCTACGGCCGCAATGGCGACAATATCGAAGCACAGCTGCTCAGCGAGGGCTTGGGCTATCGCGTCGCGGTTGCCCCCAATGTGCGCCTCAGCGCTTGCCAGCAGCTTGCCGAGCAGGCTGCGCGCAAGGCTGGCTCCGGGCTGTGGCGTCGTTCGCCGGTGGTGCGTGCAGGGGACGTCCGGCAGTCGGGTTTCGCGGTCATTGCGGGCCGCATCGAAGGCGTGGAGCGCAACCGTGGCGGGGTCTGGCTGAACCTGGACGGTGCGGTGGTGCTGCAGGTTCCCGCTCGTCTACAACGCAACTTCCCCGCCAGCTTCTTCGATAACCTCAAGGGACGCCAAGTCGAGGCGCGTGGCTGGGTGCTGGATCGTTCCCGCAAGGGCGGCCTCAAGCCCGGGCAGCGACGCTGGCTGTTGCCGTTGACCGATCCGAGCATGTTGGAGCGCATTTCAGGCTAAAAGATGTAGACATTTCGCTATTGGATTGTACACACTGTTAGGCGTATGCCCCGTGGGTTATAGCGTAAAGTCGTAGGCTAAAGGCCTTGACACAAGTGACCGACCAGTCTTGTGGCTCCCCGGCTCTTTGCGTATCCTCGGCGGTCCGTCAGAACAGTAAATAGCGGAATGCCCACCATGTCAGACCTGAAAACCGCCGCTCTCGAATATCACGCTCAACCTCGTCCGGGGAAACTGAGCGTCGAACTCTCCAAGCCCACAGCCACCGCCCGTGACCTCGCCCTGGCCTACAGCCCAGGTGTTGCTGAGCCCGTGCGTGAAATCGGCCGTGATCCAGAGCTGGCTTACAAATACACCGGCAAAGGCAACCTGGTTGCGGTGATTTCCGATGGCACCGCCATCCTCGGTCTGGGTGACCTCGGCCCACTGGCTTCCAAACCGGTCATGGAAGGCAAGGGTGTTCTGTTCAAGCGTTTCGCCGGTATCGACGTGTTCGACATCGAAGTGGAGTCGGAAAGCCCGCAGGCGTTCATCGACACCGTTCGCCGCATCTCGATCACCTTCGGTGGCATCAACCTCGAAGACATCAAGGCGCCTGAGTGCTTCGAAATCGAGCGCACCCTGATCGAACAGTGCGACATCCCGGTATTCCACGATGACCAGCACGGTACCGCCATCGTGACCGCGGCCGGCATGATCAACGCCCTGGAAATCGCCGGCAAGAAGCTGGAAGACGCCAAGATCGTCTGCCTGGGTGCCGGCGCTGCCGCCATCTCCTGCATGAAGCTGCTGGTAAGCATGGGTGCCAAGGTCGAAAACATCTACATGATCGACCGCAGCGGCGTGATCCACGCTGGCCGTGATGACCTGAACCAGTACAAGGCGCAGTTCGCCCACGCCACCGACAAGCGCACCCTGGCTGACGCCCTCGACGGTGCTGACGTGTTCGTAGGCCTGTCCGGCCCGAACCTGCTGAGCGCCGAAGGCCTGAAGTCGATGGCTGCCAACCCGATCGTGTTCGCCTGCTCGAACCCGGACCCGGAAATCTCGCCAGAGCTGGCGCACGCCACTCGCAGCGACGTGATCATGGCTACCGGTCGTTCCGACTACCCGAACCAGGTCAACAACGTACTGGGCTTCCCGTTCATCTTCCGTGGTGCCCTGGACGTTCGCGCCAAGCGCATCAACGAAGAAATGAAAATCGCCGCCGCCATCGCCCTGAAAGATCTGGCCAAACTGCCAGTGCCGAAGGAAGTGTGCGACGCCTACGGCGTACAGGCTCTGGAATTTGGTCGTGAGTACATCATTCCGAAGCCGTTGGACGCACGCCTGATCACCGTCGTTTCCGACGCTGTGGCCAAGGCCGCCATCGAATCCGGCGTGGCAACTCTGCCGTATCCGAAGCACTACCCGCTGACCAGCGTGGATGACGTGTTCAAAGGCTGATTGCTGCCTGGCGACACAAAAAAGCCCCGGCTCGTATGAGCCGGGGCTTTTTGTTTGGCGATGCGCCATGCTGCTATTTTTGGCTGCCTGTCGGATTCTGGGGCTGCTTTGCAGCCCATCGCGACACAAGGCCGCTCCCACAAGGGCTAGGCGTTTCCTGTGGGAGCGGCCTTGTGTCGCGATAGGGGCGCAAAGCGCCCCCCGGCTTTACATCTGGTCAGAACAGATCCATCGGCGCCGCTTCATCCGCCGGCAACGGGCTGCCTGGCGCCGCGCCAGTGCCCAGTTCGTCCACCGACGGCGGCGAGTCCTCGGCCTTGAACAGCTCGAAGTAGGCATTCGGCGTGCTCGGCGAAGCGGCACGGCCGCTGACCGGGTCGACGCGCAGGCTGAGGATGCCTTCCGGCTCCGCCGGCGCATGCTCAGGCTTGTCCTTGAGTGCCGCGCCCATGAAACTCATCCAGATAGGCAGTGCCGCCGTGCCGCCGTATTCGCGGCGCCCAAGGGTTTCGGGCTGGTCGAAGCCGACCCACACGGTGGTCACGTAATCGGCATTGTAGCCAGAGAACCAGGCGTCCTTGGACTCGTTGGTGGTACCGGTCTTGCCTGCCAGGTCGGTGCGGCCCAGGGCCAGCGCCCGGCGGCCGGTGCCGCGCTTGATCACGTCCTGCAGCATGCTGGTGAGGATGTAGGTGGTGCGACCGTCGATGATCCGCTCGGCCACGGCCGGCGCCTGCGGTGCAGAAGCCACCTGGCTGAAGGCAGCGGGTGCCTCGCCAGGCATGGCGGTTGTGCTGATCGGCTGTTCGGGCGCGGCCACACCCGCCTGGTCCTCGGTACCTTGCGGTACCCGAGCCGGGTTGGCGGTGAACAGCGTCTCGCCGCTGCGGCTTTCGATGCGTTCGATCAGGTACGGGGTGATCTTGTACCCGCCGTTGGCAAAAGTACTCCAGCCTGTGGCGATTTCCATAGGGGTCAGGGTGGCGGTGCCCAGTGCCAGCGACAGGTTGCGTGGCAGGTCCTGCTTGTTGAAGCCGAACTTGGCGATGTAGTCGATGGTGCGGTCTACGCCCATGGCCTGCAGCAGGCGGATCGACACCAGGTTGCGCGACTTGTACAGCGCTTCGCGCATGCGGATCGGACCAAGGAAGGTATTGGTGTCGTTCTTCGGTCGCCAGACTTTGTCCAGGTACTCGTCGACGAACACGATTGGTGCATCGTTGACCAGGCTGGATGCGGTGTAGCCACTGTCCAGTGCGGCGCTGTAGATGAACGGCTTGAAGCTCGAGCCCGGCTGACGCTTGGCCTGCATGGCGCGGTTGTAGTTGCTCTGCTCGAACGAGAAACCGCCGACCAGGGCGCGGATGGCGCCGTTGTAAGGGTCGAGGGTGACCAGCGCACTCTGCGCGCCAGGTACCTGGCTGAACTTGAACTTGCCATCCTCGAGGCGCTGCACGCGCACCAGGTCGCCAACCTGAGCCACATCTGCCGGTGACTGCGGCGCACGGCCCTGGGAGTTGCTGTTGATGAACGGGCGCGCCCATTTCATGGTGTCCCAGGCCACCTGCTCTTCCTGGCCGCTGCGGGTCAGGACCTTGAGGCCGGTTTTTTCGACCTGGGTGACGATGGCCGGCTCCAGGCCGCCAAGGCTGCGCTGCTTGCCCAGTTCCTGCAGCCAGGCTGCCTGGGTGCGGCCCGGGAAGCGTGCTTCGGGGCCGCGGTAGCCGTGGCGCTCATCGTAGTCGGAGAGGCCGTTGAGGATGGCCTTGTTGGCCATTTCCTGCATGTCGCTGGGTACCGTGGTAGTGACGCGGAAACCTTCGGTGTAGGCGTCGCTGCCGTAGCGGCCGACCATTTCGGCGCGGGCCATTTCGGCGATGTAAGGTGCATTCACCTCGGGCGTGGGCACGTGGTAGCTGGCGTTGAGCGGCTCGGCCAGGGCCGCCTGGTAACTGGCTTCGTCGATCTTGCCCAGCTTGTACATGCGGCCGAGGATCCAGTCGCGGCGCTCTTTGGCGCGTACGGGGTTGGCCAGCGGGTTGAAGCGCGATGGTGCCTTGGGCAGGCCGGCGATCATCGCCATCTGCGCCAGGCTCACGTCGCGGATCGACTTGCCGTAGTACACCTGCGCGGCGGCATCGATACCGTAGGCGCGGTTGCCCAGGTAGATCTTGTTCACGTACAGCTCGAGGATCTCGTCCTTGGTCAGCTCACGCTCGATCTGCAGGGCCAGCAGGATTTCGTTGGTCTTGCGCGAGAAGCTGCGCTCGCTGGTGAGGAAGAAGTTCTTCGCCACCTGCATGGTGATGGTACTGCCGCCGGTCTGGATATGGCCGGTTTTCACCAACTGGGTCGCGGCGCGCATCAGGCTGCTGGGGTCGACACCGTAGTGATTGAGGAAGTTGTCGTCCTCGGCCGACAGAAGCGCCTGGATGAATTGTGGGGGAATTTCCTCGAAGCGGATCGGTGAGCGACGCATTTCGCCGAACTCGGCAATCAGCTTGCCGTCGCTGCTGTACACCCTGAGGGGGATCTGCAACTGGATGCTTCTGAGCGACTCGACCGAGGGCAGGTTGGGGCTAAGATACAGAAACGCACCGCTCACACCGAGTACGAGCGCGCAGATGACTGCGACGGAAGACCACCAGAAGAACTTCAGCAGACGTATCAAGGCTTTTCGGTGTCCAGGTTGGGAGTGGATTGCACGCAGGTCCGGCGGACCAAAAAACGCTGGGCATTATAAGCATTTTTTCGCCTCTCCGGGTTACCGGCCAGGCTGCCCGTCGCCTCGATGGGCAGGCGCGGCCTAGTGCTGACGCGGGGTTGGGGCAGGTAGCCGCGAAAGATGGCGGCGACAGAAAACAAGGATGCCACGATGCTAGGACGCTTCGGCAAGGATGCCGGTTCACTCGTGGGGGTGGAAATTGCCCCTGACTCCGTTCGGATTGTGCAACTGCAGCGGCGTAACCGGCGCTGCCGGGTGCTTGCCTCGGTACAAGAACCGTTCGAATCATTGGCTGGCAGTGATTGGGCGGCAGAGCCTGGCGCTGTGGCGGCTGCCTTGAGGCGCGCCTACAGGCGCAGCGGCCTCAGACAGCGCCGGGTCGCGCTGGCACTGCCGGGTAATCAAGTGATCTGCAAGCTGTGCCACCTGCCAGTGGAACAGGGCGGTACAGAAGTGGAGGCGCAGCTGCTGGCTGACGCCGAACGGCTATTTCCATTTCCGCTGGAAGACCTGGCCCTGGATTTTCAGGTCCTGGGAGGTTCTCGCGTCCAGCCAGGCTGCGCCGAGGTGATGGTGGCGGCATGTCGGCAGAGCGCACTGGCGCCACTTGAAGGCATCGTCGAGGAGGCAGGGCTGCAACTGGAGGCCGTGGAGGTCGACAGCATTGCCTTGGGGCGCATGCTGCCGCAGGGCCGGCACCAGAGTTCGGCGTTGCTGCGTATCGAGGCGCACAGCACCATCCTTTATGGTTGGCATTCGGGGCAGCCGCAGCAACGGCGTGAGCTGAGCCTGGGGCTGTCGACGATAACCGGGGCGCTGCCAGAGCGCCTGCTGGCCTTGCTCGCCGGTGAGCCTTTGCCGGAATGCCTGTTGATTGCCAGCTGTTCTCCGGTCGAAGCGGGCCAGTTGCAAAGCCTCGGCTCCCAGCTGAACCTTCCGTGTCGCCTGGTGCCTGACCTGGCGCGCCTGGAACGCGTCGATGGTGCGATGATTCTGGCTTGCGCCCTGGCTCTCGGAGGATTGCGTCGATGATGCGGCTGAACCTTCTGCCCTGGCGCGAACGGCAGCGCCAAGCCGCGTTGCGGTCTTTCCGCAGGCAACTGGTCGCCGGCGCTCTACTGGCCCTGTGTGGCGTGATGTTGGTCGACCAGCTGGCCCGCCAGCGCGGGGAGCAGCAGGCGCTGGCCAATACCCGGCACCAGGCAGCCCTTGAGGCGTTGGGCGAGCAGTTGCAGCCGCTGGCCGATATGCATGCGCAGCATGAGGCGCTGCTGGCACGCGCGGTGGCGCTGGAAGCACTGCGCGCCCATCAGGATGTGCTGGACGGGGTCTTCGCTGACCTCGAGCGGGCGTTGCCGGTGGGTGTGCAACTGCTCGACCTCAGCCTGGAAGATGGCAATCTGCAGATCACCGGGCTGGCCAAGTCAGGTGCCGTGGTCGCACAGTTCATGCGTGACCTGAGTCGCTCGAGTGCGCTGGCCGGTCTGGAGCTCAAACGCGTCAGGAGCCTGCCAGGCGGCGATGAATTCCTGCTGGGGGCGCGCGTTTCGGCGTTCTGGTCGTGAATGCTGCACAGGTGCTCGGCTGGCTGGCCATGGCCGAGCGCTCCAGCCGCTTCAGGCAGCTGGCGCCATTGCTGGTGGCCTTGGCGTTGTTCGGCCTGGGCTGCGCCATACGTCTGCCTGCAGCGCTGCAACAGCAGGCGCAGGAGGAGGCCCGGCACGCCGAGTTGCACGAACAGCATTCAGCCGGCGCGGTGCAGCTGGCCGAGTTGGAGCAACTCCACGCGTCGGTAACCATCGCCGAGCAACGCTTGCGCGAGGCGCACTGGCACCTGGCGGCCGGTGAGGGCATGAGTGACCTGCTCGAGCGCCTGGCGGCTTCGGGGCATGCGCATGGCTTGCTGATCGAACGCTTCGACGTCCATGAAGACGAACGGCAGGCCGGTTTCCGCAAGGTGCCGCTGGAGCTACAGGTGGTGGGGCGATACGCGGCATTGCGCCAGTGGCTGGGTGACTGGTTGGGTCAGGCGCGTGTGTTGCGCAGCGGTGACCTGCAACTGGCTCCAGCAGATGGCAAGCCTGGGCTGCTGCGCCTGCAGTTGCGGGTTGATGCCTATCAGGCGCTGGCGCCTGTGTCGCAGCCTGCGATGCTTGCGCGCATGCCTGCCAGCAGCGGGACGGCAGCGCCTGCAGTCGACCCGTTTGCGTCTGGAGCGACGCGCTTGGCGGGCGACGGGTTGGCCGGCGTGCCTTTGGCGCAATTGGAGATGGTCGGCAGCCTGTCACGTGGAGCGGAACACGAAGCACTGCTGATGGCGGCGGGCAGGCTCTATCGCGTACGCCCTGGGGACCGGGTCGGGCGTGACCAGGGGGTGGTGGCGAGAGTTGATCAATCCCAGGTCGAAGTACGCGAACGGCTGTTCATGGCAGGGGGGTGGCATGAACGCACGGCGTTCATCACGCTGGCAAAGCACCTGGGCAAGGAGGCCCCGGATGACGATGAAAAGATTGATGAAATGGATGCTGGCAGCCCTGCTGCCGTTCCCGCTGGCGTCGGCAATGCCTTATCAGGGTGAACCACTGTCGCTGAACTTCCAGGATGTGGAAGTGCGCTCGGTGCTGCAGGTGCTGGCTGACTATGCCGGTGTCAACCTGGTTGCCAGCGATGCCGTGCAGGGTAGCGTCACCTTGCGCCTTGAGGATGTTCCATGGGACCAGGCGCTGGATCTGGTGCTGCGCAGCAAGGGCTTGGCCCGGCGACAGGAGGGCAATGTGCTGTTGGTGGCGCCCGCGGCGGAGTTTGCCGCGCAGTCTGTCGATGCCCATGTGGGCCAGGCGCTGGATGCACAGTTGCAGCCGTTGCGTCGGGAGCTGTTGCCCATTCATCACGCCAAGGCCGCCGAGCTGGCAGAGCTGCTGCTGGCGAGCCTGGCGGATGACGGCATCCTCACCGGTCGGGGCAGCCTCAGTGTCGATGAGCGCACCAATACGCTGGTGGTGCACCAGCCGGCAGATCGCCTTGCCGAGCTGAGGCAACTGGTGGCGCAGCTGGATGTGCCGGTGCGTCAGGTGGCGATCGAGGCACGTATCGTCGAGGCCAACGTCGATTACGAGAAAAGCCTGGGGGTGCGCTGGGGTGGGCCGCTGTATGTCGAGAGCCCGCGCCCGGGCAAGGATCTGTTCGTCGATCTCGGGGTGGAGCGGGTGGGCGGCAGCATCGGTCTGGGCCTGTTGCGTGGAGATGTGCTGCTCGACCTGGAACTCAGTGCCATGGAAAAGAGCGGCAACGGCGAAATCATCTCGCAGCCCAAGGTGGTCACGGCCGACAAGGAAACGGCCAGGATCCTCAAAGGCACCGAGGTGCCGTACCAGGAAACCAGCAAGAGCGGCGCCACCTCGGTAGCGTTCCGCGAAGCCTCGTTGTCGCTGGAAGTGACCCCGCAGATCACTCCGGACAACAAGGTGATCATGACCGTCAGGGTGACCAAGGACGAGCCGGATTACGTCAATGCCCTGAACAACGTACCGCCGATCCGCAAGAACGAGGTCAATGCCAAGGTTCGCGTGACGGACGGAGAAACGATCGTGATCGGTGGCGTGTACTCGACTTCGCAAAACAATGTGGTCGACAAGGTGCCATTTTTCGGCGATCTGCCGTATGTTGGGCGGCTGTTTCGACGCGATGCATTACAAGAGAAAAAATCCGAGCTGCTGGTCTTCCTGACTCCGCGTATCATGAGTGACCAGGCGATTGCTGTGAGTCGTTGATTCTGTGCGAAATTTGATACTTGTGGGGCCCATGGGTGCTGGTAAAAGCACCATCGGACGCCTATTGGCCAAAGAGCTGCGCCTGCTGTTCAAGGATTCCGACAAGGAAATCGAACTGCGATGCGGCGCCAACATCCCGTGGATTTTCGACAAGGAAGGCGAGCCGGGTTTCCGTGACCGCGAGCAGGCGATGATCGCCGAGCTGTGCGCACTCGATGGCGTGGTCTTGGCGACCGGCGGTGGCGCGGTAATGCGCGAAGCCAACCGCAAGGCCCTGCATCAGGGTGGCCGGGTGATCTATCTGCATGCTTCGGTCGAACAGCAGGTTGGTCGCACCGCGCGTGATCGCAATCGCCCCCTTTTGCGCACCGCCAATCCCGAGGCGACCTTGCGCGCCCTGCTGGAAGCCCGCGACCCGCTCTACCGCGAGATCGCCGATCTGGTGGTAGAAACCGACGAGCGGCCGCCACGCATGGTGGTGATCGATATTCTCGAGCGCTTGCAGCAGTTGCCGCCCCGTTAGCCCGGGACTATTCTCGGCCACCAGCGCCGAGGCGAGGTTCAACGTAACCGCGTAGGTGCCCGAGCGGCGCCGCGCACAAGTACATTGTGGGGATACATGCAGACACTAAAGGTCGACCTGGGCGAGCGTAGCTACCCGATCTACATTGGCGAAGGCCTGCTGGACCAGCCAGAGTTGCTGGCGCCGCACATTGCCGGGCGGCAGGTTGCCATTGTTTCCAACGAGACCGTCGCGCCCCTGTATCTCGAACGCCTGAGCAAGACCCTGGGGGCCTATTCGGTGCTGCCGGTGGTGTTGCCCGACGGCGAAGCCCACAAGAACTGGGAAACCCTGCAGCTGATCTTCGATGGCCTGCTGACTGCACGGCACGACCGCCGCACCACCGTGGTTGCCCTGGGCGGCGGCGTGATCGGTGACATGGCCGGCTTCGCTGCCGCCTGCTACCAGCGCGGCGTCGACTTCATCCAGGTGCCGACCACTTTGCTGTCCCAGGTCGACTCCTCGGTCGGCGGCAAGACCGGCATCAACCACCCGTTGGGCAAGAACATGGTCGGTGCCTTCTACCAGCCCAATGCGGTGCTGATCGACACCACCAGCCTCAAGACCCTGCCGTCGCGCGAGCTGTCCGCAGGCCTGGCCGAAGTGATCAAGTACGGACTGATCTGCGACAAACCGTTCCTCGCCTGGCTCGAGGACAATATGCAGGCACTGCGTGCCCTCGACCCGGTGGCGCTGACCGAAGCCATCCGCCGCTCCTGCGCGGCCAAGGCCGCGGTGGTGGGTGCCGACGAGCGCGAGTCTGGCGTGCGCGCCACGCTGAACCTGGGGCACACCTTCGGGCATGCTATCGAGACCCACATGGGTTACGGCGTGTGGCTGCACGGCGAAGCCGTGGCGGCGGGCACGGTGATGGCTCTGGAGATGTCCATGCGCCTTGGCTGGATCGACCAGGCCGAGCGCGATCGCGGAATCCGCCTGTTGCAGGACGCAGGCTTGCCGGTGGTGCCACCACAGGAGATGACCCCGGCGCATTTCATGGAGCACATGGCGGTCGACAAGAAAGTGCTCGACGGCCGCCTGCGTCTGGTGCTGCTGCGCCAGATGGGCGAGGCCGTGGTGACCGACGACTATCCGAAAGAGATTCTACAGGCCACGTTGTCGGCGGATTACCGCGCGATCGTGGCCCAGCTTTGAGGTTGTGACAGCGCAATGACCAGTTTGCATGCCGATGAGGCCTTTCTCGACCATTACCAGTTGAGCCATGATCCGTTCGCGCCCCGTGTGCCCGGCTTCAAGTTCTTCCCGGCCCAGCGCAAGCCCGTGCTCGGCCAGCTGCATCACCTGGCGCGCTACAGCCAGCTGATGCTGGTTGTCACCGGCCCGCTGGGCAGTGGCAAGACCCTGCTGCGCCAGGCCCTGGTGGCCAGTACCAACAAGCAGGCGGTGCAGAGCGTGGTGGTGTCCGCCCGTGGCGCCAGCGATGCCGCCAGCGTACTCGGCCAGGTTGCACAGAACCTGGATGTGGCCGAGGCCGAAATGCAGGCGATCCTGGCCAAGGTGGTGCAACTGGCACTGACCGGCCAGGAAGTGTATTTGCTGGTGGACGATGCGGAACAACTCGACGAGTCGGCACTCCAAGCGTTGCTGGAATTGGCGGCGGGTGTACCGGAAGGGCGCCCGCACGTGTTCCTGTTCGGTGAGCCGTCGCTGATTGCCGGGCTGGACGAGATCAATATCGAGGAAGAACGCTTCCACATCATCGAACTCGCCCCCTACAGTGAAGAAGAAACCCGCGAGTACCTGGAGCAGCGCCTGGAAGGTGCTGGCCGGGGCATCGAGGTGTTCAGTCGTGAACAGATCGTCGATATCCATGAAAACTCCGACGGCTGGCCTGGCAACATCAACCAGGTCGCCCGTGACACTTTGATCGAAGCCATGATCGCCAGCCGCTCGACGGCCAAGCGACCATCCATGGGGTTCAAGATGCCTAAAAAACATGTGCTCGCGCTGTCCGCTGTGGTTGTGGTCGCCGTTGCGGCCGCGGTGTTGATGCCGAAGAAAGGTGACAAGGCGCCTGCCGAAGCGCCGGCCGCCCAGGCCCAGCTACCGCTAGGCGAGGGCCAGGCCAATGGTGGCAATCCCGCCATCGAGTTCTCGGGTTCGTCCCAGCCGATGCCGCTGCCGCTGGTTGGCCAGTCGCAGCCGGTGATGCGCGAGCCACTGGCCCAGGCCGCGGGCATGGGCGAGGGTGAAGAGGGCAGCCCGGCCGGTGATACCGCCCTGCAGCCAGGCAACCCACCGCCAACCGTGACCACCATCGCGCCGCCGCAAGGTGTGCCAGCGGGCCCGGCACCGGTACCTGCCCAGCCAGTAGCCGCGGCGCCAGCCCAGCCAGTACAGCCGCCACCGCAGCCGGTTGCGCCTACGCCAAAACCTGTCGCAACCCAACCTGCCAAGCCGGTTGCGCCTGCCAAGCCTGCACCAGCACCGACCCAGGTCGCCGTGGCCAAGCCGGCCGCCAAGCCTGTCGAGAAGCCGGCAGCCGGTGGCAGCGGCAACAGCGGCTGGTACGCCGGGCAGAAACCGGGCAATTACGTGGTGCAGATCCTGGGTACCAGCTCCGAGGCTTCGGCTCAGGCGTTCGTTAAGGCTCAAGGTGGCGACTATCGCTACTTCAAGAAAAACCTGCAGGGCAAGCCGCTGTACGTAGTCACTTACGGCAACTTCGCCAACCGCGACGCAGCGGTTGCGGCAATCAAGAACTTGCCAGCGAAGGTCCAGGCTGGTAAACCTTGGCCACGTACCGTCGCCAGCGTCCAACAAGAGCTGGCCTCGGCCCGCTGATACCTTCCGGGCGGCACCACCCCGCCGCCCAGTTGCTGAGCGATTACTGACTTTCGACTAGCCTGCTGCGTTGTCACGCGGCAGGCTTTTCTGTCCCAGACTGCCGGCCACAAGCCTTACTTGCAGTCATGGCTGAAACGCTTCAGACTCGAGCCAAGCCGCTATCACGGCGCATGGCGCAAAAACATTCAAAATTGCGACATAAATTTTCAATGGTGAGACATGAAAATTTGTGAGCATCGCTGTCGCTGTGCAACAATGGTTTTCCATGGCCACCGCAAAAAAGCTGGCGTTTGATCGGCGTGGATGGTAAGTGGTTGTTAAAAAAGAGATTTACCTCCGTTGAGAGGTGAACCTGGTGAGAATGTGTCTATGAAAACAGGTCTGTACCATCCCGAAGAATTCAAGGACAACTGTGGTTTTGGCCTGATCGCCCATATGACGGGCGAACCGAGCCACCACCTTCTGCAAACCGCCATGCAGGCACTGACCTGCATGACCCACCGCGGCGGTATCAACGCCGACGGCAAGACCGGTGACGGTTGCGGTCTGCTCATGCAGAAGCCCGATCAATTCCTGCGTGCCGTGGCCCAGGAGCACTTCGCCGTCGAGCTGCCCAAGCAGTACGCCGTCGGCATGGTGTTCTTCAACCAGGACCCGGTCAAAGCGGAAGCTGCCCGCGCCAACATGGACCGCGAAATCCTCGCTGCTGGCCTGAAACTGGTCGGCTGGCGCAAGGTGCCGATCGATACCAGCGTGCTCGGCCGCCTGGCCCTTGAGCGCCTGCCACAGATCGAGCAGGTGTTCATCGGCGGTGAAGGCCTGAGCGACCAGGAATTCGCCATCAAGCTGTTCAGTGCCCGTCGCCGTTCGTCCGTGGCCAACGCCCACGACGCCGACCACTACATCTGCAGCTTCTCGCACAAGACCATCATCTACAAAGGCCTGATGATGCCGCGCGATCTCGCGGCCTTCTACCCGGACCTGGGTGACGAGCGCCTGCAAACCGCGATCTGCGTGTTCCACCAGCGCTTCTCCACCAACACCCTGCCGAAATGGCCGCTGGCGCAGCCGTTCCGCTTCCTCGCCCACAACGGCGAGATCAACACCATCACCGGCAACCGCAACTGGGCCATGGCCCGTCGCACCAAATTCGCCAACGACCTGATCCCCGACCTCGAAGAGCTCGGCCCGCTGGTCAACCGCGTCGGCTCCGACTCCTCTAGCATGGACAACATGCTGGAGCTGATGGTCACTGGCGGCATCGACCTGTTCCGTGGCGTGCGCATGCTGGTACCGCCAGCCTGGCAAAACGTCGAGACCATGGACGCCGACCTGCGTGCCTTCTACGAATACAACTCCATGCACATGGAGCCGTGGGATGGCCCGGCCGGTATCGTCATGACCGAGGGCCGCCATGCGGTGTGCCTGCTCGACCGTAACGGCCTGCGCCCGGCGCGCTGGGTGACCACCAAGAACGGCTACATCACCCTGGCGTCGGAAATCGGCGTATGGGACTACAAGCCCGAGGACGTCATCGCCAAGGGCCGCGTTGGCCCAGGCCAGATCTTCGCCGTGGACACCGAAACCGGCCAGATCCTCGACACCGACGCCATCGACAACCGCCTGAAGTCGCGCCACCCGTACAAGCGCTGGCTGCGTCAGCACGCCACGCGCATCCAGGCGACGCTGACCGATGACCAGGGCGTGGCCAGCTACGACGCTGACCAGCTCAAGCAGTACATGAAGATGTTCCAGGTCACCTTCGAAGAGCGTGACCAGGTGCTGCGCCCGCTCGGCGAGCAGGGCCAGGAAGCGGTCGGCTCGATGGGTGACGACACGCCGATGGCCGTTCTGTCGCAGCGCGTGCGTTCGCCGTACGACTTCTTCCGCCAGCAGTTCGCCCAGGTGACCAACCCGCCGATCGACCCGCTGCGCGAAGCGATCGTCATGTCCCTGGAAATCTGCCTGGGCGCCGAACGCAACATCTTCCAGGAATCCCCCGAGCACGCTTCGCGGGTAATCCTGAGCTCGCCGGTCATCTCGCCCGCCAAGTGGCGTTCGCTGATGAACCTGGAGCGCGAAGGTTTCGACCGCCAGCTGATCGACCTCAACTATGAAGAGAGCGTCGGCCTGGAAGCGGCCATCCGCAACATCGCCGACCAGGCTGAAGAAGCAGTGCGCGCTGGCAAGACCCAGCTGGTGCTGAGCGACCGCTACATTGCCCCTGGCAAGCTGCCGGTGCACGCCTCGCTGGCCGTTGGTGCGGTACACCACCGCCTGACCGAACAGGGCCTGCGTTGCGACAGCAACATCCTGGTGGAAACCGCCACCGCCCGCGACCCGCACCACTTCGCCGTGCTGCTGGGCTTCGGTGCCTCGGCCGTTTACCCGTACCTGGCCTATGAAGTGCTGGCTGACCTGATTCGTACCGGCGAAGTTCTGGGCGACCTGGACGAAGTCTTCAAGTACTACCGCAAGGGCATCTCCAAGGGCCTGCTGAAGATCCTGTCGAAGATGGGTATCTCCACCATCGCCTCGTACCGTGGCGCGCAGTTGTTCGAAGCCATCGGCCTGTCCGAGGAAGTGGTCGGCCTGAGCTTCAAGGGCGTTTCCAGCCGCATCAAGGGTGCGCGTTTCGCAGACCTGGAAAGCGACCAGAAGCTGCTGGCAGCCGAGGCCTGGAGCGCGCGCAAGCCGATCCAGCAAGGCGGCCTGTTGAAGTTCGTTCACGGTGGCGAGTACCACGCCTACAACCCGGATGTGGTCAACACCCTGCAGGCTGCCGTGCAGCAGGGCGACTATGCCAAGTTCAAGGAATACACCACGCTGGTCGACCAGCGTCCGGTGTCGATGATCCGCGACCTGCTGAAGGTGAAAGTGGCTGACCAGCCGCTGCCGCTGGAGCAGATCGAGCCGCTGGAGGCGATCCTCAAACGCTTCGACTCCGCCGGTATTTCGCTGGGTGCACTGTCGCCGGAGGCTCACGAAGCGTTGGCCGAGGCGATGAACCGCCTGGGCGCGCGTTCCAACTCTGGCGAGGGCGGTGAAGACCCGGCGCGCTACGGCACCATCAAGAGCTCGAAGATCAAGCAGGTGGCCACCGGCCGCTTTGGCGTGACCCCGGAGTACCTGGTCAACGCCGAAGTGCTGCAGATCAAGGTTGCCCAGGGCGCCAAGCCCGGTGAAGGCGGACAGCTGCCAGGCGGCAAGGTCAACGGCCTGATCGCCAAGCTGCGTTACGCGGTACCGGGCGTGACCCTGATCTCGCCACCGCCGCACCACGACATCTACTCGATCGAAGACCTGGCCCAGCTGATCTACGACCTCAAGCAGGTCAATCCGCAGGCCCTGGTTTCGGTCAAGCTGGTGGCAGAAGCCGGCGTCGGCACCATCGCCGCCGGTGTGGCCAAGGCCTATGCCGACCTGATCACCATCTCCGGCTACGACGGTGGTACCGGTGCTTCGCCGCTGACCTCGATCAAGTACGCCGGCGCCCCATGGGAGCTGGGCCTGGCCGAGACCCACCAGACCCTGCGCGGCAACGACCTGCGCGGCAAGGTACGGGTACAGACCGACGGCGGCCTGAAGACTGGCCTGGACGTGATCAAGGCAGCCATCCTCGGCGCCGAAAGCTTCGGCTTCGGTACCGCGCCGATGATCGCACTGGGCTGCAAGTACCTGCGCATCTGCCACCTGAACAACTGCGCTACCGGCGTGGCCACCCAGAACGACAAGCTGCGCAAGGACCACTACATCGGCACCGTCGACATGGTGATCAACTTCTTCACCTTCGTCGCCGAAGAAACCCGTGAGTGGCTGGCCAAGCTGGGCGTGCGCAGCCTCGGCGAGCTGATCGGCCGTACCGACCTGCTCGATGTGCTGCCAGGCGACACCGAGCGCCAGCAGTACCTGGACCTGTCGCCGCTGCTGGGCAGCTCGCACATCCCGGCTGACAAGCCGCAGTTCTGCGAAGTCGACAAGAACCCGCCGTTCGACCAGGGCGAGCTGGCCGAGAAGATGGTGGAAATGGCCATGCCGGCCATCCGCGACCAGGCCGGTGGCGAGTTCAGCCTCGACATCTGCAACTGCGACCGCTCGATCGGTGCGCGGGTCTCGGGTGAAATCGCCCGCCTGCACGGCAACCAGGGCATGGCTGCGGCGCCGATCACCTTCCGCTTCAAAGGTACTGCGGGCCAGAGCTTCGGCGTGTGGAACGCCGGTGGCCTGAACCTGCACCTGGAAGGCGACGCCAACGACTACGTCGGCAAGGGCATGACCGGTGGCAAGGTCACCATCGTGCCGCCAGCCGGCAGCCCGTTCGAAACCCAGCACAGCGCCATCGTCGGCAACACCTGCCTGTACGGCGCCACTGGCGGCAAGCTGTTCGCCGCCGGTACTGCTGGCGAGCGCTTCGCTGTACGTAACTCCGGCGCCCACGCTGTTGTCGAGGGCACTGGCGATCACTGCTGTGAATACATGACCGGCGGCTTTGTCTGTGTGCTGGGCAAGACCGGTTACAACTTCGGTTCTGGCATGACTGGCGGCTTCGCCTACGTGCTCGACATGGACAATACCTTCGTTGACAAGCTCAACCATGAGCTGGTGGAAATCCAGCGTATCAGTGGTGAAGCGATGGAGGCCTACCGCAGCCACCTGGCGCGGGTCCTTGCCGAGTACGTGGAAGAGACCGGCAGCGAGTGGGGGCGTGAGCTCTCGGACAACCTGGACGACTACGTGCGGCGCTTCTGGCTGGTCAAGCCGAAGGCAGCCAACCTGAAGCAACTGCTGTCCAGCACCCGTGCCAACCCACAGTAACAACAGCTGCAAGTGACGGCCCCGTGCGCGGGGCCCGTCGTGCTCAAGTGATCGTCTTGCAGCTTGCAGCCTGAGGCTGGCAACTGCGGTAAAGAGGTTTTGAAAAATGGCTGAACGTCTGAACAACGACTTCCAGTTCATCGAAGTGGGCCGCAAGGACCCGAAGAAAAAGCTGCTGCGCCAGCGCAAGAAGGAGTTCGTGGAAATCTACGAGCCGTTCAAGCCGCAGCAGTCCGTGGAGCAGGCGCACCGCTGCCTGGGCTGCGGTAACCCGTATTGCGAATGGAAGTGCCCGGTACATAACTTCATCCCCAACTGGCTGAAGCTGGTTTCCGAAGGCAACATCCTGGCTGCGGCGGAGCTGTCGCATCAGACCAATACCCTGCCGGAAGTGTGCGGCCGCGTATGCCCGCAGGACCGCCTGTGCGAGGGTGCCTGCACCCTGAACGACGGCTTCGGTGCGGTGACCATCGGCTCGGTGGAGAAGTACATCACCGACACCGCCTTCGCCATGGGCTGGCGCCCGGACATGTCCAAGGTCAAGCCAACCGGCAAGCGTGTTGCCATCATCGGTGCCGGCCCGGCCGGCCTGGGCTGTGCCGACGTATTGGTACGTGCCGGCGTGACCCCGGTGGTGTTCGACCGAAACCCGGAAATCGGCGGCCTGCTGACCTTCGGTATTCCCGAGTTCAAGCTGGAAAAGACCGTGCTCAGCAACCGCCGTGAAGTGTTCACCGGCATGGGCATCGAGTTCCGCCTGAACACCGAGGTGGGCAAGGACGTGACCATGGAGCAGCTGCTCGCCGAGTACGACGCGGTGTTCATGGGCATGGGTACCTACACCTACATGAAGGGCGGCTTCCCGGGCGAGGACCTGCCGGGCGTGCATGACGCGCTCGACTTCCTGATCGCCAACGTCAACCGCAACCTGGGCTTCGAGAAGTCGCCGGAAGACTTCGTCGACATGCAGGGCAAGAAGGTGGTGGTACTGGGCGGTGGTGACACCGCGATGGACTGCAACCGCACCTCGATCCGCCAGGGCGCCAAGTCGGTGACCTGCGCCTATCGCCGTGACGAGGCCAACATGCCGGGTTCGCGTCGTGAGGTGAAGAATGCCAAGGAAGAGGGTGTGAAGTTCCTCTACAACCGCCAGCCTATCGCCATTGTCGGCGAGGACAAGGTCGAAGGCGTGAAGGTGGTCGAGACCCGTCTCGGCGAACCGGACGCCCGTGGCCGCCGCAGCCCGGAGCCGATCCCGGGGTCTGAAGAGATTCTGCCGGCCGATGCCGTGGTCATCGCCTTCGGCTTCCGCCCGAGCCCGGCGCCTTGGTTCGAGCAGCATGGCATCCAACTGGACAGCCAGGGCCGCGTGGTTGCGCCGGAGAAGGGCAAGTTCAAGCATCAGACCAGCAACCCGAAAGTGTTTGCCGGCGGCGACATGGTTCGTGGGTCGGACCTGGTGGTGACGGCTATCTTCGAAGGGCGTACTGCTGCTGAAGGTATCCTGGACTACCTGGAAGTCTGATTGATTGTCGGGGCCGCTTCGCGGCCCATCGCGACACAAGGCCGCTCCTACAGGGATCGCGTACTTCCTGTAGGAGCGGCCTTGTGTCGCGATGGGCTGCAAAGCAGCCCCAACGGCATTTTTGTATACAAAAATCCTTGATCCATGGCATCCAATAGACAAAACGCATGGCCTTGACCGTGCCTTTTGCGCTGGCGTCTGAGAAAATGCCCGCACTATTTTTCCGGATGCCGACATGACTGCCCTGAAGAACGATCGTTTCCTGCGTGCACTGCTCAAGCAACCCGTAGACGTCACCCCGGTGTGGATGATGCGCCAGGCCGGCCGCTACCTGCCGGAGTACCGCGCCAGCCGCGCCAAGGCCGGTGACTTCATGAGCCTGTGCATGAACCCGCAGTTCGCCTGCGAGGTCACCCTGCAGCCGCTGGACCGCTACCCGCTGGACGCGGCGATCCTGTTCTCGGACATCCTGACCATCCCCGATGCCATGGGCTTGGGCCTGTACTTCGAAAGCGGTGAAGGCCCGCGCTTCAAGAAAGTCGTCAGCACCCCGGCCGACATCGAGGCGCTGCCAATCCCCGATCCGCAGAAAGACCTCGGCTACGTGATGGACGCGGTCAGCACCATCCGCCGTGAGCTCAACGGCCGCGTGCCGCTGATCGGCTTCTCCGGCAGCCCGTGGACCCTGGCCACCTACATGGTCGAAGGCGGCTCGTCGAAGGACTTCCGCAAGACCAAGGCCATGGCCTACGACAACCCGCAGGCCCTGCACCTGCTGCTGGACAAGCTGGCCCAGTCGGTCACCAGCTACCTCAACGGCCAGATCCTCGCTGGTGCCCAGGCCGTGCAGATTTTCGACACCTGGGGCGGCAACCTGTCGGCGGCGGCTTACCAGGAGTTCTCCCTGGCCTACATGCGCAAGATCGTCAGCGGGCTGATCCGCGAGCACGAGGGGCGCAAGGTGCCGGTGATCCTGTTCACCAAGAACGGCGGCCTGTGGCTGGAAAGCATCGCCGAAGCCGGCGCCGACGCGCTGGGCCTGGACTGGACCTGCGAGATCGGCGACGCCCGCCGCCGCGTGGGTGACAAGGTTGCGCTGCAGGGCAACATGGACCCGACCGTGCTGTACGCCAAGCCCGAGGCAATCCGCAAGGAAGTGGCGCGCATCCTGGCCAGCTATGGCCACGGCACAGGCCATGTGTTCAACCTCGGCCACGGCATCACACCGGAAGTCGACCCGGAGCACGCCGGCGTGTTCATCAGCGCCGTGCATGAGCTGTCGGCGCAGTACCATCAGTGAATTGATCTCTGAACACGAAAGCCCGGCCATGAGCCGGGCTTTTTGTTGCATTAAGTTTTAATTCAGCGATCGTCGTTAATCTGGTCCCATCGAAACCGAAACAGGACCTGATCCTTATGAAAGCACGTTATCTTGCGTTGATCCTCGCCCCCTTGTTCAGCACAGCTGCCTTGGCTGCCGGTTATACCGGCCCCGGTGCCCAGTCCGTCACCACCGTAGCTGCGGCCAACGATGCTGCCGACGACACCCCAGTGGTGCTGCAAGGCTTCGTGACCAAGAAGATCAACAACGACGACAAGTACGAGTTCAAGGACAACACCGGCACCATCACCGTGGAAATCGATGATGAAGACCTGCCGCCGACGCCGTTCAACGACAAGACCAAGGTCAAGCTGACCGGTGAGGTGGAGAAGCACCTGATGAGCCGGGAGGTGGATGTGGATATGGTCGAGATCATCAACTGAGCCACTGGCCTCTTCGCGGGTGAACCCGCTCCCACAGGTATAGCGTTGCCCTCAGCTGTAGCGCGGTCCCTGTGGGAGCGGGTTTACCCGCGAATGGGCCTCAAGCAGTTTTCGGTGGTAGCCTGCTCAGGTGCAGCGCCACCAGCAACGCCGCCGCCAGCAGGCTGCCAATGAACAGCCCGATGCCATTCCAGCCCCACTGGTGCCAGAACACCCCGCCCGCCGTACCGGCCACACTCGACCCTGCGTAATAGCTGAACAGGTACAACGACGACGCCTGTCCCTTGGCCTTCAAAGCCCTGCGGCCGATCCAGCTGCTGGCCACCGAGTGCGCGCCAAAAAAGCCGAAGGTGAATACCAGCATACCGACGATCACCATCACCAGCGGGCTGGCCAGGGTCATCAGCAAACCGCCCGCCATCACCACGATACTGGCCCAGAACACCTTGCGCCGGCCCAGTTTGTCAGCCAGCGCGCCGACCTGCGCCGAGCTGTAGATGCCCGACAGATAAACCACCGACAGCAAGCCGACCAGCGCCTGGTTCATGTGATAGGGCTCGGCCAGCAGGCGGTAGCCGATGTAGTTGAACAGGGTGACGAATGCGCCCATCAGCAGGAAGGCTTCGAGGAACAACCAGGGTAGTCCGGCATCCTTGAAGTGCATGACGAAGCCATCCAGCAGGCTGCGTGGGTTCATCGCCTGCGGGCGGAAATTGCGCGATTCGGGCAGCACCTTCCAGAACACCAGCGCCGCCACCAGGGCCAGGCCGCCGATGGTCAGCATCGCCGTGTGCCAGCTGACGAAGTCGATCAGCACGCCGGTGATCAGGCGCCCGCTCATGCCGCCAATGGCGTTGCCGCCGATGTACAGGCCCATGGCCAGGCCAATGTGCTGCGGGTGGATTTCTTCGCTCAGGTAGGTCATCGCCACCGCTGCCAGGCCGCTCAGCGACAGGCCGACCAGGGCGCGGGTGGCCAGTACCAGCTCCCAGCTCGGCATCACCGCGCTGGCCAGGGTGGAAAGGGCGGCGCAGACCAGGGCAAACACCATCACCGGCTTGCGCCCGATGCGGTCGGAGATAGGGCCGGTGATCAGCAGGCCGAACGCCAGCATGGCTGTGGAGACCGACAGCACCAGGCTGCTCTGCGCCGCATTGATTGCAAATTCCTTCGACAGCAACGGCATCATCGGCTGCACGCAGTACAGCAGGGCGAAGGTGGCGAAGCCGCCGCTGAATAGCGCCAGCACGGTCTTCATGAAGGCGGGGGTGCCTTTTTCGATCCACATTTCGTTCAGCGGTGCAGGTTCTGGCTCGGCGGGAAGGGCAGCTGCAGCAGTTTTCACGGGCGGGTACCTCTGGCGCAATGAAAAAAAGCATATAGCTGGCTAATGATTAGATCCAATATATTGTTCGACCTATTTGAGATGTTTTGCGACCTGTTCGGAGCTGATCATGGAACTGCGCCATTTGCGTTACTTCATCGCCGTGGCCGAAGAGCTGCATTTTGGCCGCGCTGCCCAGCAACTGGGTATTTCGCAGCCGCCCTTGAGCCAGCAGATCCAGGCGCTGGAGCAGGAACTGGGTGCCCGGCTGTTCGAGCGCACCAACCGTCGGGTCGAGCTGAGCGAGGCGGGTCGATTGTTCCTCGAGGAGGCCCGTCAGGTGCTGGCGCAGGTGGAAAAGGCTGCCGATGTCGCCCGGCGTGCGCAGTTGGGGGAGTTGGGGGAGATGAAGATCGGCTTTACCTCCTCGGCACCGTTCACCTCGAAGATCCCCAAGGCCATCCACGCGTTTCGCCAGCGCTTCCCGGCGGTGCACCTGAACCTCAAGGAAATGAGCAGCCGCGATGTGGCGGAAGGGGTGTTCGACGAGTCCATCGAGGTCGGGCTGATGCGGCCGATGCCGCTGCCGGAAGGGCTGATGGCCACCGAACTGTTTCGCGAGCCGCTGGTGGCGGTGATCAACGCCTCGCATCCACTTGCCGAAGGTACGGAGCATGGCGTGCACATGGCCGCCCTGGCCAATGAGCCGTTCGTGTTCTTCCCGCGCAGCTATGGCAGCGGGTTGCATGCACAGTTGCTGAGCCTGGCGCGCCAGGCGGGTTTCAGCCCGCATTTTGCCCAGGAGGCGGGGGAAGCGATGACCATCATCGGGTTGGTTTCGGCAGGGCTTGGGGTGTCGGTTCTGCCGGCGTCGTTCCAGCGGATGCGCATCGAGGGGGTGGTTTATCGCACGCTGCTGGATGAAGGGGCGATGTCGGCGGTGTGGCTGGTGCAGCGCGAGCATGGTGGGTCGGCGATGGCACGGGCATTTGCCGAGTTGCTCACGGGGCAGGTGGTTGGCGGGGCAGTGTAGTTGTTCCGGGCAAATGGCACTGGTCATTGCCGCAGCGGCGCCACATACTCGGGCATTCGTTGATACACGGAGGTCAATCATGCGGCGCGTGGTGTTCAATCAGAAAGGTGGTGTGGGCAAGTCGAGCATCGCTTGCAACCTGGCGGCTGTGAGCGCCAGCGAAGGTTATCGGACCCTGCTGATCGACCTGGATGCCCAGGCCAACTCGACCCAGTACCTGACTGGCCTGACCGGCGACGATATCCCCATGGGCATCGCCGACTTCTTCAAGCAAAGCCTGTCCAGCGGGCCGTTCAGCAAGAAGAACCAGGTCGATATCTACGAAACCCCGTTCGACAACCTCCATGTGGTCACCGCCACGGCCGAGCTGGCCGATCTGCAGCCGAAGCTTGAGGCGAAGCACAAGATCAACAAGCTGCGTAAGTTGCTCGACGAACTGGACGAGGACTACGAGCGCATTTACATCGATACCCCGCCAGCGCTGAACTTCTATGCGGTTTCCGCACTGATCGCCGCCGATCGCGTGCTGATTCCTTTCGACTGCGACAGCTTCTCGCGCCAGGCCCTGTATGGCCTGCTGGCCGAGATCGAAGAACTCAAGGAAGACCACAACGAAGACCTGGTGGTCGAAGGCATCGTGGTCAACCAGTTCCAGTCCCGCGCCAGCCTGCCACAGCAGATGCTCGACGAGCTGCTGGCCGAAGGGCTCCCGGTGCTACCGGTGTACCTGGGCAGCTCGGTGAAGATGCGTGAGTCGCACCATGCCAGCCTTCCGCTGATTCACCTGGAGCCCAGGCACAAGCTGACCCAGCAGTTTGTCGAGTTGCATTCGCTGCTCGAAGAGAACGCTTAGACCCCCTGGTTACGCAACCACTCCAGCAACGACTGGAGTGGTAACGCCCCGGCCTGACGGCTGACTTCACGGCCATTCTTGAACAGCAGCAGGCTGGGGATAGAGCGGATGCCCAGTTGCCCGGCCAGGTTGCGGTTGGCTTCGCTGTCGAGCTTGGCCAGGCGGCAGCGGCCGGCCAGTTGGCGGGCGGCCTGTTCGAAGGTGGGGGCGAAGGATTTGCACGGGCCGCACCAGTCGGCCCAGATGTCGACCAGCAGTGGCAGGTCGCCTTTGATCTGGCTGGCGTAGCTGGCTTCGGTGAGTTCGAAGGGGGTGCTCAGCAGCACGTCCTGTTTGCAGCGGCCGCATTTCGGCGCGTCGCCCAGGCGCTCGGCGGGCAGGCGGTTGAGGCCGTTACAGTGGGGGCAGGGGATTACCAGTGGGTCGGACATGTCGTTTCCTTGTGTTGTTTGTTCGGGCCCTATCGCCGGCAAGCCAGCTCCCACAGGGTTCGGAGTTGGTCAGGAGGAGCAGCTGATTTCCAGGTGCTTGCCCCATTCCGGCGGGCGTTCGGCATAGCCCTGCATCCCGGCCTGCTCCTCGAACGGTTTGCTCAACACCTGATGCAGCTGTCGCACTTCACTGTAGTCCCCCGCTTCGGCCGCTTCGATAGCTTTCTGTGCCAGGTAGTTGCGCAGCACATACAGCGGGTTCACCGCATGCATGCGCTCACGCCGCCCTTCGGCATTATCCGCTTCGCGCTCGCAGCGGGCCAGGTAGTCCGCCCGCCAGGCATCGAAACCGGCCAGGTCGATGAAGTCGTCACGCACCACCTTCAGCGCCTCGGCCACGGGCTGATCGCCCAGCTTGCGGAAGAACAGGTTGTAGTCCACACCACCGCTCTGCATGCGCTGCAACAGGCGCTCGACCAACGCCATGTCGTCTTCTTCCGCGGTGGTCAGGCCCAGGCGGCGGCGCATCAGGTCCAGGTAGTGTGCCTGGTACAGCGGCAGGAACAGGCCCAGCGTCTCTTTGAGTGGTTCGACTTCGATCACCGTGGTCAGCGCCTGGGCCAGCGCACTGAGGTTCCAGTGGGCGATCGGTACCTGGTTGGCGTAGCTGTAGCGGCCACGGTCGTCGGAGTGGTTGCAGATGAAGTTGGCGTCGAAGTCGTCGAGGAAGGCATACGGGCCGAAGTCGAAGGTGATGCCGAGGATCGACATGTTGTCGGTGTTCATCACCCCGTGACAGAAACCATAGGCTTGCCAGCGGGCGATCAGTTCGGCATTGCGCTCGACGATGGTGCGGAACATGGCCAGGTAGGGCTGTTCGGCATCGCGGCATTCCGGATAGTGCTGCTCCAGCACATGGTCGATCAGCACCCGCTGCTGTTCTGGTTGCCTGGTGTAGTAGAAGTATTCGAAATGCCCGAAGCGCACATGGCTTTGCGACAGGCGGGTGAGCATGGCCGCGCTTTCGCGGGTTTCGCGCCAAACCGGGGTGCTCGAGCCGATCACGCACAGTGCCCGGCTGCTGGGAATGCCCAGGGCGTGCAGGGCCTCGGAGGCGAGGAACTCGCGGATCGAGGAACGCAGCACGGCGCGGCCGTCGCCCATGCGCGAGTAGGGCGTCTGGCCGGCGCCCTTGAGGTGCAGGTCCCAGTGCTCGCCCTGATCATTCAGCACTTCGGCCAGCAGCAGGCCGCGGCCATCACCCAGGCGCGGGTTGTAGGAACCGAACTGATGGCCGGAATAGACCATCGCCCGCGGGTCGGCCTCTTCCCATAGCTTGTGGCCGCTGAACAGCTCGGCGAAAACCGGCAGCTCTGCCTGGGCCGGGTCGAGGTCGAGCAGCGCCATGGCCGACTCGCTCGCTACCACCAGGCGTGGGTCTGCGATGGGCTCGGGCAGGACCTGGGTGGAGAACGCGTCGCCCAGGCGGGCGAAGCGATTGTCGAAGGTGAGTTGGTCGAGGGCTTTCACGGGGCCGGCTCCAGAAATTGATGGACTGGGGCCGCTTTGCGGCCCTTCGCGGGCAAGCCCGCTCCCACAGGTATTGCGCAGTGCCTGAGAGCGGCGCGGCCCTTGTGGGAGCAGGCGCGCACGAGGGCGAAGCCCTCGCAGGGATTCTGCACAGAATAAAGTATTAGAGCCCACTCAGGCCGAAGCAGTGCCATCCGGTTTCGGCTGCTCCACCGGAATCAGCTGCTGTTTGCCGCCCTTCGGATCCATCAGAAACACCTCGACCTGTCGCACCGAGATCTTGATGTTGTGGGCCTTGAACTCGCGGTTGATGTAGCGGTTGATCTCGTCCAGCGTCGGGTTGCGGTCGCCAAGGTCGCGTACGTGCATGCGCAGCTCGTGGTCCAGCGAGCTCTCACCGAAGTTGAGGAAGTACACGATCGGCTCCGGGTCCTTGAGCACGCGTGGGTTTTCGTGGGCGCCCTTGAGCAGCAGGTCGCGCACCAGGTCCAGGTCCGAGCCATAGTCGATGCCCAGCTTCAGCGTTACCCGGGTGACCGTGTCGGTCAGCGACCAGTTGATCAGCTGGCCGGTGATGAAGGTCTTGTTGGGGACGATGATGTCCTTGCGGTCGAAGTCGGTAATCGTGGTGGCGCGGATGCGGATTTTGCTCACCGTACCCGACAGGTTGCCGATGGTGATGGTGTCGCCAATCCGTACCGGGCGCTCGAACAGGATCATGATGCCGGAGATGAAGTTGGCGAAGATTTCCTGCATGCCGAAGCCCAGGCCCACCGACAGCGCGGCCACCAGCCATTGCAGCTTGTCCCAGCTGACCCCCAGGGTCGACAGGGTGCTGACGATACCGACGCCGACGATGACATAGGACAGCAAGGTAGTAGTGGCATACGCACTGCCCTGGGCCAGGTTGAGCCGCGACAGCACCAGGACTTCGAGCAGGCCGGGCAAGTTACGTGCGAGGGCGAAGGTGATACCGATGATGACCAGCGCACCGAGGAAGTCGCCCAGGCTGATCGGCACCATGCTGGCGGTGGCACCGGTGCCGCTGGAGTACTCGTACAGGGTGAAATTGTTGAGGTAGGCGAACACCGAGATCAGGTCCGACCACACCCAGTACAGGCCGGCGATGAAGCCGCCGAGCAGGGCCAGGCGGATCAGGCGCAGCGACTGCTGGTTGACCTGTTCGATATCCAGCGTTGGTTCTTCGGTGATGACCTCGCCATCCAGCCCTTCCTTGGCCGCCGCCCGCTTGCTCAGCGCGCGTTGGTAGGCCAGGCGCCGTGCCGCCACCGACAGGCCACGCACGAACGCGGCTTCGATCACCAGCCAGAACAGCAGCAGGTACAGGGTATAGATCAGCCGGTCGGTAAGTTTCAGCGCGGTGTAGTAGTAGCCGAAGCACACGGCCACGAACAGGGCGATGGGCAGGGCGGTGAAGGCCACGCCCACGGCCTTGCGGAACAGCGAGGTGTCGCGGTGTGCCGGGCTGCTGAGCAGCAGGCGGCTGAGCAGCCAGGCCATCAGTGCGTAGCAGGTCAGTACCACGCCGATACCCAGCACATCATCGGCCAGCGCCGAAGGCTGATGTTCGGCCACCGCCACCACACCGACCAGTGCCAGTACCACGGTGCCCAGGCGCCGCACCCAGCCGCGCAGGAACTCGACCTGCGGCTTGTGCCAGCGGAAGTGGATCTCCGCCACGCCGCCCGGGGCGAGGATGCGGTAGGCGGTGTAGAACACCAGCCAGGCCTGGGCCAGTTGCCAGAGGGCGGCGCCGAGGTTGGCATTCTGTCCGCGGGCGTCGATCTGCAGGGCGTAGCTGCACAGGGCCAGGCCCAGGCTGACCGGCATTGCCAGCAGGATGTTGATGAGGATCGCCTGGGGCGTGTGCCACTGGCTGTCACGGCGGAAGTGGCCGATGTCCTGGTGCACCTTGCCCAGCCGTTGGTACAGGTATTTGCGCCGCCACAGCAGGCCGCCGATCACCAGCAGCAAGGGCAGGAACAGCAGCGGGCGCTGGCCCAGCCCATCGGCCAGTTCCTTGAGGCCCGAACCCCAGGGCAGGCTGGCTACCTGGTCGGCAAAGCGTGCTGGCACCAGGCTCAGCCATTCCCAGTCCAGTGGCTTGTTGCTGGGAATCCAGAACATCTGCTCTTCGAGCGTGGTGCGCAAGCCCTGGGCGGTGCCGAGCAGCTGCTTCTGGTTGAGCTGCAAGGTGATCGATTCGTTGAGCAGTGCCGACAGCTCCCGGCTGAGGCGTTCGAGCAGGTCGACGCGGGTAATCATCACCTCCAGCAGCGCCTTGCGCAGCTGAGGGGTAACCTGCTCCTGCGGCTGGCCGAGCAGCAGGTTGTCGACGTACGCGGCGGGGCTGCTCATCTGCTCGCGTTGCTGGTTCACTTCGAACTGGTAAAGACGGATATCGGCGATCTGGTCAGCCAGGTCGCGGTCCACTTTCAGGTGCGGCAGGGCCTGTTTCTGCTTGTAGAGGATCTTGGACAGCAGCAGGCTGCCCTTGAGCACGCTGATCTGTTCATCGAGGGCCTGGTCGGCCTGGGTCAGGCTGTCTAGTTGCTGCTTGCTGCGCAGGTTCTGCTGGGTCAGCTCGTTGAGGCGGTCGGTGCTCTTGAGCAGGTAGTCGGACAGTTTCAGGTTGGCAGCGCTTTCGTTGGCCAGCAGGGTGCTGCCGCCGGCTTTCTGCGCTTCGATCGACTGCTGGGTGACCGCCTGCTGCGACTGGGCCAGGCGCTTTTCGTTGATCAGCGATTGCAGGTCCTGGATTTCCTGCTCCATTCGTGTGGCGCGCTCGATCAGCAGGTCGTGACGGGCATTGCCCAGGTCCTGCAGCAGGCCGTTGCCGGCCAGTTCCTGGCGGCGCAACGAGGTCAGGGCATTGAGCGACGCCAGCTCGGCATTGAGCTTGTTGCGTTGGTCGCTGTTGAGTGGCTTGCCGTTCTCCTTGCCGCTCTTGAGGCTGAGGTTGATCTGCTGGGTGCGTGTCTGGTTGTTGCTGATTTCTGCCTGAGCCCGCTCTGGGCGGGTCTGCGAGTTGATGATCAGGCTGTTGGCATCCGACAGTGCCTTTTGCAGTTCGCCTTGTTGCGTACTGCGCTCGCTGAGCATCTGCTCCAGCTGTGGCACGTTCAGGGTGGCGTAGCGTTGGGCCACCGGCAGGGGCTTGCTGGCCTTGAGCTTGATCAGCTCGCGCTGGCTGTCGGCGGTTTCCTTGGGCGCGCCAGCCAATTGCTGCTTGAGTGCCTCAAGCTTCTTTTCGCTGTCTTCCTTGCTGAGCAGCAGTGCCAGGGTCTGTTCCAGCACCTGTTGCTGGGCCTTCTGCTCCGGTGTCTGTTGCGCAGCCTTGGGGTCGGCCTCGGCACCCTTGGGCTGGGAAATCTTGTTCAGGCTGCTCTGGATGCTAGTCGTGGTGGGAAGCTCGGCCGCGCCAGCGGCGAACGAGAGAGACAGGCACAGCCCGAACAGGGCTGTGCGGAGGTACACGCGCAGGGACATAGGCAGACTACTTGTGGATCCGGCAGAAACGAAGTTTAGAGGAACAATCCTGGTCCGGGTCGCGTTCCTTCGGGGAATCTGACGCCTACTTTCTGAATCTTGTTCCCGTCCATGGTGGCCACGGTCCAGATCGTGCCATGCCATTCGACCTGGTCACCTACTACTGGAGCGCCTCCGACCTTCTGTCGGATGAACTGGGCCAGTGGCATTTTCGCGTCCAGGCCGTCGAGTTTCAGGCCGTACAACGCTGCCACCGCACCCAGTTCGGCATCGCCTTCGAGCACGAAGTCGCCGAAGAAACGCAGGTCGAGGCCACGTTGTGGCGCCTGGCTGAACAGTTTGCCCAGGGCCGGCAGGTTGTGCTCGTGGCCGATCACGCAGAGCATGTCGCCTACTTCCAGTACCGTACTGCCGGACGGGTGCAGCAGTTGCTCGCCCCGGAACAGCGCGGCGATTCGCGTGCCTTCGGGCATCTTCAGCTCGCGCAGGGCGGCGCCGATGCACCATTTTTCGGCACCCAGGCGGTAGACGAACATTTCCCACTCGCTGGTGATGTGCACTTCCAGGGCAGAGCGGGAGATCGGCGCCGGGTCTGGCGGTACCGTCACTTTCAGCAGCTTGGCCATCCACGGCAGGCTGGTGCCTTGCACCAGCAGCGACACCAGCACGATGAAGAAGGCCAGGTTGAAGAACAGCTGGGCGTCCGGCAGGCCGGCCATCAGCGGGAACACCGCGAGGATGATCGGTACCGCACCGCGCAGGCCGACCCAGGAAATGAAGGCCTTTTCACGGCCGTGGAAGGCCTTGAACGGCAACAGGCTGGCGACCACCGACAGCGGGCGCGCTACCAGGATCATCCACAGCGCCAGGCCCAGCGCCGGCAGGGCGATGGGCAGCAGGTCATGTGGCGTGACCAGCAGCCCCAGCACAAGGAACATGCCGATCTGCGCCAGCCACGCCATGCCGTCGAGCATGTGCAGGATGCCGTGGCGGCTGCGGATGGGCTTGTTGCCCAGCACGAGGCCGCACAGGTACACGGCAAGGAATCCGCTGCCGTGCAGGGCGTTGGTCAGCGAGAACACCACCAGGCCGCCAGCGATCACCAGGATGGGGTACAGGCCGCCAGCCAGCTTGATGCGGTTGACCAGTTGCAGCATCAGCCAGCCGCCGCCCAGGCCCACCAGCCCGCCGATGCCGAATTCGCGCAGCAGGTGGGCGAGCAGGCTCCAGTGCAGGCCGGTCTGGCCGCTGGCGATCATGTCGATCAGGGTGACGGTGAGGAAAACTGCCATCGGGTCGTTGCTACCCGACTCGATTTCCAGGGTGGCGGTGACCCGCTCGTTCAGGCCTTTGCCGCCGAGCAGCGAGAACACCGCCGCAGCGTCGGTGGAACCGACGATGGCGCCGATGAGCAGGCCCTGGATCAGGCTCAGGTCGAACAGCCAGGCGGCGACCAGGCCCGTGAGGGCGGTGGTGATCATTACGCCAATGGTGGCCAGCGACAGCGCCGGCCACAGCGCCACGCGAAAGCTCGCCACCCGTGTGCGCAGGCCACCGTCGAGCAGGATCACGGCCAGCGCCAGGTTGCCCACCAGGTAGGCGGTCGGATAGTTGTTGAAGATGATGCCGCCACCATCGACGCCGGCGATCATGCCGACCGCAAGGATGATGACCAGGATAGGGATGCCCAGGCGCGACGACAGAGAACTGACCAGGATACTTGCGCCCACCAGCAATGCGCCGATCAGGAACAGGCTGTTGATGGTGCTTGCATCCAAAGGCAGGTACTCCGGGGACCGCGGGGGAGGGGACTTGATAGCATGACGCTAGCAGGTCGCGTGCCAAATGATTCTAACCTGATGAATTGGCAGGCTGTAAAGCGTTTCTGCAGATGAAAAAAAGGCACCGCGGTGGGTGCCTTTTCAGGTGTTGCCTCGGTGGGCCCTTTCGCGGGTGAACCCGCTCCCACAGGTACTGCACAGTTTTCAAAACCTGTGTGAGCCCTGTGGGAGCGGCTTTAGCCGCGAAGAGGCCGGTGCATGCTTACGCCTGCTTGACTTCACGCATCGGCTTGCCCTTCACCGGTGCATCGCCCGCCACGTAGTACTTGGCAGTGCTGCGCGGCAGCGGCTTGCGGCCACGGATCTTGTCCGAGATTTTCTCGGCGATCATGATCGTGGTGGCGTTGAGGTTGCCGGTGATGATCAGCGGCATGATCGACGCATCGACCACACGCAGGCCCTTCATGCCATGCACGCGGCCTTCGCCGTCGACCACCGCCATGTCGTCGGTGCCCATCTTGCACGAGCAGGACGGGTGGAAGGCGGTTTCGGCGTGCTCGCGGATGAACTTGTCCAGTTCTTCATCGGTCTGCACGTGCGCGCCGGGGCTGATCTCACGGCCACGGTACGGGTCCAGTGCCGGCTGGGCCATGATTTCACGGGTCAGGCGGATGCCGTCACGGAATTCCTGCCAGTCCTGCTCGGTGGACATGTAGTTGAACAGAATGCTCGGGTGTTGGCGCGGGTCCTTCGACTTGGCCTGGATGCGGCCGCGGGCAGGCGAGCGCATGGAACCCATGTGTGCCTGGAAGCCGTGTTCCTTCACGCCATTGGAGCCGTTGTAGTTAATGGCCACTGGCAGGAAGTGGTATTGAATGTTCGGCCATTTGAATTCAGGGCGGGTACGAATGAAACCACCGGCCTCGAACTGGTTGCTGGCGCCGATGCCGGTGCCGTTGAACATCCACTCGGCACCGATGGCCGGCTGGTTCCACCACAGCAACGACGGGTACAGCGACACCGGTTGGGTGCAGGCGTACTGCAGGTACAGCTCCAGGTGGTCCTGCAGGTTTTCGCCAACGCCTGGCAGATCGTGCACCACCGGGATGTCGAGGCTTTCCAGCAGGGCGCGCGGACCAACGCCGGAGCGCTGCAACAGCTGCGGCGAAGCGATGGCGCCGGAGCTGACGATGACTTCCTTGCGGGCACGGGCTTCAACGCGCTCTTCGCTGTCACCGACCAGGTAGGTCACGCCGATGGCGCGCTTGCCGTCGAACAGCACGCGGTCAGTCAGGGCGTGGGTGACGATGGTCAGGTTCGGGCGCTTCTTGGCCTGGTCCAGATAGCCGCGGGCGGTGCTGGAGCGGCGGCCGTTCTTGGTCACCGTACGGTCCATCGGGCCGAAGCCTTCCTGCTGGTAGCCATTCAGGTCTTCGGTGCGCGGGTAACCGGCCTGCACGCCGGCTTCGACCATGGCGTGGAACAGCGGGTTGTTGCCGGCTTTCGGCGTGGTCACGCTGACCGGGCCTTCGCCGCCGTGGTAGTCGTTCGGGCCGATGTCGCGGGTTTCGGCTTTACGGAAGTACGGCAGGCAGTCCAGGTAGGTCCAGTCTTCCAGGCCTGGCAGTTCTGCCCAGCCATCGAAGTCCAGGGCATTACCGCGGATGTAGCACATGCCGTTGATCAGCGACGAGCCACCCAGGCCTTTGCCGCGGCCACATTCCATGCGGCGGCCGTCCATGTACGGCTCTGGATCGGTCTCGTAGGCCCAGTTGTAGCGGCGGCCCTGCAGCGGGAAGGCCAGGGCTGCTGGCATCTGGGTGCGGAAGTCGAAGCGGTAGTCGGGGCCACCGGCTTCCAGCAGCAATACGGTGACGCCTGCGTCTTCGGTCAGGCGGGTCGCCAGGGTGTTACCGGCCGAACCGGCACCGACGATGATGTAATCGAATTCTTGGGACATGAAAGTACCCTCGTGTTGGCGGTGTTCAAGGAGCAGGAACGCCCGTGCGCTGAGGCACGGGCGTGGCTGGACAGGGCCTTAGAAGACCGAGTTGTAGCCGCCCAGCTCGACCTGGACCGACTTGATGCGAGTGTATTGAGCCAGCGAGCTGACGCCGTTCTCACGGCCGACGCCCGACTGCTTGTAGCCACCGACCGGCATTTCGGCCGGCGATTCGCCCCAGGCGTTGATCCAGCAGATACCGGCTTCCAGCTTGTGGATGATGCGGTGAGCGCGGGTAATATCGTTGGTGCACACACCGGCGGCCAGGCCGTACTCGGTGTCGTTGGCGCGGCGGATGACTTCTTCTTCGGTTTCGTAGGTGAGGATGCTCATCACCGGGCCGAAAATCTCTTCCTTGACGATGGTCATGTCGTCGGTGCAGTCGGTGAACACGGTCGGGGCCACGAATGCACCCTTGGCGAAATCACCGGCGGTCAGACGCTCGCCACCGCACAGCACGCGTGCGCCTTCTTCCTTGCCCTTGGCGATGTAGCCAAGCACGCTTTCCATGTGCTGGAAGCTGACCAGCGGGCCGAAGTTGGTGTTTTCGTCTTCCGGGTTGCCAGCGCGGATGCGGGCAACGCGCTCGACGATCTTGGCCTCGAAGGCAGCTTTCATTTCAGCCGGGATGAACACGCGGGTGCCGTTGGTGCACACCTGGCCCGAGCTGTAGAAGTTGGCCATCATGGCGATGTCGGCGGCCTTGTCCAGGTCGGCGTCGGCGCAGATGATCAGTGGCGACTTGCCGCCCAGCTCCATGGTGACTTCCTTGAGCGACGAGCTCGAGGCGCTGGCCATGACCTTCTTGCCGGTGGTGGTGCCGCCGGTGAAGGAGACTTTTTCGATGCGTGGGTGTTCGGTCAGCCAGGTGCCGACTTCACGGCCGCTGCCGGTCAGGACGTTGAACACGCCGTTCGGCAAGCCGGCTTCGGTGTAGATCTCGGCCAGTTTCAGGGTGGTCAGCGAGGTGACTTCCGACGGCTTGAAGATCATCGCGTTGCCGGCGGCCAGGGCCGGAGCGGATTTCCACAGGGCGATCTGGATCGGGTAGTTCCAGGCGCCGATACCGGCGGTCACGCCCAGCGGCTCGCGGCGGGTGTAGACGAAGGACGATTCACGCAGCGGGATCTGCTCGCCTTCGATGGCCGGAACCAGGCCTGCGTAGTACTCCAGCACGTCGGCGCCGGTGACGATGTCGACGTAGCGGGTTTCCGAGTACGACTTGCCGGTGTCCAGAGTTTCCAGCATGGCCAGCTCGTCGTTGCGCTCGCGCAGGATCTCGACGGCGCGGCGCAGGATGCGCGAACGCTGCATGGCGGTCATCGCGGCCCAGACTTTCTGGCCACGCTCGGCGCTTTCGACGGCTTTCTCGACGTCAGCCTCGGTGGCACGTTGCACGTGGGCGAGGACTTCGCCGGTAGCCGGGTTGATGGCTTCGAAGGTGGCATCGCTGCCAGCGTCGACGTAAGCGCCATCAATGTAGAGTTTTTGCGTTCCGAAACGGGCCATAGTGTCCTCGCAAGTGCAGTGTGTGGTTTGGCTTGCGCGTCACGCTCCTGCTGGGTTGGCAAGGGCCGTGCGCGGTTGTTCAGCGGCCTGGTCGTTTGTACCCAGGGTGTGCTGTTTAGCCAGTTGTAGATCCATGTATTCGTAAGCAATCCGTATCGCCTGGTCGGTGTCGAATGCATCACCCGACAGGGCGCCACGCAGCCACAAGCCGTCGATCAAAGCTGCCAGGCCGCGGGCTGCCTTGCGCGCATGGTAGAGCGGCAGGGCGCGGCGGAACTGGCAGCACAGGTTGGAATACAAGCGGTGGTCGTTGATCCGCTGCAACCTGTGCAAATCGGGCTGGTGCATGCTGGAAGCCCAGAAGGCCAACCAGGTTTTCATCGCCGGGCCGTTTACCTGGCTGGCATCGAAGTTGCCCTCGATGATCACTTTCAGGTGGGCGCGCGGGCTGTCGTCCGTCAGGGCCTGGCGACGTGCTCTGACACCTTCGTTGAGCATGTTCATGATGTAACCCATCGTCGCTGCTATCAGGCCGTTCTTGTCCCGAAAGTAGTGACTGATGATGCCGTTCGACACACCGGCCAAACGGGCAATCAGCGCAATGCTGGCGTCACCCAGTCCGACCTGATCGACCGCCTGCAACGTGGCTTCGATCAACTGCTGGCGGCGGATGGGTTGCATACCGACCTTGGGCATCTTGCGTTCTCCTCAGGCCTGCGAGCAGACGACGGGCGGCTGACTCGGCGAAGGCCAGTCTATTTTGTTTTGATTGAACGTTCAATCAATAAAGAATAAGCTCTGCGACAATTTGTGCCATTGACAGTTTTTAAGGCGGTCGAGAAAGCACGGATTGACACCCCAGGAAATCGCGTAACCCCCTGAATACAAGGCGTTGACGGGCATGAGCGATGCGAAATGCAGATTCTGCCGTGCGGTCATGGACCCTGCGGCGGGCCCTTGGAGCGGGCGGGGTGATCTGTGACGAATGCGCGCACCTCAGCTGAGGCGTGGCATTTGCAGCAGGCCACCTGTCTGTTTTTTGCAACGTATCGATTCGGGATCACGGTTTCCAAGGGTGCTTTTATAACACCTGATGCAGTGGGGATATTCCACCAATTGCTCGGGAAAGACTGATTAGCCTCCACAGCCGCACTGCCCGGAGCATTCGTGCAATGAGTTCTGCCTCACTTACCAACCCTCCGGCCGAGAGGGTACGGGTCAACCGCGTGGTGTTCTTCACCTCCGCGCTGATGATTCTCGTTTTGACTGCCTTGCTTATCGCTGTACCCGAAACCGCCGGCCAAGTGCTGGGCGTAGCCCAGAAATGGCTGACGCGCACCTTCGGCTGGTATTACATGCTGGTAATCGGCGGTTACCTGCTGTTCGTCATCTACCTGGCCTTCTCCGACTACGGCAAGCTCAAGCTTGGCGGCAAGGATGACCAGCCCGACTTCAGCTATGGCGCCTGGGCCGGCATGCTGTTCTCCTCCGGTATCGGCATTTCGCTGTTGTACTTCGGCGCCTCCGAGCCGCTGGACCACTACTTCAACCCACCGGAAGGCACTTCTGCCAGCCTCGACGCAGCGCGTCAGGGCCTGCAGCTGACCTTCCTGCACTGGGGCCTGCATGGCTGGGCGATCTACGCTCTGGTCGGCCTGGCCGTGGGTTACTTCGCCTACCGCCACAACCAGCCGCTGGCGCTGCGCTCGGCGCTGTACCCGCTGGTGGGTGAGCGTTGGGTCAAGGGTGCTGCCGGCAATGCCGTGGACATCTTCGGCATGTTCGTAACCCTGCTGGGCCTGGTGACCAACCTTGGCATCGGCTCGATGCAGGTGGCCTCCGGGCTGGAATACCTGTTCGGCATGGACCACAGCAAGACCAACCTGCTGGTGGTGATCCTGGTCATGGCCGGCGTTGCCACCGTGGCGGCGGTCTCGGGTGTGGAAAACGGCATTCGCCGCCTGTCCAACCTGAACATCGTGCTGTTCAGCGGCCTGTTGATCTTCGTCCTGCTGGGCGGCGAAACCCTGCACCTGCTCAACGGCTTTGTGCAGAACATCGGCGACTATCTCAACGGCATCGTGCTGAAAACCTTCGACCTCTATGTGTATGAAGGCGAAGCCGGCAAGTCCGAGCGCTGGCTGGGCCTGTGGACCGTGTTCTACTGGGCCTGGTGGATCTCCTGGGGCCCGTTCGTCGGCATGTTCATTGCCCGTATCTCCAAGGGCCGCACCGTGCGCCAACTGGTCAGCGGCGTGTTGCTGATCCCGCTGGGCTTCACCCTGGCCTGGCTGTCGATCTTCGGCAACACCGCGCTGGACCTGGTGATCAACCAGGGCGCCGTGGAGCTGGGCAAGACCGCCCTGGAACAGCCGTCGATGTCGATCTACCAGCTGCTGGAATACTTCCCGGCTGCCAAGATCGTGATCGGTGTAGCGGTGTTCGTCGGCTTCGTGCTGTTCCTCACACCGGCCGACTCCGGCGCGGTGATGATGGCCAACCTTTCGTGCAAAGGTGGCAAGGTTGACGAAGACGCCCCGCACTGGATGGTGGTGTTCTGGTCGGTGGTCATCACCCTGGTCACCATTGGCCTGCTGTTCGCCGGTAACTTCGAGGCCATGCAGACCATGGTGGTGCTGGCGGGCCTGCCGTTCTCGGTGGTGCTGGTACTGTTCATGTTCGGCCTGTACAAGGCCATGAAGCAGGACGTGGTGGTGGAGCAGGAGCGTGCCGAGCTGGCCGCACGTGGCCGTCGTGGCTTCAGCGAGCGCCTGACCCAGCTGGAACTGCAGCCGACCCAGGCCGTGGTGCAGCGTTTCATGGACAAGCAGGTCAGCCCGGCGCTGAAAGAAGCCGCCGCGCAGTTGCAGACCCTGGGCTTCGAGGTGGAAACCCGGGTTGGCCAGTCGCGCAACATGATGGGCCTGCGGGTGTTGATGGAAGAGGGCAACCCGTTCGTCTATGAAGTAAGCCTGGATGGCTACCTGGCCGCGCCGAGCGAAGCGCCGGTGGAAGGTGAGCCGGAAGTGCGCCAGCGCTTCTACCGCGCCGAGGTGTACCTGCACGATGGCAGCCAGGAGTACGACCTGATGGGCTTTGCGCCGGAGCAGATCGTGCGTGATGTACTGGACCAGTTCGAAAGCCACCGCCAGTTGCTGGGGCGTGTGTACAGCTGATTCTTGAGCGGTGAGGAGGCCCTGCAGGACGCAGGGCCTTTTTCATGGGCAAGCAATAATTAGCCCGGGTAACTGACAAGTTTGCTTCAGCCTGCCGGTTTTCTTCCGGAGGCATGCTTCATGAAACGTTCCGCTATTCCCACATTCGATTTTCAGTACGCCGCAGCCAGTCAGTTCAGTGATCGGCCGACATTGCGGCAGGTGACCAGCGAGCAGCTGTGGACCGTGCTGCAGGAGAAGCTGCCCTGGCTTGCCTTTGTGACGCCGGCGCTGTCCAACGCCGACCCTCTCATGCTGGATAGCCCCGATCCCGACACGCCCTACTGGACCACGCAACCGCTGGTCGACCGCGTGCTCCAGGCGCTGCTCGAAGTGCAGCCGCTGGACATCGAACCTGTCGGTAAGCGGCATCACAATCTTGGGCTCACCTCCTCATACCGTTTTGCAGGTTCGAACAGCGCGTTCGACACCCGTCAACTGAGCGGCCTGTCCGATGCACTCGACGAACTGGTGCAACGGTTGCCACGGCTGTTCTGCGAGGCACAGCTCAAGTACTGGAGTGACAAGGGCAGTGCGGGAGTGAGCCGTGACCAGTGGCTGCAATTACTGCTCAAGACTACGCTTTTGCGCGGCCTGCCACTGCAAGGGCTGGATGTTCAGGAGCAGGCCTGCATCCGCGGGTTGATCCGCGGTGGCGCTGCCCAGCCCTCGGTCTATTTCGTCAAAGCCAGCCTGACCTGCGGGGCGATGCAATACGATCAGATGCTCAGTCACCTGCTGGTCACTGGCGATTACGATGAGCGGCAAGTGGTGCTCTGGTGCGCCCCGTCCGGTATCACGCGCAGCTTCGCTTCGTTGATCGATTTCGGTAACGCGCTGCGCAACGAACTGGCGCGGCACTACAGCTTCCAAAGCCTGTCGTGGACGCGTCAGCCGGTCGAGGGCAATGTCTTTGCCCAACAGGTTTCGCTGTTGCTTGAGTCCATGTTCCTGGCTTTCGACCACATGCGCTTCAGTGGCTTGGCGGATGTGGCTTCGCTGGAGCAACGTTTTGCCGAGCTGAGCGACCCGGCGGCCTGGTTCGTGCGCTACGAAGACGACACGCCAGCCACCGTAGCCCCGCCGGGGCTCAGGGCCAGCGCCCCGCAGGACAGCTTTGCCTGTCGCGCCGCGTTGTTGCAACTCGCCCTCGACCAACTGGATGCCGGCGGTGTTTCGGTGCTGGACGGCATACAGTCATTGACGGCGTATACCGCGCAGCAACTGACCGAGCAGATAAAAAGGGAGCACGGGGACGAAATTTCTCCAGATCAGGTGCTTCTTGACCTGTATATCGCCCGGGGTGTGCCTGGTGGCGCTGCGACTGGAGCCGGCGGTGGCGAGCCACTGGCGTTCGTGGGCGCCAAGTCGCTTACCGAATTCGCCATTGGTAACCTTGCTTCGCTCAAGGGCGCGTACATCAAGCAGGTCCGCCATCGGAAGAGCATCAAGCTTCCGAAGTGGCTGAATGCCGATGCAGCGAAGCGACTGGTCACCCAGGTAGACATTGGTGGCCGCTACCCGGCCTATGTTGCCGGACAGTTGGATGATCAGGCCAGGCGTGCCGAGCGCGTCGAGCTTTTGGGCAGGGAATGGCGAAGCGCGTTTCTTTCCAGCGCCATTTCGGCCAGGCTCGACGCTAAAGTCTCCGAGGTGGGTCTACAATGCGTGGTCGATTTTTGCGCAGGGCATCAGGACCCCCTGGTTCCGCGCATGTCACTGATCCCCTTGGCTTTCAGACGCAGCCGCCGTTCGCGCAAGAAAGACACTGTGCGCGGCATGTACTTGCTGTTCTGCGCCGAGCCGGCAAAGGTTCTGCTGTACCGCCCGCTGTATCGACAGGACACGGTTCGCGAGTACGCAAGCCTTAAGGTCCTGCTTGCACACATCCGCGAGTCGACTCTATTGCAAGAGAGCATTCTTGACTGGATCGATCCGGCCGCGCGCGACGTATATGCAGAGGGTGGCTTCAGCGAGCCACACATTGTGAGCATTGGTAGCGACCCTTATGCGTTGCCGGACCGGCCGAAGCCTGCGGTGCTCGACCTGAAGCTGTGGCTAACCAAGGTTGACGAGAAAATCTACCAGGCCAACCGAGACCTGCTGGTCGAGCTGGCAGGCCTTGAATCGGTATCTAACGCCGAGAGCCGCTGGCAGCTGCTTTGCGAAGGTGCCTGGCTGTTGTTCGATGTGGTGACCCAGGCGATACGCGGTCCGGTCGCTTCGGTGGCCTGGTTGGTACAGTTTCTGGCTTCGCTGCAGCACGACCTGGCCGCGTTGGAGCAGGATGGCGAGTTCGAACGGTCCGCTGCAGTGGCCGACTTGTTGCTCAACCTTGGGATGACGCTGCTGCACGCTCATCAACCGAAGCAGGAAACAGTGCCCACAAGGCGGCTGCCTGAGGTTTCACTGTTCGAAGGGCCTGACCGGCAAGACGGCGCGTTTACCGAACTTGCTATCGAGGCGCGCGAAGAGCCGGAAGGCAAGCTGGGCGAACTGAGCAGCCAGGTGCTGGATTTTTCCTGGCGCGGCCAGCATGGGTTCAACTGGCTGCCCGCGCAACAGCGGCAGAAGTTGCAAGCCATGCGCTCCAGCGTCTCGGTCAATGGGTTGAGCCCTTTGACAGCGGGCGATGGTGAAGGCCTGTACCAAATCGATAAGAACTACTACGCGGCCATGGCTGGTGACCTCTATAGCGTGGAGTTGCTGGCTGAGGGAGTTCGGGTAGTCGATGCGACTGGCGGTTACGGGCCCTGGCTGGCATTTGTCGATGGGGCTTGGCGGGTGGATACGAAACTGCGCCTTGCGGGAGGGGCTCCCGACTCCAAGACTTCGGTATCGCGCCGCTTCGATAAACTTTACGAAAAAGTTTCCAAGCTGGATGAGGACGTTCCGGCGTTGAAAGCGAAGGTCCAGGCAGTTACCCAGCAGATGATGGCCTTGCACAAAAGCCTTGTGACCATGGAGACGTTGAAGGCGAAAGCGCAGTCTGAGGTGGCTTCGGCCCCTGCAGGTACTGATGTGTCAATGAAGGAGTCGCTGATAGCAAAGTATGCTCAACGAGAAATAGAGGTGAAGGAAAGCATCGCTCAGCAGCGCGAGAAAATCGTTTCGCTGTTGGAAGAGGCCATTGGCAAGATGGATGAACAGCTAAAACTGTTGATCACGATGGCAGAACCCAAGTATGCCAAATCTCGCCATAACAAAGGGTTGGATGAAATTCTTGACCAGCATCAGGAAAGTGCTCGAATAGAGCTGATTCGTGATTGTGTGTTCGTTTACAACGAGCTGTGGAGCCTTACGGACTATCCGCAACTTGCCGCGCTGCAACGGGCTATCGATGGGAAGCCATTGGCAGAGGTCGGCGAACACTATGCTGCGTTTCGTATCAAGCTGGAGCATGTGGTGGAGTATCAGGACCGCATGCTCGCCATACGAGTGCACCTGGACAATTTGCTGGCCGAGTCGCCGGTTGACCTCGTCATACCTTCCAACCCCCCTGGCGACCATCGCACAGTGGGGCATCTGATCGACGAAAGACCGTTCTCGACCGTGCAGATGCGCTTCCATCAAGTGCAAAACCTGGCTGATCTGGCCTTGCACCTCGATGCTCCAGGCAATCTTCAGACAGTGGCCCGCTACCGAGACGAACTGGTCAGCATGGCCCTGCGCAATGCAGCAGAGGCTCATGGGGAGCTTGACTTCGCTAATCTGTCGGCAGATGACCGCATCACGATCTTGCAAGAGGCATGGGATGAGTACTCTGCCGCACTACTCAATAGTGCCCGCATTCTCGACGAAGGAGGCGTACTGATCGAGCCCGCAATGCTCGAGCGATATCGAAACCATTTAAAGCAACTGAAGGAAGATGCTGGGCAGCGACTGGTTGTCGCGGTCTCGGAGCAGGAGGGTGAAAAGGTCGTGCAAAAGCGCACGCCATACAAAGTGTCTACCAAAGAGCAGAAGGTGGTACGCAACCTTGCCGGGCAGTTGATGATTGGGGTGGAAAGGACGATTGGCGAACACCAGATTGTAGAAGTGCACGAGTTCTTCAGTGAAAAAGTGCTGGCAACTTTCGACCTGGTGGATGGGGAATGGCGGCAGCGTGAAAGCAAGCGCCCCTCATTGGTGGAGGAAGCTACTCCAACAGATTTGCCCAAGTGGGTAAAGGCGCTGCTGGACGAGAGCGGTTCCGTGCGAACGCGGGCCGAGGACTTTATCAAGTCCAGTATAAAAGGGGCGTTGCTCGAGGAGTTGTTCGACCGGCATCTAGGAAAGCTGAATCAGGCGCTCAGTGTGGTACGTGGCGGCGGAAACGACGAGCTGGTCACGATGCTGGAACGGGAACTGAAAGACTTGGAAGCGGATAAGAAACAGCAGATGACCAATCTCTATACCCGCACCATTTATCCGTCGGCCGAAGCTTTACAGCATCTTCACAAAGAGAAACTGATACAGGTTGAATATGTGAATCGGCGTACCATGCGGGATCGCAGCGCATTTGACGAATACCGGATCCTTAGTCTACCGAGTAAGAAAAACCTTTGGGTTGCGCACTTCCATTTAAACTCGCCAAAAGCTAACGCTGATGAATTCACGGCTGGTCACCTCAAGACTTGGGAGCAGCGCTTTTGGAGCAGCAAGGTCGCTGCAGCCTCGGGCCAACGGGTGCACAGAGGTAAACTCACGTTGGATCAGGCACGGGGAATCATTCCTTTCCGTTGAGCCGGCCAACGGGGGCAGTGGGTTGGTGCCTGGCATGCGCGGGCATCGTCCGATTGCCCCGCTCGGCAATCATCTGCTCCAGGCCGATCAGCTCTACGCCCTGGCGCTTAAGCCAGGGCAGTTCACGCTCGAGTACTTCAAGGGTTTGCGGATATGGGTGGCCGATCAGGACGGCTGAACCTTGTTTTCTGGCAAGTTCGACCCCGAGCTGCAATTCGCTGCCAATGGCCTCGGGTGTGCGTACGTTATCCAGAAAGATATCGCGCGATACCTGCGCCAGGCCCAGGGCCTGAGCCTGGAATGCAGCCACCGTGGCAGCGCTGGTACGGCTGTCGACAAAGAACAGGTGCCGGCGTTGCAAGTCGGCCATCAGCATGGCCATCGCTTCGGGTTGGGCGGTCATGCGGCTGCCCATGTGGTTGTTGATACCGACTGCGTAGGGTACCTGCGCCAGGGCGGTGTCCAGGCGGCGGGCAAGCTCCGGCAGGGGCGTGCCCGGGTGCCAGGCGTAAGGGCCGGTGGCTGGGTCCATGGGCATGTGCAGGATCACCGTCTTGCCGGCCTTGTGCGCCTGACGGGCGAACGTTGTGGCATGCGGGGTGTCTGGCATGATCGCCATGGTAACCGGACCGGGCAGGGCCAGGGTGCGGCTGTCGCGCTCGTTGCTCTGGCCGAGGTCGTCGATGATGATGCTCATGTAGGCCTTGCCGGCCGGCGCCGCTTGCGCGACCCCAGCCATCAGGCAGAACAGCAGAAACAGCAGATAACGCATGGGGTGGATCAGTCGCCCTTGGTGATGTTCAGGCCTTTGAGCAGGCTCAGGGCCTGGCTCAGCTGGAAGTCGTCATCCTGCGGGCGCTCCTTGCGCTTGCCGCTGCCGGTCGGACGGTCGGCACCGCCGTTGCCGTTGCCCAGGTGGCCCTGCAGGTCGGCTTCCTTGAAGTTGTCGGTGTCGGCTTCGGCGGTGAGCTTGGCCGGGCGCACTTCGATGTCGGGGACGATGCCCTGGGCCTGGATCGAGCGGCCGTTGGGGGTGAAGTACAGCGCGGTGGTGAGCTTCAGCGCACGGTCGTTGGCCAGTGGCAGCACGGTCTGCACCGAGCCTTTGCCGAAGCTGTCGGTGCCCATCAGCACGGCGCGTTTCTGGTCTTGCAGGGCGCCGGCGACAATTTCCGAGGCCGAGGCACTGCCGCCGTTGATCAGCACCACCAGTGGCACGCCGTCGCTGGCGTCGGCCGGGTCGGCAGAGAAGCGCAGCTCGGAGTTGGCGATACGGCCCTTGGTGTAGACGATCAGGCCCTTGGTCAGGAAGTGGTCGGCCACTTCCACCGCCGACTGCAGCACGCCGCCCGGGTTGTTGCGCAGGTCCAGCACCACGCCGCGCAGCTTCTTGCCGTTGTCCTTGCGCAGCTTGGCCAGGGCCTTGCCTACTTCGTCGCCGGTCTTGACCTGGAACTGGGTGATACGGATGTAGCCGTAGTCGTTCTCCAGCAGCTGGCTCTTCACGCTCTTGACCTGGATGACCGCGCGGGCCAGGGTCACGTCGAAGGGATTGCCGCCGTCGCGCACCAGGGTCAGGGTGATTTTCTCGCCCACCTTGCCACGCATCTTGTCGACCGCTTCGGTCATGGTCTGGCCACGGGTCGGGGCGCCGTTGATCTTGACGATCAGGTCGCCGGCCTGCACGCCGGCACGCGAGGCCGGGGTGTCGTCGATCGGCGAGACCACCTTGATGAAGCCGTCTTCCTGGCCTACTTCGATGCCCAGCCCGCCGAACTCGCCGCTGGTGCTTTCCTGCAGCTCCTGGAAGTCCTCTGGGCCGAGGTAGGCCGAGTGCGGGTCGAGGTTGCTGAGCATGCCCTTGATGGCATTTTCCAGCAGGGTCTTGTCATCCACCGGCTCCACATAGGCCGCCTTGATGCGGTCCATGACCTCGGCGAAGGTGCGCAGCTCTTCAAGCGGCAGTGGCGCCTTGGCGGTCACCTCGGTGGCCGGTACTGCAGCCGGCTTGGCCGGTTCCGCGGCAGTGGCCAGGGGCGCGCCGACCGCCAGGGCGATGGACAGGGCCAGCTGGGTGAGACGAGGCGAGTGCAGCATGTCGAACGAACTCCTGATCCTGTAAGCGCTCCCTGGGGAGCATCGGTGCAGCCCGTGGCTACCCCGTAGAAAATTGACTAGCCCCGGCACCATTGCGAAGGGTCGGTAGGCCGACCCTGCTGGCGGATGGCGAAGTACAAGCCGGCAGCGTCCTGGCCGCCGCTGTCGCCAACGGTGGAAATGGCCTCGCCGGCCTTGACGATATCACCGGCGCTCTTGAGCAGGCTCTGGTTATGGCCGTACAGGCTCAGGTAACCGTTGCCATGGTCGAGAATGACCAGCAGCCCGGCACCGCGCAACCAGTCGGCGAACACCACGCGCCCGCCGTGCACGGCACGTACCTGGGTGCCCGGGTTGGCGCTGATCATCACCCCGTCCCACTTGGCACGGGCATCGCTGCCGCGGGCATCACCGAAACGTGCCAGCAATCGACCATTGACTGGCCAGGGAAGTTTTCCCCGGGCGGCAGAAAATGCGCCGCCGTAGCTTGCGCCGTCGCTGGAAACCATCGGGCCCAGGGTGGTGCGGGCCTTTTTCGGTGGCTCCACCGGTTCGCGGGCCTGTTCGCGGGCGGCAGCGGCAGCGAGGGCTTCCTGCTGGCGGCGCTTTTCCGCTTCCTGCTGGGCCAGCAAGGCCTTCTTGCGCGCTTCTTCGGCTTCGCGGGCCTGGCGGGCGAGGGTTTCCTCGATGGTCTTGAGTACTTTGGACAGGTCGGCCTGATCCTGCTCACGCGATTGCAGCTTCTGGCCACGGTCCTTCATGTCGCTGTTGAGCTTGGCCAGCACCTGCTGGCGCTTGCCACGCTCGGTTTCCAGGGCCTGGCGGCGGCTGTCGAGGTCGGCGCGCTGGGCCAGCAGCTGTTGCTGCTGGGTAGCGATTTCCTGTTCGACGTTGGCCAGTTGGCGCAGGGTCTCGTTGAAGGTGCGCAGTTGCTCCAGGCGCGCCTTGCTCAGGTAGTCGTAGTAGGTGAGGGTGCGGGCAAACTTCTCGGGGTTCTGCTGGTTGAGCAGCAGCTTGAGGTATTCCTCGCGCCCGTTCTGGTAGGCCGAACGGGCCTGGATGGCGATCAGTCGCTGTTGTTCAACGCGGGCGCTCTGGAGTTTTTTTTTCTCGGTATCAAGGCGCTCCAGCTCGCCCTCGGTCTTTTTTAGTTCTTGCTGCAGGGCCTCCACCTGCTTTTCGAGGTTGCCGATATCGGTCTCGGTGGCTTTGAGGTCCTTTTGCACACCGGCCTTTTCTTCCTGGAGCTTGCCCAGCGTCTTCTTGAGCTCGGCAATGTCCTGGCGGGTGGCGTCCAGTTGCTGCTGGGTCTGCGCACGCTCATCGGCAAAGGCCGGGCTGAGCAGGCAAGACAGGGCTAGGAGGATCAGGGCGCGAAGCATGGGGTTTGGCGTACCAAGGATGGAGACTGGCCTAGTATGCCCGCGCGGGCGGGCAAAAAAAACGCCTCGCTGCGGGTGCAGAGGGGCGTCTGTCTGGAATTCATGTGTTATTGGGGCTGCTGTGCAGCCCATTCGCAGCTCAAGGCTGCTCCTACAGGCATTGCATGAGCCCTTTGTAGGAGCAGCCTTGTGCTGCGAATGGGCCGCAAAGCGGCCCCCTTCGGCACCGAGTCAGGCGTCGACCAGAATCGAGGTGCCGGTCATTTCTACCGGCTTTTCCAGCCCCAGCAGCTTCAGCATGGTCGGCGCCACATCGGCCAGCACGCCGCCGTCACGCACCTTGACGTTGCGCTTGCCCACATAGATGAACGGTACCGGCTCGGTGGTATGCGCGGTGTGCGCCTGGCCGGTGCACTCGTCTTCCATTTGCTCGACGTTGCCATGGTCGGCGGTGATCAGCGCTTCGCCGCCGACCTTGTCCAGAGCTTCGACGATGCGCCCGACGCAGCCATCCAGGGCTTCGACGGCTTTCACCGCAGCTTCGAACACGCCGGTATGGCCGACCATGTCGCCGTTGGCGTAGTTGACCACGATCACGTCATAACGCTGCTGCTCGATGGCCTCGACGATGCGGTCGGTAACTTCCGGTGCGCTCATTTCCGGCTGCAGGTCGTAGGTGGCGACCTTCGGCGATGGGATCAGAATGCGCTCTTCGCCTTCGAACGGCTCTTCGCGGCCACCGGAGAAGAAGAAGGTGACGTGGGCGTATTTCTCGGTCTCGGCGATGCGCAGCTGGGTCTTGCCGTTCTTCGCCAGGTACTCGCCCAGCACGTTGTTCAGGCTGGCCGGGGCGAAGGCGGCGGGGGCCGGGATTTTCGCCGAGTACTGAGTCAGGCCGATGTAGGCGGCCAGTTTTGGCAGGCGGGCACGCGGGAATTCGTTGAAGTCGGCTTCAACGAACACGCGCGACAGCTCGCGGGCGCGGTCGGCGCGGAAGTTCATGAAGATCACCGCGTCGCCGTCTTCGACCTTGACGGCTTCACCAATGCGCGTGGCCTTGACGAACTCGTCGCTCTCGTCGCGGGCGTAGGCCGCTTCCAGGCCGGCCAGGGCGGTGTCGGCGGTGTATTCGGCAGCGCTGTCGACGATCAGGTTGTAGGCGGCGCTGACGCGGTCCCAGCGGTTGTCGCGGTCCATGGCGTAGTAGCGGCCGATCAGGCTGGCGATGCGGCCCTTGCCCAGCTTGGCGAAGGTGGCGTCGAGCAGCTCGATGGACGACTGCGCGCTGCGTGGTGGCGTGTCGCGGCCATCGAGGAAGGCGTGCAGGTAGATCTTCTGCGCGCCGCGCTGCGCGGCCAGTTCGGCCATGGCTACCAGGTGGTCCTGGTGGCTGTGTACGCCGCCATCGGACAGCAGGCCGAGAATGTGCACGGCCTTGCCGGCACTGGCTGCCTTGTCCACGGCGCCGATCAGTACAGGGTTCTCGAAGAACTCGCCGTCGCGGATGGCTTTGGTCACCCGGGTGAAATCCTGATACACCACGCGGCCGGCACCGAGGTTCATGTGACCGACTTCGGAGTTGCCCATCTGCCCGTCCGGCAGGCCGACATCCATGCCTGAGCCGGAAATGAGGCCATGCGGCTGGCTGGCGCGCAGGCGGTCATAGACCGGTGTGTTGGCGGCGTAGATGGCGTTGTATTCGGGGCTTTCGCTGTGGCCGAAGCCATCCAGGATGATCAGGACCAGGGGTTTGGGCGTACTCGTCATCAATCAAACTCACGGTTGTTCAAAGATGATAAAGACACGCATTTTAGGGCAAATGCGCCACCGGCGGCGAATATTCGTCCTGTTCCCTGACCAGCGTGGCCAATGTGGCAACATGAAGGTACCTTTCCGGCCGGCCCGTCAGGCTTTGGTGGCAATAAGGGCCTGTGTATACTGGCCGGCATTTTCAATCGCGTGGAACACCCCAGATGGTTGCTAACCTGATTCAATTTGCGACAAACCACTACATCCTGGTGGCGATCTTCGTTGTTTTGCTGGTCGCGCTGCTGGTCAACGAAATCCGTCGCGGCGGCCAGAGCCTGAGCAACGGCCAGCTGACTGCCCTGGTCAATGCCGAGAAAGCCCTGGTCATCGACATCCGCCCGACCAAGGAATACTCCGCCGGTCACATCGTCGGTGCGGTGAACATCCCGCAGGACAAGCTGGTCAACCGCATGAGCGAGCTGGACAAGCACAAAGAGAAGACCCTGATCGTCGTCGACTCGATGGGCCAGCAGTCCGGCACCATCTGCCGCGAGCTGCTCAAGGCTGGTTACAACGCCGCCAAACTGAGCGGTGGCGTTTCCAGCTGGAAAGCCGATAACCTGCCCCTGGTGAAGTGATATGAAGCCCGTCATCGTCTATTCCAGCGACTACTGCCCCTACTGCATGCGCGCCAAGTACCTGCTCGAGAGCAAGGGCGTGGCCTTCGAGGAAATCAAGGTCGACGGCAAGCCACAGGTTCGTGCCGAGATGAGCCAGAAGGCCGGCCGTACATCTGTGCCGCAGATCTGGATCGGCAGCACCCACGTCGGTGGATGCGATGACCTTTATGCCCTGGAGCGCGCCGGCAAGCTCGACGCGCTGCTGGCGGCCTGATTTGCACTGCATTCAAAAACATTAGGATAAGGATCTGCCATGACTGACCAACAGACCAACGGCGCTGCTGCAGAAGACAACAGCCCTCAGTTCTCCATGCAGCGCATCTATGTGCGCGACCTGTCGTTCGAAGCCCCGAAAAGCCCGCAGATCTTCCGCCAGACCTGGGAGCCGAGCGTTGCCCTGGACCTGAACACCAAGCAGAAAGCCCTGGAAGGCGACTTCCACGAGGTGGTACTGACCCTGTCGGTTACCGTCAAGAACGGTGACGAAGTGGCCTTCATCGCGGAAGTGCAGCAGGCCGGTATCTTCCTGATCAAGAACCTGGACGCGGCTTCGATGAGCCACACCCTGGGTGCGTTCTGCCCGAACATCCTCTTCCCGTACGCCCGCGAGACCCTGGACAGCCTGGTGACCCGCGGTTCGTTCCCGGCCCTGATGCTGTCGCCGGTCAACTTCGACGCCCTGTACGCGCAAGAAATGCAGCGCATGCAGGAAGCCGGCGAAGCGCCGACTGTGCAGTAATAGCTGCGTTTGAAAAAAGGCGACTTCGGTCGCCTTTTTTGTTGGCCTGTTCCGGCCCTATCGCCGGCAAGCCAGCTCCCACAGGTACTGCACAGGTTTCAAGGGCGGTGCGGTCCCTGTGGGAGCTGGCTTGCCGGCGATAGAGTCAGTGCAGGCAGCGCATCAACTGCCGGCAAACCCATTTTGCCGCCACGCCTCATACACCGTCACAGCCACGGTATTGGACAGATTCAGGCTGCGGCACCCCGGCCGCATCGGCAGGCGCAGGCGTTGTTCGGCCGGCAGGCTGTCCAGTACTTCGGCCGGCAGGCCGCGGCTTTCTGGCCCGAACAGGAAGGCATCACCCGGCTGGTAAGCCACTTCGTGGAACGGGTGCGAGCCCTTGGTAGTGAAGGCGAACAGCCGTGGGTTGCCCAGGCTTTCCAGGCATCCGGCCAGGCTCTCGTGGCGCTTGAGCGTGGCATACTCGTGGTAATCCAGCCCCGCGCGCCGCAGGCGCTTGTCGTCCAGTTCGAAGCTGATGGGCTCGATCAGGTGCAGGTCGCAGCCGCTGTTGGCGCAGAGGCGAATGATGTTGCCGGTATTCGGCGGAATTTCTGGTTGAAAAAGGATGACGTGAAACATGCACGGCTCCAAGCGTGAAGATGACGGGCATTCTACCCCCGAACCGGACGTGCGTTCGAAGGCGTTCCCGCGGGTGATGCTGTCGCTGGCGATCATCGGCTTGATGGTAGGGCTGATGATCGGCCGCCTGACTACACCCGACGAGCGCGAGTTGCAGCAGGTGGAGGTGGTGCAGGATGGCCTGGAGCTGTGGTTCAACGAAGAGCCTCAGCTGCATGGCGAGAATGTGGACGGTACCGTAGCACTGTTGTTCCAGGCCCAAGGCAAGGCCCGGCAAGGGCAACTGAGCCTGCAGGGCAAGCCTGTGAGTTGGCGGGTGCAGAATAGCAAGGAAGGGCTGTTGCTGACGGTGGTGGCCGCGCGCCCCCTGCACGGCGAGTGGGCCGGTGCAGAGGACGCTGGGCGCTGGCGGTTGCAGGTGAAACTGCACGAATAAAAGAGGGGATATCCCGGCCTGCCTGTACCAGGGTCCCCGAAAGGGGTACTGCGTATAAAGGGGGGATGGCCCGGCCTGCCTGTACCGAGGTCCCCAAAACTGGCGATGTTGCGAATAAAAGAGGGGTTCACCCGGCCTGCCTGTACCAGGGCCCCCGAAACTGGATATGTATTGTTTATTGCAGGGGGCGTGCCAGTTTTGAAAAGCCCGTGAATCTGGGCTTTCAGGGTGAATTGGCCGTTTTTTGAGGGGATTTGTGCCTTAGTGAGGTGCATCGGGCACAGGATCGGTGCATCGAAGGGCTGAAATGTTAGGGGCCGCAAAGCGGCCCCTAAGAACTATGGGTTTACCTGGAACTCAGTGCTCGTCACCTTCCTCATCATCGCCCCCCGCCACATTCATCCCCAGCTCCTTGATCTTGCGCGTCAGGGTGTTGCGTCCCCAACCCAGCAACAGTGCCGCATCGCGCCGACGGCCAGCGGTGTGCTTGAGCGCCGTCTCGATCATGATCCGCTCGAAGCTCGGCACTGCGCTGTCCAGCAGGCTGGTCTGCCCACGCGCCAACGCCTGGTCGGCCCACTGGCGCAGGGCCTGCTCCCAGTTGGTTACCGGTGCGGCGTCCTGTGGCAGGTTCAACAGCTCCGGCGGCAGGTCGCCGATCAGCACTTCGCGGCTGGAGGCCATCACGGTGATCCAGCGGCAGGTGTTCTCCATCTGCCGTACGTTGCCCGGCCACGGCAGATTGCGAATGAATTCCTCGGTTTCCGGCTTGAGGATCTTCGGCTCGACCGCCAGTTCCTGGGCGGCGCGGGCGAGGAAGTGGCGGGCGAGGGCAGGGATATCCTCGCGGCGGTCGGCCAGCCGCGGAATGTGGATGCGGATCACGTTCAGGCGGTGAAACAAGTCCTCGCGGAACTTGCCGGCCTGCACCAGCGACTCCAGGTTCTGGTGAGTGGCGGCGATGATGCGCACATCGACCTTGACCGGCACGTGGCCACCCACGCGATAGAACTCGCCATCGGCCAGCACTCGCAGCAGGCGGGTCTGTGTGTCGGCGGGCATGTCGCCGATCTCGTCGAGGAACAGGGTGCCGCCGTCGGCCTGCTCGAAGCGCCCTCGGCGCAGGTTGGCGGCGCCGGTGAAGGCGCCCTTTTCATGGCCGAACAGCTCGGACTCCATCAGGTCCTTGGGGATGGCTGCCATGTTCAGGGCAATGAACGGTGAGGCCGCACGCGGGCTGTGGCGGTGCAGGGCGTGGGCCACCAGCTCCTTGCCGGTACCAGACTCACCGTTGATCAGCACGGTGATGTTGGAGTGGCTGAGGCGGCCGATGGCGCGGAACACCTCCTGCATTGCCGGTGCTTCACCGATGATTTCGGGGGTGCGCGCCAGGCTCTGCGGCACATCCAGCCCTTGTTGCTCCTGGGCGTGCTGGTTGGCGCGCTTGACCAGCGAGACCGCCTCGTCCACATCGAATGGCTTGGGCAGGTACTCGAATGCACCGCCCTGGTACGACGCAACGGCGCTGTCCAGGTCGGAGTGGGCGGTCATGATGATGACCGGCAGGCGCGGGTGCTGCTCACGGATCTGTGCCAGCAGGTCGAGGCCGCTGGTGCCCGGCATGCGGATGTCGGAAATGATCACGTCCGGTTGCTGGCGTGCCAGGCGGCCCATCACGCCATCGGCGCTATCGAAGCTCTGGGTGGTCATGCCTTCCTGCTGCAGGGCTTTTTCCAGGACCCAGCGGATGGAGCGATCATCGTCGACGATCCATACGGTTTCACTTCGGCTCATGAGGCGGTGGCTCCTTGTTCCAGGGGCAGGTAGATCGAGAATGCGGTGTGGCCTGCATGGCTTTCACACTCGATCAGGCCCTGGTGCTGGCTGATGATGTTCTGGGTAATGGCCAGGCCCAGCCCGGTACCGTCCGGGCGACCGCTGACCATGGGATAGAAAAGGGTGTCCTGCAGTTCCGGCGGGATGCCCGGGCCGTTGTCGATGATCTCCACCCTCGCCACAAGGCGATGGCGCACATGGCCGATGGTGAACTGGCGCAGGGCACGGCTGCGCAGGGTGATGCGGCCCAGGCGCAGTTCGTTCTGCGAACTGATCGCCTGCATGGCATTGCGCACGATGTTGAGTACGGCCTGGATCATCTGCTCGCGGTCGACCAATACGTCAGGCAGGCTGGGGTCATAATCGCGCACCAAAGTGATGCAACCCTGGCTTTCGGCCTCGACCAGGCTGCAGACCCGCTCAAGCACTTCGTGGATATTGGTCATGGCCAGCGACGGCAGCTTGTTCGAGCCGAGCATGCGGTCGACCAGGTTACGCAGGCGATCGGCTTCCTCGATGATCACGTTGGTGTAGTCGCGCAGGCCTTCTTCAGGCAGCTCGCGGGCCAGCAGCTGGGCTGCGCCGCGGATGCCGCCAAGGGGGTTCTTGATTTCGTGGGCCAGGCCGCGCACTAGCATCTTTGTGGTTTCCTGCTTGCTCAGCTGGGCTTCTTCCTTGGTGATGCGCAGCAGCCGGTCGCGCGGGTGCACCTCGAGCAGCAGCAGGGTCTGGCCCTGGTGCAGGATCGGCGTAACCGCGTAGTCGACGGTGATGGTCTGCCCGGTCAGCGAGGTGAGCTGCGCTTCGCGCTTGGTGAATGGGTGCGCCTGCTCGACCGCCTGGCGCAGCGAGCTGAGCGCTTCGGTCGACTCGGTGAACAGCTCGCTGATGAACTGCCCATGGCTGCGCTGGCCACTCACTGCCAGAAGCATTTCCGCGGCCGGGTTCATGTACTCCAGGCGCAGCTCGGCGTTGAGCAGCAGCGTGGCGGTGGTCAGGTTGTCCAGAAGTAGACGGTGCTGGGCATCGCTGATGGTCATAGGGCGTCGTCGACCTCTTTTGGCGCGTGTCGGGCATGGGCGCGGCCATGGTCGGGCGCGCGGTGGATCCGCTGATTCCAGTCTTTGGGCAAAAAATGCAAGAACCAAACCAAGGCTCCGAAAAGAAGCGGAATTTGCCGATAAAGCCCTGGAAACGGGAAAATTCGCACCAGAATGAACTGATTAAACGGTTCATGTGATCGCTTTTGGGATGCATTCGGGGGCGTTAGTCCACAGCATGCACCAATATGGAGCATAGGTGGTTTCAGGGTTTATCGCACAGTTGGCGGGCATTCGGCTTCTGGCGTTGAAAACCCCAGGTCTTCATTGCTTGCGTGGAACACCATGACAGTGGCGGGTTGCGCAGTGGTGTGCCCGCGGTGCACTTCCCCTTGAAGTTCGGCCAGCGTCTGGCCTGCAACCAGGCTTGTGCGCTTGCCGTCACGGGTTTCCACCTCGAGTCGCCCCTCGGTCAGATAGCCTAGATTGAGTGCCTGGTGACAGTGCCAGCCAAGGGTGGTGTGGGCAGGAATGCTGACTTTCACAAGCGACAGCACTGGTCGTCCTTCGGGGTAATCGAGATAGGGAGTACCGTCCCAACTGCCGGTGGCGCGGTGAAGCACCTGTGATGTTGCCTGGCCTGGCGCGGTGCCATTGCTGGCGCAGCCGGTGAGGAGGGCGGATACGGTAATCATCGCAGGTAGAAGTTTGCGCATGGCGTGATGTCCTTTGACTGAAGGGACGCCTACCCTGCGTGCTGAGGGGGCGGCGAAATGTCAGCGGCATCTGCCGGTTCTGTATGAAATCGATGAGGCAGCCACGGAAACGAAAACGGCCTCCCGAAGGAGGCCGTTCGTGATCATGTCATCGGCGCGAGGCGCCGATCAGATCAGCAGCTGTAGTACAGCTCGTATTCCAGCGGGTGAACGAAGGTGCGGACCTTGATTTCTTCTTCGCTCTTCAGCTCGATGAAGGCATCGATGAAGTCGTCGGAGAACACGCCGCCCTTGGTCAGGAACGCACGGCCCTTGTCCAGCTCTTCCAGAGCTTCCTTCAGGCTGCCGCAAACCTGCGGGATGTCCTTGGCCTCTTCAGGCGGCAGGTCGTACAGGTTCTTGTCGGCAGCATCGCCTGGGTGGATCTTGTTCTGGATACCGTCCAGGCCGGCCATCAGCAGGGCCGCGAAGGCCAGGTATGGGTTGGCCGATGGGTCCGGGAAGCGAGCTTCGATACGGCGGGCTTTCGGGCTGCCGACGTAAGGAATACGGATCGAGGCGGAACGGTTGCGAGCCGAGTAGGCCAGCATTACCGGGGCTTCGAAGCCTGGGACCAGACGCTTGTAGGAGTTGGTCGACGGGTTGGTGAAGCCGTTCAGGGCCTTACCGTGCTTGATGATACCGCCGATGAAGTACAGGGCGGTGTCGGACAGGCCGGCATAGCCTTCACCCGAGAAGGTGTTCTTGCCGTCTTTCCAGATCGACATGTGCACGTGCATGCCCGAGCCGTTGTCGCCGTACAGTGGCTTCGGCATGAAGGTGGCGGTGCGGCCGTAGGCGTCGGCAACGTTGTGCACGACGTACTTCAGCGCCTGTACTTCGTCAGCCTTCTTCACCAGGGTGTTGAACTTGACGCCGATTTCGTTCTGGCCGGCAGTCGCCACTTCGTGGTGGTGAACTTCGACGGTCTGGCCCATTTCTTCCAGTGCGTTGCACATGGCAGTACGGATTTCGTGGTCGTGGTCGAACGGCGGAACCGGGAAGTAGCCGCCCTTCACGCCTGGACGGTGGCCTTTGTTGCCGCCTTCCACGTCAGCGCCGGTCATCCACGAGCCTTGCTCGGAGAAGATCTTGAACATCGAGCCGGAGATGTCCGACTGGAACTTCACTTCGTCGAAGATGAAGAACTCTGGCTCCGGGCCTGCGAATACGGTGTCACCGATGCCGGTGCTCTTCAGGTACTCTTCGGCGCGCTTGGCAATGGCGCGAGGGTCACGATCGTAGCCCTGCATGCTCGATGGGTCGACGATGTCGCAGGTGAGGATCAGGGTCGGCTCTTCGGTGAACGGGTCCAGTACGGCAGTTTCGTCGACCGGCATCAGGATCATGTCGGAGGCTTCGATGCCTTTCCAGCCAGCGATGGAGGAACCGTCGAACATCTTGCCGACTTCGAAGAAGTCGTCTTCCAGTGCATCACGCGCCGGCATGGTCACGTGGTGCTGAGTGCCTTTGGTGTCCGTGAAACGCAGATCAATCCACTTGACGTCATGATCTTTGATGAGTTGAACCGACTTCGACATGTTGTCCTCCGGATGGTCTAGAGCGCGGTGGGCCGCTGCCCTGGAAAAAGGGTGTTGCCGGGCGCGGATAGTCGGCCAAGCTTACCTGCCTCACAAGGGAGCAAATTGCATGCCAGTGCCCGAAAATGGCGAGGGCGGGATAAAAGGGGGCGTTTGCGGGTATCTGGGAGTGGGGTGCTGGGGAAAAGTGCACTCTTAAGATGCGAATTTTGGTAGCAGTGCACCAATAGCGTGCATTGCTTGAGTTGTGTGCTTTCTTTGGGGGCCTCATCGCCGGCAAGCGAGCTCCCACAGGTAGGGCGCAGGTCTTGAGGACTGTGGATAGCCTGTGGGAGCTGGCTTGCCGGCGATGAGGCCGGTGCAGGCAATATAAATCCGACCTTCTGTACAAAAGTTGGTCAAATCCTGAGCAATTTCCGCTATAATTCGCGCCCCTCATTTTCGGCAGGCCCTGCGCGCGCTGTTAACCAATGAAACTTATCGTCAAAGTCTTCCCAGAAATCACCATCAAGAGCCGGCCGGTGCGCAAGCGCTTCATCCGCCAGCTCGGCAAGAACATCCGCAACGTGCTCAAGGACCTCGATCCTGAGCTCGTGGTCGATGGTGTCTGGGACAATCTCGAAGTGGTCACCCGCGTCGAAGACGAAAAGGTCCAGCGCGAGATGATCGAGCGCCTCACCTGCACCCCGGGTATCACCCACTTCCTGCAGGTAGAGGAATACCCGCTCGGCGACTTCGATGACATCGTCGCCAAGTGCAAGCAGCACTTCGGCCACCTGCTGGCCGGCAAGCACTTCGCCGTGCGCTGCAAGCGCGGTGGTCACCACGACTTCACCTCTATGGACGTCGATCGTTACGTCGGCAGCCAGCTGCGCCAGCAGTGCGGCGCCGCCGGCATCGAGCTGAAAAACCCGGAAGTCCTGGTGCGCATCGAAATCCGCGACCAGCGCCTGTACGTGATCCATAACCAGCACCAGGGCATCGGCGGCTACCCGCTGGGCGCCCTGGAGCAGACACTGGTACTGATGTCCGGTGGCTTCGACTCCACCGTGGCGGCTTATCAGATGATGCGCCGCGGCCTGATGACCCACTTCTGCTTCTTCAACCTCGGTGGCCGTGCCCACGAGCTGGGCGTGATGGAAGTGGCTCACTACCTGTGGAAGAAGTTCGGCAGCAGCCAGCGCGTGCTGTTCATCAGCGTGCCGTTCGAGGAAGTGGTCGGCGAGATTCTGAACAAGGTCGACAACAGCTACATGGGCGTGACCCTCAAACGCATGATGCTGCGTGGTGCCGCGCACATGGCCGACCGCCTGGAGATCGATGCCCTGGTCACCGGCGAAGCGATTTCCCAGGTGTCCAGCCAGACCTTGCCGAACCTGTCGATCATCGACTCGGCCACCGACAAGCTGGTGCTGCGCCCCCTGCTGGCCAGCCACAAGCAGGACATCATCGACCAGGCCTACGCGATCGGCACTGCCGACTTCGCCAAGCACATGCCAGAATATTGCGGCGTGATCTCGGTAAACCCGACCACCCACGCCAAGCGCCACCGCATGGAGCATGAAGAGAAGCAGTTCGACATGGCCGTGCTGGAGCGCGCCCTGGAACGCGCCCGGTTGATCTCCATCGACCATGTGATCGACGAACTGGGCAAGGACATCGAAATCGAGGAAGTGACCGAGGCGCTGCCCGGCCAGATCGTCATCGACATTCGTCACCCCGATGCCCAGGAAGACGAACCTCTGGTGCTGGACGGTATCGAAGTCCAGGCCATGCCGTTCTATGCCATCAACAGCAAGTTCAAGCAGCTGGATGCCAACCGCCAGTACTTGCTGTATTGCGACAAAGGTGTGATGAGCCGTCTGCACGCACACCACCTGCTCAGTGAGGGACATGCCAATGTGCGTGTTTATCGTCCGGCATAAGACGCCAGGGCTGTATGGCGGCAGCATCCGCCATCGCCCTCCCGACCACCGGGCCCGCTGAGCCTCAAACCGTACATATTCGCCGCCTACACTGGCGGCAACCGAATCCTCTGATCGAGATACAGTTGTGATCGAAAATCTGCGTAACATCGCCATCATCGCCCACGTTGACCATGGTAAAACCACCCTGGTCGACAAACTCCTGCGCCAGTCCGGCACCCTGGAGCGTAACGAGCTCAACGACGAGCGCGTGATGGACTCCAACGACCAGGAAAAAGAGCGCGGCATTACCATCCTGGCGAAAAACACCGCCATCAACTGGAACGGCTACCACATCAACATCGTCGACACCCCCGGCCACGCCGACTTCGGTGGCGAGGTTGAGCGTGTAATGTCGATGGTCGACTCCGTGCTGCTGCTGGTCGATGCCCAGGACGGCCCGATGCCGCAAACCCGCTTCGTGACCAAGAAGGCTTTCGAAGCTGGCCTGAAGCCGATCGTCGTGATCAACAAGGTTGACCGTCCGGGCGCGCGTCCTGACTGGGTTCTGGACCAGATCTTCGACCTGTTCGACAACCTCGGTGCCACCGATGATCAGCTGGACTTCCAGGTTGTCTACGCCTCGGCCCTGAACGGCATCGCCGGTCTGGACCACACCGACATGGCCGAAGACATGACCCCGCTGTACCAGTCGATCGTCGACAACGTACCGGCGCCGAACGTTGACGTCGATGGCCCGTTCCAGATGCAGATCTCCGCTCTGGACTACAACAGCTTCCTCGGTGTTATCGGCGTTGGCCGTATCGCCCGTGGTCGTATCAAGCCGAACACCCCGGTTGTTGCCATCGACACCGAAGGCAAGAAGCGTAACGGCCGTATCCTCAAGCTGATGGGCCACCACGGCCTGCACCGCGTCGACGTTGAAGAAGCCCAGGCTGGCGACATCGTCTGCATCAGCGGTTTCGACGAGCTGTTCATCTCCGACACTCTGTGCGACATGAACAACGTCGAGGCGATGAAGCCACTGACCGTTGACGAGCCGACCGTTTCGATGACCTTCCAGGTCAACGACTCGCCGTTCTGCGGCAAGGAAGGCAAGTTCGTCACCAGCCGTAACATCAAGGAACGTCTGGACAAAGAGCTGCTGTACAACGTTGCACTGCGCGTTGAAGAAGGCGACTCGGCTGACAAGTTCAAGGTTTCCGGCCGTGGTGAGCTGCACCTGTCGGTTCTGATCGAAACCATGCGTCGTGAAGGCTTCGAGATGGCTGTAGGCCGCCCTGAAGTGATCATCCGCGAAGTCAACGGCGTGAAGCAGGAGCCGTTCGAGAACGTCACCATCGACATCCCTGAAGAATCCCAGGGCAAGGTCATGGAAGAAATGGGCCTGCGTAAGGGCGACCTGACCAACATGGCGCCGGATGGCAAAGGCCGTGTACGTCTGGAGTACAACGTACCTGCTCGTGGTCTGATCGGTTTCCGTAACCAGTTCCTGACCCTGACCAACGGTGCCGGCATCCTGACCTCGATCTTCGATCGCTACGACACCATGAAAGCTGGCCAGATGTCCGGTCGCCTGAACGGTGTACTGGTTTCGATCGAGACCGGCAAGGCGCTGACCTACTCGCTGGAAACCCTGCAGGCTCGCGGCAAGCTGTTCATCGAGCACGGTCAGGACATCTACAACGGTCAGATCATCGGCCTGAACAGCCGTGACAACGACCTGGGCGTGAACCCGACCAAAGGCAAGAAGCTCGACAACATGCGTGCTTCGGGCAAAGACGAAGTCATCGCCCTGGTACCGCCGGTTCGCCACACCCTGGAACAGGCCCTGGAATTCATCCAGGACGACGAGCTGTGCGAAGTGACTCCGAAGTCGATCCGCCTGCGCAAGAAGATCCTGGACGAAGGTGAGCGTACCCGCGCTGCCAAGAAAGCCAAGGCTTGATCGTCTAGCTTGAGCTGAAACGAAAACGCCCCCGGTCGAAAGGCCGGGGGCGTTTTTGTTTGTCTGACGCAGGTTTTTGTAGGTGATATCTCAAGCTGATGTAGGTGGCATCTTTCACGGCCTTTTGCGACTTGTGCGCGCTTGTTGTGATGCATAGCGTGAAGTGCTTTCTCGAAGCAGGAAGCATGCACATGAATTACCGTTTAGCGCTGGCCATCCCCTGCCTGATGGCTGGCTTGCAGGCTTGCACCCTGCAGGATTGTGCCAGCCTGCGTCCGCAGGATGTTGTCCAGTGCCATATTGGCAAGGTGCTTCAGGCACCCTTGGAAGCCGTATTGCTCGAGCAAGCCTCCGAGCCTGGGTATGCGTTCCGTCGCTTGCAGATGGTTTCGCAGGTTTGGGAGCCAGCGCCGGTGGTTGAGCCGCGCCGCTGGGAGCATGATGTCGAGCTGCATATCCCGCACAATGCCGTGCCCGGCAAAGCCTTGCTGGTGGTGAACAACGGTGTACGGTTCGGACCGGCGCAAACCCCGGACTATACCCGCGAGGCATTGCGCGAGGTCGCCCTCAAGGCGCGGATGGCCGTGGTCATGATCAGCGATGTGCCCAATCAGTATGTGACCTTCAACGATAACGAGAAGCCCTTGCGCGAGGATGACGCCGTGGCCCATACCTGGGCTCATGCGCTTCGCGGCGCCGCGCCGGAATTGCCACTGCACGTGCCGATGGCCGCGGCGGCAAGCCGGGCGATGGATCTGGCCGAGCAAGAGCTGGCAGGGCAAGGGCTCACGGTGGACCGCTTCATTATCACGGGTGCCTCCAAGCGCGGCTGGAGCGCATGGCTCACGGCATTGGCCGATGAGCGGGTGATGGCCATCGTGCCCAGTGTGATCGACGTCGCGGATACTTCGGACATGCTGGCCGGATTGCGCAAGCGTTATGGTGGTCACTGGCCCTTGGCGCTGGGTTCCTACCAGCAGGCTGGTGTCCTGCAGCAGCTGGGTACCCCGGCATTCGAGCGGCTGATGGCGATGATGGACCCGATGCAGTACCTGAACGAGAAAAGGCAGCGTCTGGCCATTCCCAAGTACCTGGTGTCCGCCAGTGGTGACGATTTCTTCGCCCCTGACCCGGTCACCGATTATCAGCAGCGCCTGCCGGGTCAGACCATCCTCAGGGTATTGCCGAACTCCGACCATGGCGGGGTGCGTCAAGCGATAGTCAGTACCTTGGTACCTGCGGTGACGCGCCTGCGCGATGGCAAACCTTTGCCAAGCGTGCAGGTGTCGGCCAGCGGGCATGCCGGGCAGATGAGCGTCGACTTCTCTGAGCCGCCAGTGACGGTGAAGGTGTGGACGGCGAGCAACAGCCAGGACCGCGACTTCCGTTTTGCCTGCGGGGTGCGCTACCAATCCGAGACGCTCGCTCCCATGCAGAACTTCACCCTGCAGCGCACGCCGCCGGCGGTGGGATGGCAGGCGCAGTTCGTCGAAGCGAAGTTTGCTGATGGCTTTATCGCGACCAGCCCGGTCAGCGTGCTGCCGCAGACCTATCCCGAACATCCACCGGCGGAGCAGGGTGGTGCGTGCAGGAGCTTTCCCTCTGGCGGAAAGTAGAAATCTGGCTTGGCACATGATTGGCCAGCAGTGGCCGCTTTGCGGCCCTTCGCGGGCTTGCCCGCTCCCACAGGTGTGTCGCTGAACCCATGATTTGCGCGCCCCTTGTGGGAGCGGGCAAGCCCGCGAAGAGGCCCTTGAAGGCTAGCGATCAGCGATCGACCACCTTGGGCTTGTAAGCACAATAACCTGGCCGCGGCCCGACCTTGGGGTGGTTGCGGCAGGTATCCGGCCGCTTGTCATAAATGGTGCACAGCCGGCTTTTACGATCCAGATACAGGCAGTCATCATTGCTCATCCGGGTCAGGGTGAAGATCCCCGACTTCTGGTTGAAGCGTTCGATGATGCCGTCCTTCTGCAGGCGCTTGGCGATGTTCTTCGGCGGTTCGTCTTTCTCGAACTCGTCGACCACACCGATACGGATCAGATCCTTGATCTTCACCTCCACCGGCAGGGTGCAGCAGGTCGAATGGCAGCCATGGCACATGTTGCTGGTGTAGCGCTGCCAGGTCTCCAGGCGGTCGACTTCGGCTGCGGCGATCAGGGTCGTTTTCATCTTTATGGGGTGTATCACGGTCTTGGGGCGCGCGATGATACCGGAATTGTTCAATTTATGAACAACCTTTTGCCGGAATCGCAAAGTGGGCATGAAAACTGCGAACGCTAACTGTCACTCCCTGTCGAAGGGTCTAGGCTCAACAGTCTCCCTCCGTTTTCGTCAACTTGCCCGAGGATGCCGCATGTCCCAGGAACCCAAAGCTCGTGACGCCGAGGTGGCCGAATTTCGCGCCGCTGTACTGGACAAGCTGACCTACGCGGTTGGCAAGGACCCAGAGCACGCCTTCGACCACGACTGGTTCGAGGCCATCGCCCTGGCCGCGCGCGATCACATGGTCGATCACTGGATGGACCACACCCGCCAGGCGTATCGCCGCAGCCAGAAGCGGGTCTATTACCTTTCTCTCGAATTCCTCATCGGCCGGCTGCTGTATGACAGCCTGAGCAACCTGGGCCTGCTCGACATTGCCCGCGACGCATTGGAAGGGCTGAACGTGGACCTGGAGCGCATTCGCCTGCTCGAGCCCGATGCTGCGTTGGGCAACGGTGGCCTGGGCCGCCTGGCGGCATGCTTCATGGAAAGCATGTCGACCCTGGGCATTGCCGCCCACGGCTATGGCATCCGCTATGAGCACGGGCTGTTCCGTCAGGCCATGGTCGATGGCTGGCAGCAGGAGCAGACCGAGAACTGGCTCGACTTCGGCAACCCTTGGGAGTTCGAGCGCGCCGAGGTGATCTACCCCATCAGCTTTGGCGGCAGCGTCGAAACGGTGTACGACACCCACGGCCAGCAGCGCCAGGTATGGTGGCCGGGCGAGACCGTACGGGCGGTGGCCTATGATACCCCGGTGGTCGGTTGGCGCGGGGCCAGCGTCAATACCCTGCGCCTGTGGCGTGCGCGGGCGCTGGAAGAGCTGCACCTGGAACGCTTCAATGCCGGCGACCATCTGGGCGCGGTGGCCGAGGTGGCACGGGCCGAAAGCATTTCGCGGGTGCTGTACCCGGCCGACAGCACCGAGGCGGGCCAGGAACTGCGCCTGCGCCAGGAATACTTCTTCGTCTCGGCTTCGTTGCAGGACCTGCTGCGCCGCCACCTGAACATGCACGACAACCTGCTCAACCTGCCGGATGCGGCGGCCATCCAACTCAACGACACCCACCCGTCGATCGCCGTGGCCGAGCTGATGCGCCTGCTGGTCGACCAGCATGAGATCCCTTGGGATACCGCCTGGGAGCTGACCGTCGGCACCCTGGCCTACACCAACCACACCTTGCTGCCCGAAGCCCTGGAAACCTGGCCGGTGGCGCTGATGGAACGCATGCTGCCGCGGCACATGCAGATCATCTACCTGATCAACGCCTACCACATCGACGCGCTGCGGGCGAAAGGCCTGCACGACTTCGACGTGTTGCGGGCTGTGTCGTTGATCGAGGAAGACAATGGCCGCCGGGTGCGCATGGGCAACCTGGCGTTCCTCGGCTCGCACAGCGTCAACGGTGTGTCGGCGCTGCACAGCAAGCTGATGAAAAGCACGGTGTTCGCCGAGCTGCACAAGCTCTACCCGCAACGGATCAACAACAAGACCAACGGCATTACCTTCCGCCGCTGGCTGTACCAGTCCAACCCGCAGCTGACCGCGATGCTGATCGAGGCGCTGGGCCCTGAGCTGCTGGACGACCCCGAAGGACGCCTGGCCAATCTGGTACCGTTCGCCGACAAGAGCGGTTTCCGCAAGCAGTTCGCCGCGCAGCGCCTGCACAGCAAGCGTGCCCTGGCCAGCATCATCCAGGACCGTCTGGGCGTTACGGTGAACCCCGAGGCGTTGTTCGACGTGCAGGTCAAGCGCATCCACGAATACAAGCGCCAGTTGCTCAACCTGCTGCACACCGTGGCGTTGTACCAGGCCATGCGCAACGACCCCGGTACCGACTGGGTGCCGCGGGTGAAGATCTTCGCCGGCAAGGCCGCGGCCAGCTATCACCAGGCCAAGCTGATCATCAAGCTGGCCAACGACATCGCCCGGGTGGTGAACAACGACCCCACCGTGCGCGGCCTGCTTAAGGTGGTGTTCCTGCCCAACTACAACGTCAGTCTGGCTGAAAGCATCATCCCGGCGGCGGACCTTTCCGAGCAGATTTCCACCGCCGGTTACGAAGCGTCCGGCACCAGCAACATGAAGTTCGGCCTGAACGGCGCGTTGACCATCGGTACCCTGGATGGTGCCAATGTCGAGATGAGCGAGCAGGTGGGTACCGAAAACATGTTCATCTTCGGCCTTACTGCGCAGCAGGTGGAGGCCAGGCGGCGCGACGGTGACTTTGGCGCCAGTGCGGCGATTGCCGCGTCCAGCCGCCTGAACGACGTGTTGCAGGCTGTTCGCAGCGGGGTGTTCTCACCGGACGACCCGTCGCGCTACAGCGCGCTGATCGACGGGCTGGTGGCTCATGACCGCTTCCTGGTGTGTGCCGATTTCGATGCCTACTGGGATGCCCAGCGACGGGTCGAGGAGCTTTGGCACACGCCGCAGGAATGGTGGCGCATGGCGGTGCTGAATACCGCGCGGATGGGCTGGTTTTCCTCGGACCGGACCATTCGGGAATATGCCAGCGAGATCTGGAAGGCGCTGGATTGAGGTAGGCCTGTGCCGGCCTCTTCGCGGGCACGCCCGCTCCCACATGGACTGCACAAGGTTTCCAAGGTTGTGCAACTCCTGTGCGAGCGGGCGTGCCCGCGAATGGGTCCACAACCAGACCACCGGCCTGGCGCGCGCTGAACTACCAACCTATTGTGCCGTCTGAGAGCCGTGGCGAGTCTCATCACTCGCTAGCCCGCAACTCTCCCTGTAAACTGCGGGGGTTTTTATCCCCAATCCTTTCGGAGCCATACATGTCCCGCGTTACCCTTAGTCGCTATCTGATTGAGCAGACTCGCAGCAACAATACCCCTGCCGATCTGCGCTTCCTGATCGAAGTGGTGGCGCGTGCGTGCAAGGAAATCAGCCATCACGTGTCCAAAGGCGCCCTCGGTGGCGTGCTGGGCAGCATGGGCACTGAAAACGTGCAGGGCGAAGTCCAGAAGAAACTGGACGTGATTTCCAACGATATCCTGCTGGAAGCCAACGAGTGGGGCGGCCACCTGGCCGGCATGGCTTCCGAAGAAATGGACAACGCCTACCAGATCCCGGGCAAGTACCCGAAAGGCGCCTACCTGCTGGTATTCGACCCGCTGGACGGCTCGTCCAACATTGACGTCAACGTTTCGGTCGGCACCATCTTCTCGGTACTGCGTTGCCCTAACGAATACCTGAGCCAGAACGAAACCCTGAACGAAAAAGCCTTCCTGCAACCAGGCACCCAGCAGGTCGCCGCCGGTTACGCCATCTACGGCCCGCAGACCATGCTGATCCTGACCCTGGGCAACGGCGTCAAGGGCTTCACCCTGGACCGCGAACTGGGCAGCTTCGTCCTCACCCACGAAAACATTCGCGTGCCGGAAACTACCGCAGAATTCGCCATCAACATGTCCAACCAGCGCCACTGGGAAGCCCCGGTTCAGCGTTACGTGGGCGAACTGCTGGCAGGCGAGACCGGCCCGCTGAAGAAAAACTACAACATGCGCTGGATCGCCTCGATGGTGGCCGACGTACACCGCATCCTGACCCGTGGCGGCCTGTTCATGTACCCACGTGACGCCCGCGAACCGAGCAAGCCGGGCAAGCTGCGCCTGATGTACGAAGCCAACCCGATGTCCTTCATCATCGAACAGGCCGGCGGCGCCTCCACCAACGGTTACGATCGCATCCTCGACATCCAGCCAGAAAGCCTGCACCAGCGTGTGTCGGTAATCCTCGGCTCGAAGGAAGAGGTCGAGCGCGTCACCGCCTACCACAAGGAGTAAGTCATGCTCGCACCTTGGCAGCCGTTGCTGGAGTGGTGGTTCGGTTGGGGCACCAGTCCCCAGGCCGTGGCTGACGAGAAGAGCACGCTGTGGTTCGGCAAGCATCATGATGCCGACGCCCATGCGCTGTTTGGCGACCTGGTCGAGCATGCCCTGGCGGGTGGGCTCGACGAGTGGCAGCAAAGCCCGCAGGGCTGGCTGGGCCTGCTGATCCTGCTGGACCAGTTGCCGCGCATGATCTACCGCGACACGCCGCGTGCCTTCGAGGGCGACCGGCGTGCCCAGGTGGTGGCGATGCAGGGTTTGCAGAAGAACTGGGATTACCAGCTGCTGCCGATACAGCGGGTGTTCGTGCTGCTGGTTCTGGAACATGCCGAAGTGCTGGACTGGCAGAACCTGTGCGTCGAGCGCTACCAGGTGCTGCTGGACGAGCAACCCGAAGCCAACCGCCGGTTGTTCGAAGGCTTTCTCGACTATGCCGAGCAGCACCAGCGGGTAATTGCCCGTTTCGGGCGCTTCCCGCACCGCAATCTGGTGCTGGAGCGGCCGAGTACCAGCGAAGAGATGGACTTTTTGCTGGAGCCTGGGTCCAGGTTCTGATTCCAGGGTTGTCGGGATCATTGTAGGAGCAGCCTTGTGCTGCGAAGTGTCCCTCGCTGCCCATGCATCCCTGTTGGCCTTACCGGCCCTTTCGCAGCACAAGGCTGCTCCTACAGTACGTAGGGGCGGCCTTTTTGTTTGGGCGGGATAATTCTTTGTGATTAATCGCACAGTAGTGGCCATCCGACCAATGGCGTAGGGGTAGAGGAGGGGGAGCAGGGAACCTGGGAGGGTTTTTACCGTCGAAGGTCACTGCAGGCCACTCGCCTGTATCCCCTCTCCAGGAGTGTCCTTCATGTCGTTGCGTTCCCTCGCCCTGTTGTCGCTGTGCGTCGTTCTGACTGCCTGCAGCAAGATCAATCAGGAAAACTATTCCAAGATCAAGGCCGGTATGAACAAGGCCGAGGTCGAGCAGCTGCTCGGCACGCCGACCGAGTGCTCTGGTGCGCTGGGGATGAGCAGCTGCACCTGGGGGGACGAGAAGAGCTTCATCAGTGTGCAGTACGCGGCTGACAAGGTGCTCATGTATTCAGGGCAGGGTCTCAAATGAGGCGCGTGTATCTGCTGATGGGGGTATGCCTGGCGTTGCTGCTGGGCGGTTGTGCCGGCTCCGTACACGACCCGCTGGCGCCGAAAACCGCGGGCAACATCGACCTCAAGCGCTACCAGGGCAAATGGTACGAACTGGCGCGCCTGCCAATGCGCTACCAGACCGGCTGTGAGCAGTCCGAAGCGCACTACAACCTCAGGCTCGATGGTAGCCTCGGCGTGCTCAACCGCTGCCGCACCATGGGTGACGAATGGCTGCGCGCCGAAGGGCATGCGAACATCCAGGAGCCAGGGCATACCGACAAGTTGTGGGTCGAGTTCGACAACTGGTTCACCAAGCTGGTGCCAGGGGTGGCGAGGGGCGAGTACTGGATCCTGTATGTGGATGATCGCTACCGCACGGCGGTGGTCGGCAGCCCGGACCGCAAGCACTTGTGGCTGCTGTCGCGTACGCCGACGCTACCAGCCTGGGAGCGCGAGAACCTGATGTCCAAGGCCCGGCAGCAGGGTTATGACACCAGCCGGCTGATCTGGCGCGCGTCGGACCAGCAAATCGTCAAGATGCACTGAGGTTCAGAGTAGTTGTGGGTGTGAGCCTACTCGCAACCGCGATGTATGGCACCGGCTTCGCCGGTGTTCGCGGGTAAACCCGCTCCCACAGGTACTGCACCGTATCTGAGTTCAGCGCCTGGCCTGTGGGAGCGGGTTCACCCGCGAATGCGATAGAACTGCCGGAAGATCAGCCCAAAAGCTGCCGCAGTACTTTGGCAAACGCCAGCGCACTTTGCTCTTCCTGCGCATGCCGCCCCTGGCGCACCACCCACTGCCCATTCACCATCACATCCCGCACCTGGCGATCGCCGCCGGCAAACAGCCAGCGGTTGAGAATCGCATCCCCATCGGCCATGGCGATGTAAGGGTCCTGCCCATCGAGCACCAGCCAGTCGGCGCGCTTGCCCACGGCCAGTTCCCCGACCGCCTGGCCCAGCGCCTGCGCACCGCCCGCCAGAGCCGCGTCATACAACGTCCGCCCGACCATCGGCTGGTCGCCGCGATACAGGCGGTTACGCCGCTGGTCGCGCAGCCGCTGGCCGTATTCCAGCCAGCGCAGTTCTTCCACCACGCTCAGCGACACATGGCTGTCCGAACCAATGCCCATGCGCCCACCCTGTGCCAGATAGTCCACTGCCGGGAAAATCCCGTCGCCCAGGTTGGCCTCGGTGGTCAGGCAAAGTCCGGCTACCGCGCCGCTACGGGCCATGGCGGTGACTTCATCCGGCTCTGCGTGGGTTGCGTGCACCAGGCACCAGCGCGGGTCCACATCCACATGTTCGTACAACCACTGCAACGGGCGCAGGCCGCTCCAGGCCAGGCAGTCGTCGACTTCCTTCTGCTGCTCGGCGATATGGATATGCACCGGGCACTGTTTGTCGCTGGCTGCCAGCACTTCGGCGATCTGCCCGGGCGTCACCGCGCGCAGCGAATGGAAGCACAGACCCAGTTGCTGCGCGGGTTGCGCGGCCAGCAGCGGGGCCAGCTGCGCTTGCAGTTGCAGGTACTGTTCAGTGGAATTTATGAAGCGCCGTTGCCCGTCATTCGGGGCTTGGCCGCCGAAGCCTGCGTGGCTGTACAGCACCGGCAGCAAGGTCAGGCCAATGCCGCTGTCGGCTGCAGCCGCACTGATGCGGTGGGACAGTTCGGCCGGGTCGGCGTAGGCCCTGCCGGCCTGGTCATGGTGCACGTAGTGGAACTCGGCGACCGAGGTATAGCCGGCCTTGAGCATTTCGATGTACAGCTGGCGGGCGATGACCTGAAGCTGCTCCGGACTGATCTGGCCGACCAGGCGGTACATCAGGTCGCGCCAGGTCCAGAAACTGTCGTTGGGGTTGCCGGCGACTTCTGCCAGCCCTGCCATGGCGCGCTGGAAGGCATGCGAGTGCAGGTTGGGCATGCCGGGCAGCAGCGGGCCGGCCAGCCGCTCGGCGCCTTCGGCCGAGGCGCCCGGCTCGATGCGGGCCACATGGCCATCACTGGTGACCTCGATGCGGACATGGCTGGCCCAGCCCGTGGGCAGCAGGGCGCGTTCGGCGAAGTAGGCGGACATCGGTAAAAATCCTGTTATTGTTAACTTGTATATACATATACAGGCGTTTGCCTGCCGGGTAAACTGCGGCAAGCTACCGCTCATTCCATTTGCACAAGGATCCAACGCCGTGCCGACACCTCCTGTCTCCGCGCTGGTTGCCCAGATGGGCGAGGGCCCGGCTCCGCTGTACGCCCGGGTCAAACAGATGATCATCCAGCAGATCGACAACGGCAGCTGGCCACCGCATCACCGGGTACCCTCGGAGAGCGAACTGGTCAGCGAGCTGGGCTTCAGCCGCATGACCATCAATCGCGCCCTGCGCGAGCTCACTGCCGAAGGCCTGCTGGTGCGCATGCAAGGGGTCGGTACCTTCGTGGCCGAGCCCAAGGGGCGTTCGGCGCTGTTCGAGGTCAACAACATTGCCGACGAAATTGCCGCGCGAGGCCACCAGCATAGCTGCCAGGTGATCACCCTCACCGAGGAAACGGCCGGTTCCGAGCGGGCCCTGGCCCTGGACATGCGCGAAGGCCAGCGAGTGTTCCACTCGCTGATCGTGCATTTCGAGAACGGCCTGCCGGTGCAGATCGAGGACCGCTACGTCAATGCGGCGATTGCCCCCGACTACCTCAAGCAGGACTTCACCCGGCAGACGCCATACGCCTACCTGTCGCAGGTGGCGCCGCTGACCGAGGGTGAGCACGTGGTAGAGGCAATCCTGGCCGAGCCGGAAGAATGCCGCCTGTTGCAGATCGAGCGGGGCGAGCCCTGCCTGCTGATCCGCCGTCGCACCTGGTCCGGCCGCCAGCCGGTGACCGCCGCGCGGCTGATCCACCCCGGTTCCCGTCATCGCCTGGAAGGACGTTTCAGTAAATGAGTCAGCTGCAGTTGTTGCATGCGCAGGGCTACCCGCGCATGCCGTGGAAGAACGGTGGCGGTTTCACCGAAGAGATCACCCGCGACAGTGGCGAAGGCCTGGACGGCTTTGGCTGGCGCTTGTCGATTGCCGATATCGAGGAGTCCGGTGGCTTTTCCACCTTCGCCGGCTACCAGCGAATCATCACCGTGTTGCAGGGCGACGGCATGCGCCTGCTGGTCGACGGCCAGGCCAGCCGGCCGTTGCTGCCTTTCGATGCCTTCGCCTTCAGTGGCGAGAGCCAGGTCAGCTGCAAGCTGCTGGGCGGGGCGATCCGCGATTTCAACCTGATCTACGCACCGCAGCGCTACCGGGCACGGTTGCAGTGGTTCGATGGCACCAGCCGCTTGTACAGTTCGGCGTCGACGGTGTTGCTGTTCGCTGCCAGCAGCCAGGTCGAGGTGGGTATTGCCGGGCGTGAGACGCAGCGGTTGGGGTTGTATGACTGCCTGCGGCTGGAGGGCAATGACCAGTTGTTGGGGTTGGATGTGCAGGGGCGGTTCTGCCTGATCGAACTCGTTTCACGTTGAAATAGCCGGGGGCTGCTGCGCAGCCCTTCGCGGGCTTGCCCGCTCCCACAGGTACAGCGCACGCCTTGAAGGCAGTGGCTCTCTGTGGGAGCGGGCAAGCCCGCGAAGGGCCGCTCAGCGGCCCCATTTCTTTTGCCATTCAGCGGAAAAGTCCAATTATTTTGGTTGTCCATGCTTGTACATACAAGTAAAGGTGTGTTTGTATATCTACCACGACATACCCGCCCGCGGACGACCGCAGAGGACCTTTCCCGTGACCGACAACAACAAATACCGTGACGTTGAAATCCGTGCCCCACGTGGCAACAAGCTGACTGCCAAAAGCTGGCTGACCGAAGCGCCACTGCGCATGCTGATGAACAACCTCGATCCACAGGTCGCGGAAAACCCGAAAGAACTGGTGGTGTACGGCGGTATCGGCCGCGCTGCCCGTAACTGGGCGTGCTACGACAAGATCGTCGAGACCCTGACCCGCCTGGAAGACGACGAAACCCTGCTGGTGCAGTCGGGCAAGCCGGTCGGCGTGTTCAAGACCCACAGCAACGCCCCGCGCGTACTGATCGCCAACTCCAACCTGGTGCCGCACTGGGCCAACTGGGAACACTTCAACGAACTGGACGCCAAGGGCCTGGCCATGTACGGCCAGATGACCGCCGGCAGCTGGATCTACATCGGCAGCCAGGGCATCGTCCAGGGCACCTACGAAACCTTCGTCGAAGCCGGTCGCCAGCATTACGGCGGCAGCCTGAAAGGCAAGTGGGTACTGACCGCCGGCCTGGGCGGCATGGGCGGCGCCCAGCCACTGGCCGCCACCCTGGCCGGTGCCTGCTCGCTGAACATCGAATGCCAGCAGAGCCGCATCGACTTCCGTCTGGAAACCCGCTACGTCGACGAGCAGGCCACTGACCTCGACGACGCCCTGGCACGCATTGCCAAGTACACCGCCGAAGGCAAGGCCATCTCCATCGCCCTGCACGGCAACGCTGCCGAAATCCTGCCAGAGCTGGTCAAGCGTGGCGTGCGCCCGGACATGGTCACCGACCAGACCAGCGCCCACGACCCGCTGAACGGTTACCTGCCAGCCGGCTGGACCTGGGAACAGTACCGCGACCGCGCGCAGACCGAGCCGGCTGCAGTGGTCAAGGCCGCCAAGCAGTCGATGGCCGTGCACGTGCAAGCCATGCTCGATTTCCAGAAGCAGGGTGTTCCGACCTTCGACTACGGCAACAACATCCGCCAGATGGCCAAGGAAGAAGGCGTGGCCAATGCCTTCGACTTCCCTGGCTTCGTGCCGGCCTACATCCGCCCGCTGTTCTGCCGTGGCATCGGCCCGTTCCGCTGGGCGGCGCTGTCCGGTGATGCCGAAGACATCTACAAGACCGACGCCAAGGTCAAGGAACTGATCCCCGACGACGCCCACCTGCACCGCTGGCTGGACATGGCTCGTGAGCGCATCAGCTTCCAGGGCCTGCCGGCACGTATCTGCTGGGTTGGTCTGGGCCTGCGCGCCAAGCTGGGCCTGGCGTTCAACGAAATGGTACGCAGCGGCGAGCTGTCGGCACCGATCGTGATCGGCCGTGACCACCTGGACTCCGGTTCGGTGTCCAGCCCCAACCGTGAAACCGAAGCCATGCGCGACGGTTCCGACGCTGTCTCCGACTGGCCGCTGCTCAACGCCCTGCTGAACACCGCCGGCGGTGCTACCTGGGTTTCGCTGCACCACGGTGGTGGCGTTGGCATGGGCTTCTCCCAGCACTCTGGCATGGTCATCGTCTGCGACGGTACCGACGAAGCCGCCGCGCGTATCGCTCGCGTGCTGACCAACGACCCAGGGACCGGTGTGATGCGTCATGCCGATGCCGGTTACGACATCGCCATCGAGTGCGCCAAGGAGCAGGGCCTGGACCTGCCGATGATCACTGGCTGATCGCCACGCTTTGGATCGCACCCCACGAGGGGTGATACTGAACAACAAGAAGGGGCACGCAGGCACTCACAAACGGGCCTGCGGCTCCACGCGATTGGAGTAGTGAAGTGACCGAATTGACCCTCAAGCCCGGCACCCTGACCCTGGCCCAGCTGCGCGCCATCCATGCCGCGCCCGTGCGCCTGCAACTGGACGCCAGCGCCGCGCCGGCCATCGACGCCAGCGTTGCCTGCGTCGAGCAGATCATTGCCGAAGACCGTACCGCCTACGGCATCAACACCGGTTTCGGCCTGCTGGCCTCGACCCGCATCGCCAGCCACGACCTGGAAAACCTGCAGCGCTCGCTGGTGCTGTCCCACGCCGCCGGTGTCGGCGCGCCGCTGGATGACGACCTGGTGCGGCTGATCATGGTGCTGAAGATCAACAGCCTCAGCCGTGGTTTCTCCGGCATCCGTCGCAAAGTCATCGACGCGCTGATTGCCCTGGTCAACGCCGAAGTCTATCCGCACATCCCGCTGAAGGGTTCGGTGGGCGCTTCCGGCGACCTCGCCCCGCTGGCGCACATGTCGCTGGTGCTGCTGGGTGAAGGCAAGGCCCGCTACAAGGGCCAGTGGCTGCCAGCCACCGAAGCCCTGGCCGTGGCCGGCCTCGAGCCGCTGACCCTGGCTGCCAAGGAGGGCCTGGCCCTGCTCAACGGCACCCAGGCGTCCACCGCCTATGCCCTGCGTGGCCTGTTCCAGGGCGAAGACCTGTACGCCGCTGCCATCGCCTGCGGCGGCCTGAGCGTCGAAGCCGCACTGGGCTCGCGCTCGCCGTTCGATGCGCGCATTCACGAAGTGCGTGGCCAGCGCGGCCAGATCGACACGGCTGCCTGCTTCCGTGACCTGCTGGGCGACTCCAGCGAAGTGTCGCTGTCGCACAAGAACTGCGACAAGGTCCAGGACCCGTACTCGCTGCGCTGCCAGCCGCAGGTCATGGGCGCCTGCCTGACCCAGCTGCGCCAGGCCGCCGAGGTACTGGGCATCGAAGCCAACGCCGTGTCGGACAACCCGCTGGTGTTCGCTGCCGAAGGTGACGTGATTTCCGGCGGTAACTTCCACGCCGAGCCGGTGGCCATGGCCGCCGACAACATCGCCCTGGCCATCGCTGAAATCGGCTCGCTCAGCGAGCGCCGTATCTCGCTGATGATGGACAAGCACATGTCCCAGCTGCCGCCGTTCCTGGTGGAAAACGGCGGGGTCAACTCGGGCTTCATGATCGCCCAGGTCACCGCTGCTGCCCTGGCGAGCGAGAACAAGGCCCTGTCGCACCCGCACAGTGTCGACAGCCTGCCGACCTCGGCCAACCAGGAAGACCACGTGTCGATGGCCCCGGCTGCCGGCAAGCGCCTGTGGGAAATGGCCGAAAACACCCGTGGCGTGCTGGCCATCGAATGGCTGGGCGCCTGCCAGGGCCTGGACCTGCGCAAGGGCCTGAAGACCTCGGCCAAGCTGGAGCAGGCGCGCCAGGCGCTGCGCAGCGAGGTGCCGCACTACGACCGTGACCGCTTCTTCGCGCCCGACATCGAAAAGGCCGTGGAACTGTTGGCCAAGGGTCGCCTGACCGGCCTGCTGCCGGCTGGTGTGCTGCCAAGCCTGTAATGCCCCCAGGGGCCGCTGTGCGGCCCATTCGCAGCGCAAGGCTGCTCCTGCAAAGGCGACGCGCTCCCTTGTAGGAGCAGCCTTGTGCTGCGAAAGGGCTGCAAGGCAGCCCCCCTCGATCTCACGACCACAAGAACAATTTAAGGACGTGACATGCAACAAGCTCAAGGTCTAAAACGCGGGCTAAGTGCCCGCCACATCCGCTTCATGGCCCTCGGTTCTGCCATCGGCACCGGCCTGTTCTACGGCTCCGCCTCGGCCATCCAGATGGCCGGCCCGGCGGTGCTGCTCGCCTACCTGATCGGCGGCGCCGCCGTGTTCATGGTCATGCGCGCCCTCGGCGAAATGGCTGTGCACAACCCGGTCGCCGGCTCGTTCGGCCACTACGCCAGCACCTACCTCGGCCCCATGGCCGGCTTCATCCTCGGCTGGACCTACGCCTTCGAGATGGTCATCGTCGCCATCGCCGACGTCACCGCCTTCGGTATCTACATGGGCTTCTGGTTCCCGGAAGTGGCCCGCTGGATCTGGGTGCTGGGCATCGTCTTCCTGATCGGCGGCCTCAACCTGTGCAACGTCAAGGTCTTCGGCGAAATGGAATTCTGGCTGTCGCTGCTCAAGGTCGGCGCCATTGTGGCGATGATCCTGGCCGGCCTCGGCATCATGGCCTTCGGCTTCAGTCAGGTAGGCACCGGGCAGGCCGTGGGCGTCAGCAACCTGTTCGACCACGGCGGCTTCATGCCCAACGGCGTGGGTGGCCTGATCGCCTCCTTTGCCGTGGTGATGTTCGCGTTCGGCGGCATCGAGATCATCGGCGTCACCGCCGGTGAGGCCAAGGACCCGCAGCGGGTCATCCCCAAGGCGATCAACGCCGTGCCGTTGCGCATCCTGCTGTTCTACGTGCTTACCCTGTTCGTGCTGATGTGCCTGTTCCCATGGCCGCAGATCGGCAGCCAGGGCAGCCCGTTCGTGCAGATTTTCAGTAACCTGGGCATCGGCTCTGCCGCCGCGGTGCTGAACATCGTGGTGATTTCTGCCGCGATCTCGGCCATCAACAGCGACATCTTCGGCGCCGGCCGCATGATGTACGGCCTGGCCCAGCAAGGCCACGCACCGCGCGGCTTCAGCAAACTGTCGAAGCACGGCGTGCCGTGGATGACCGTGGTGGTGATGGGGGCTGCGCTGCTGATCGGCGTGCTGCTCAACTACCTGATCCCGGAGAATGTGTTCCTGCTGATCGCCTCGATCGCCACCTTCGCTACCGTGTGGGTGTGGCTGATGATCCTGCTCACCCAGGTGGCCATGCGCCGCAGCATGAGCCGTGAACAAGTGGCCCAGCTGCAGTTCCCGGTACCGTTCTGGCCTTACGGCCCGGCCATGGCCATTGCGTTCATGGTGTTCATCTTTGGCGTGCTCGGTTACTTCCCGGATACCCAGGCGGCACTGCTCGTCGGCGTGGTCTGGGTGGTGTTCCTGGTGGCGTCCTACCTGCTGTGGTGCAAGCCGCGCGCAGGGCAGGGCAAGCCAGTAGCGGAACCGGCCGAGCTGCACCGCTAAGTACAGGAGTCAATGTATGAGAACCGTCTGGCAGCACTGCCATGTGGCAACCATGGCCGAGGGCCGTTACTCGGCCATCGAGGACGCGGCCATCGTCACCAACGCCGGGCTGATCGAGTGGATCGGCCCACGCGTCGAGCTGGCGTCGGTCGAGGCCGAACGTACGGTGGACCTGGGCGGCGCCTGGGTTACCCCGGGGCTGATCGACTGCCACACCCACGCGGTGTTCGGTGGCAACCGCAGCGGCGAGTTCGAGCAGCGCCTGCAGGGTGTGAGCTATGCCGAAATCGCCGCACAGGGCGGTGGCATCGCCAGCACCGTGCGGGCCACCCGCGCGGCCAGCGAGGACGAGCTGTTCGCCAGTGCTCGCCAGCGGGTCCAGGCGCTGATGCGCGATGGCGTGACCACCATCGAGATCAAGTCCGGGTACGGCCTGGACCTGGCCAACGAGCGCAAGATGCTGCGTGTGGCCCGGCGCCTGGCCGACGAGTTGCCTCTGGCGGTGCGCGCCACCTGTCTGGCAGCCCATGCCTTGCCGCCGGAATACGTCGGCCGGGCTGATGACTACATCGCGCACATCTGCGATGAAATGCTGCCGGCCCTGGCCGCCGAAGGCCTGGTGGACGCAGTGGATGCCTTCTGCGAACACCTGGCGTTCTCCCCGGCCCAGGTCGAGCGGCTGTTCATCAAGGCGCGCGAACTGGGCCTGCCGGTCAAGCTGCACGCCGAACAGTTGTCGTCGCTGCACGGTTCCAGCCTGGCGGCGCGCTACCAGGCGCTGTCGGCCGACCACCTGGAGTTCATGACCGAGGACGACGCCATTGCCATGGCAAAAGCCGGCACGGTCGCCGTGCTGCTGCCGGGCGCGTTCTACTTCCTGCGCGAAACCCAGCTGCCGCCGATGGACGCCCTGCGCCGCCACGGCGTGAAGATCGCCCTGGCCAGCGACCTCAATCCCGGCACCTCGCCAGGTTTATCGCTTCGGCTGATGCTGAACATGGGCTGCACATGCTTCCGCATGACCCCGGAAGAAGCCCTGGCCGGCGTCACCGTGCACGCCGCCACGGCGTTGGGCCTGGGCGACAGCCACGGCTCGCTGGAAGTGGGCAAGGTCGCCGACTTCGTCGCCTGGCAGATCGAACGCCCCGCCGACCTGGCCTACTGGCTGGGCGGCGACCTGCCCAAGCGCGTGGTGCGCAAGGGTCACGAGATTTCCAATTGAGTGAGGCACGATGGACAAGGTACAGAGTTTTCACCAGGGGCGCCTGCCGCTGCTGATCAGCATGCCCCACGCCGGCCTGAAACTGTCGCCGGCTGTTCGAGACGGCCTGGTCGAGCAGGCGCGCAGCCTGCCGGACACCGACTGGCATATTCCGCGGTTGTATGACTTTGCCCGCGAGATGGGCGCCAGTGTCGTAGCCGCGGAGTATTCGCGTTTCGTCATCGACCTGAACCGGCCGGATGACGACAAACCACTTTACGTCGGCGCCACTACTGGCCTGTACCCGGCCACACTGTTCGATGGCGAGCCATTGTTCAAGGACGGGCTGGTGCCGACAGGCGAGGAGCGCAAGCAGTATCTGGAGCAGATTTGGCGCCCCTACCACGACACGATTCGTCGTGAGCTGGCACGGCTGCGCGAGCAATTCGGCTACGCCCTGCTGTGGGACGCCCATTCGATCCGTTCGCTGATCCCGCACCTGTTCGACGGCAAGCTGCCGGATTTCAACCTGGGTACCTTCAACGGCGCCAGCTGCGACCCGGCTCTGGCCGAACAGCTGAAAGAGGTCTGTGCCCAGGCCCAAGGCTACAGCCACGTGCTCAATGGCCGCTTCAAGGGCGGGCATATCACCCGGTATTACGGTGATCCGGCCAACCACATCCATGCGGTGCAGCTGGAACTGGCGCAGAGCACCTATATGGAAGAAGCCGAGCCGTTCGAGTACCGCGAAAACCTGGCACGCCCGACACAGGAGGTGTTGAAGCAGCTTCTGCAGGCGCTGCTGGACTGGGGTGAGGCGCGTTACGGGCGTTGAAGTTCACCGGTGAGAATGGCGACGCGATGCAGGTTGTTCGCGTCGCCAGTCACTACTGCTCAGTTGTTGTTGATTTGCTTGATGGTGAGTTCGCGCAGTAGCTCCCTCTCTTCCTGATCCTTGTCATCTTGCAGGCCTTGCTGCAAGTTCAACTCGTCCTGAAGCGAGTGGTCCTTGCTTGCCAGCTCAAGCACCCGCAGGCGGAAACGTGCTTCTATTTCGGCGAAGCGGTCGGCAAATTCGGCTCGCAGACGCGTGGTCCAATCCGTATTCGCCAGCATGTATTCGACCAGTGCATCGCTCAGTTCACTTTTCCGGACCTTCTCCAGCACGCTGGATAGCTCATCGCGCGCCAGGTTCGCAGCACCTCGAAAACGCATGCTGTCGGCGATCGGCAGGTCCAGTTCCCTGGCCAGTTCCCGTCGGTAGGCCAGGCGTACCGATACCCGGTCACCCGTGCCAGTCCGTTGGTTGGCCAGCAGCTCCAACTGTTCGGTCCGGAAAAGCTGCAACAGGCGACGACCCAGTGCTTGCAGGGAATCGCCGGCGTCGATCAACAGGCGTTGGCTCATCAAATACAGTTCAATATTGTTGAACTCCTGCAGCGCTCCATCGTGGCAGGTCTGCGAGCCGGTTGCCGGGTCGGGCAATGCCGCAGCAGCGATGCTCTCCATGATCGGGCGTTCGGTTTCGTTGCTTGCAGCCACCACCAGCATCAAGCGCACCCGTTCGCAGAAGGTGGCTCGCGTATTCGGGTCAACGTATGGGGCGGCATTGTGCAAACGGCCCGCCAGACGCAACAGATCACTGCCTTCGAGTCGCTCCCAGCAGTCCTGCAATGCGGCATTCTGTGCTTCGCTACCCAGCATCCAGTCCTCCAGCCTGGGCGTATCATCGCCCAGCAGTGGGAAGTGAGGATGGTCGAGAGATCCTTCGCTGGAAGTATCGAAGAACATCAGGTCGTCGGGGATATCCAGGGCAAAGGAATAGCTGTGCTGGCTGTCCGAGAACGTGCGTACCCGCAGGATGGTTTCAAGAGGCAACGGGTTGTCGAACAAGGCTATCGACGAGATCGGCATGGGATTGTTCAGGTTCGACAGGATGTGCTCGGGCAACTGGGTGATGTTGTTCGAGCTCAGGTCGAGAAGTTCCAGTGGCAGCAAACTGTCACACCAGCTGGGCCAGGCTTGCAGGTTCATGTTGGTCAATGCGAGTGACTGCAGGTTGCTGGCCAGCGATGCGGGCACCCGGTCGATGCTGCCCATGCGGTTGCCCGACAGGTCCAGCGACGTCAGGTTTCGCAGCCCTGCGAAAATGTCGAGCATGGCCTGATCGACCTCAAGGCCCATGTTGCGAAACTCCAGGAAGGTGAGCTGGGGAAGGCGAGCCAGAGCGGATGCCAGCGAGGGCATGGCGGCCTGGTGTTCATCGATGGTCAACCGGCTGATGTTAGGGAACCGGCTGAGTAGTTCATCGAGCTGTGAGGCGCTGCCTCGCAACCGCGTCAGGCTGAGTGCGCGTACGCGGCCGCCGAAGAACGCTGGAAGACGCCTGGGGAAATGTTCGATGGCCACGTCCTCGAGTTGCAGGCGCAGGTAGGACTGGCCCTGCTCCTGTTGTTCCCAGAATTGACCGATCGCTGATGCGATACGTTGCCTGTCCGCTAGCGCGGCTTGGGTCAATGGGTTGCTCGAGCTGGATGCCTGGGCCCAGCCATCGATCGCATCGCGCATCTGTCGACGCTCATCGCGAATGCGTGCGAGTTGTTCGGACATTGCCTCTGGCTGGTCCGTGGTGATGCCCGAGGTGTCGACGCGCTCGTTCAGCAACAATCGCTGCAGGTGAGATTCATTGATGCTGTTGCCTTCCAGCGAGATCACCGGTGGGGTGGTCAGCATGTCCGCTTCATGAAGCAGGAACGAGGGCAACGACCTGAGATTGTTGTGGCGCAACGACAGATGGGAAATGCGCGCCAGGGCGTCGCTGCCAATCCCGATCGGCCATTGGGCCAGCTGCATCTGGTCCAGGCCCAGGTAGTCCAGGGTCAATTCATGGAAACTTGGCCTGTTGCTCTGCGCCAGCCGGTTACCACTCAGGTCCAGGTATCTCAATTGGCGAAGCCCTGACAGCAGGTTCAGGTCGCTTTCGGAGAGCGTCATGTTCTGGTTGGTGAGCACCAGCCGTTGCAACGCTGGCAGGCACTCGGTGATGGTGGGCACGCTGAACAGGAAGGGCGAGGGCGTTGCCCTGGGGTCAAACGGACGGCTGATTTCCAGCGACTCGATCTGCGGCATCTGCCTGAGCAGGCGCTGCAGCAGGCGCTCGTTTTGCGCCCAGCCCGCCAGCGATCCTGACGGTAAGTCGATCAGGCTCAAGCTGCGCACGCGTGTGTTGAAAAAAGCGGGCAAGGTGAGGGGTACGTCGGCAAGTGGGACGCGGGCAATACGCAGTTCGGTCGTGGGCTCTGTGCTCTCCTCCAGCGCAGTCTCGTACCAATGTTGCATGATCGAGTCACGCAGGCTGTCGTAGTCGTGGGCTGCCTGGTCGCTTGCCGGCGAAATGGCTTCGCTCCAATCGTCCAGGCTGCTTTGCAGCTCGTTGCGTTGCTCCACCAGCGTCTGCAAATGCTCGAATATCTGCAGCTGTGTACGGCCGCGGCTGGCAAGTGCCAGCAGAATCTGATCTGCCGAGCGGCCGGTGCGTGTGGCGAGCCCTGTGGCTTCGATAGCTTCGAGCAGGCGGTGACGGGTGATGCCGTGGGTGGCCGGGCCGCCGCCACTGAGTGGGTAGCCCAGGCGGCCATCGGCCAGGCGCATGGGAGAACGGTAGCCGGGGCGTACGGGCTGCATGCCCAGCAGCGCCCTCAGGGCTGGGCGGGGTAGTAACGGGCTTTCCTGTACAAGGCGCTGCAGCGCTTGCTGATCGGTGACGTCCATGCTCGCCATCGCCGCGGGCAGTGCCTCGTACAATGCAGCGTAAAGGCTTGGGTACACCTTGACCGCCGCACTGGGCAGGCTTTCGTCGTGGACGATGTACCCTGCCGGGGCATGGGTGATGGTCGTGTATGGGCGAGTGCCCGGCGTGCCAATGGCATGATCCTGGGTCGGCCAGGACATGCGCTGGAGCAGCCGGAGCCTGGTCTGTGCAGGCCAGCCTGGCAAGCGTTCGAGCGTATGCATGATCAACAGGTCGCTATCCCAGCTCGGTACGCTGGACAGGTACAGCCCTTCGCAGGTGCGGGCAAGGCGAATTTGTTGCTGGTAGACGCGGGCCTCCTCGCCAAGGCGCAGTGGTACCTTGCCACTGTCGAGCATCTGCAGTTCTAGGGCACTGGCCTCGCGTGCCAGCTCATTGGCGACTGCTAACGGCAATTTCGGATACGCCCTCTGGATGGCCTCGGCACCCGGCGCCAGGTCGCGCGAAAGGCTGGCGTAGGCCCTGGCGAACTCAGCGGGCCGAGTGCTCTCGTCTGCCAGCCGGCGGACCGTTTCGTCCAGCTTGAAGCGTTGCAGGGTGTCTTCCAGCAAGGCCGGCAGCCGCTGGCTTTCGGCCAGGGCCCGGCGCAGCTCGTCTTCATGTACGCCGCTGACGGCGATAATCCGTTGCAGCGTCGGCTCGTCGAAGTGCCCACTCAAGTGGCCGATGCGGCGCAGGAGTGTCATGCCCGACCAACTCAGTGGCTTATCCGTAACGTGCAACCATGCTCCGGCACCGTTGTGCCGCACTGGCGGCTGGTAACGGCGAGGGCTTGCAGGGTGTTGCAAACGATATTCGCCAGTCGTTGGCGTTTGGCTGACGATGTACTGATTGCCCTGCAGTACCAGCCAGCGTTTGCCTTGGTGATGCCGTAGGCCCAGTTCGTCCGGTACCAGGTCATGGGGCAGCGTCTCGTGACTCTGGTAGGGCGTGAGGTCGGGTTTCCACAACCGCGTCTGACCATCGGATGTTTCCACGTCTTCCAGTTCTTCGATGAATGAAGGCGTTTCTACCGGAATACGGGTTATCCCTGGCTCCTCATCCTCTGGCTCTTCAATCTCCAGCCCTTCCAGCGACGTGCCGGTTTCGCTGCCGTGCAAGCCTCTCAAAGCTTTGGCTGCTGCGCTGAGGGCGGCCATGATGGCCACGTTTTCGATCACATCGACCAGATAGCCATAGGCAGTATCACGCTCGTCGTTTTCCCAGGCGTCGATCCCTTCATACACCTCATGGGCCAGCTGGGCCAGGCAAACAGCAAGCATTGCCTCGCCAAGCCCTGGCACGAAGAAGCCGGCGATGTTCAAGGCCGTGAGCACACGGCCGGCAATCAGCTCGCGGTGGGCTTGGGCGGTGCGCCGATCGACGATTTCGGTTGGCGTGGCGTGGAACAGCACATCCTTCTCATGACGCTGGGTCTTCTGGAACGTCATCACGCCCTGAAAGGCGTGGCTGAAAGGCTTTTTGACCGGATACAGGGTGGCGTGCGGGTCCGGAACACGCTCATGCAGGCCGCGGACACTCCAGGCCAGGGGCATTAGCCGGTCCTTCAGACGGGTGGTTATCAGCGCTTTGTCACGGTCGGCGAAGTGCCTGTCCAGGTAGCCGATATCGGCCTGGAGCCTGTCGCGCAACTCTTCGTTCATGGCTTCCTGGCTGGCGAATTCCTTGAGGGGGGTTGTGCTGTCTTCGGGGATGTACAGCGCCACTGCCTGATGCTCTTCAGCTTGCAGGGTGATGAGCACAACGCCGGTCAGCTCGGCTTCCCACAAGTCGAGCAGGCTGAACGTCACCGGCGAAGAGGGCGATGGCGCCTGGTCAAGTGGCGTGGCAAGAGCGGCGGAATATAGCGCCTCGCTGATTTCCCCCTTGAGGCGGGCGAAATGCAGGGATTGCCGGAATGCCGAGACCTCCGCACGCCCCAGTGTTTCATAAACGGCCAGTGCGGCTTCATCCGCGGCGAGTGGCGGCGTGGCCGCTGGATAGTAGATGGCATGTACCTGTTGATGGTATTTGCCGCCGATATCCAGCGTACGACACAAATCGGCGAAATCTTCGGCGGCGATATCCAGTGCATTGTTGATCGGCACGGTGCCCATGAAGCGCCGGTGATCGACTATGACCGACCTCTTGAGTAGGGAGGCGGGCGCGTCCATGCCATGTTCGGCAGCGGCATCCTGGTCGAAGTTGTGCAAGGCGCAGTGCAGCAGCGAGCGTGTAGCCCGGTCGACGGCCTGGCGGCTGTCGATGGCATTGGTCGTTTCGATCTGGCGGGCATCGACGAGGTAGGTGTTGCGCACGTCCAGGTCAAGCCTGAATCGCTGCTTGATGGCTTCGGTGAGTGTCTTGGTGGCGTACGCTTCCAGGGTTGGAAGCTTTTCGAACAGCTTGTGCACCTGCACCTGGTGCTCGCGGTGACGTGCGTGCTCTTCCTGCCATGCCTTGGCGACTTCCGGTTGTTGCTGGATTGCCGTCGCCAGCCAGGCAGGGGCTTGATGCCAGTTGCGCATCGCGCTCTGGGTTTCTGGCGGAGCCTGCTTGAGCCAGGTGGGGATTCTGCGCTCGATGGTGGCGTAATGAACACTAGGTACGGCAGTGACTGCAGTTGGCATGGCGAAGCCCTTGCTTGATTTGGGGCGAGGGACTATCGCGGACCTGTCTGAGCTGCTGGAGGTAGATATATGTGCCCTCGAGGTGCGGCGGCATCAGCGCGGGCAGTGCTCAAAGCGCAATTCAGGTTTATGATGGCCCACGGCCGAATAATCCTCACACGGAGTGCGCAATGCAGACCCTGTACCCGCAGATCAAACCCTACGCCCGGCACGATCTGGCCGTGGAAGCGCCGCATGTGCTGTATGTCGACGAAAGCGGCTCGCCAGAAGGTCTGCCGGTGGTATTCATCCACGGCGGCCCGGGCGCCGGTTGCGACGCCCAGAGCCGCTGCTACTTCGACCCGACCCTGTACCGCATCATCACCTTCGACCAGCGCGGCTGTGGCCGTTCCACGCCGCACGCGAGCCTGGAGAACAACACCACCTGGCACCTGGTCGAGGACCTCGAGCGCATCCGCGAGCACCTTGGCATCGACAAGTGGGTGCTGTTCGGCGGCTCGTGGGGCTCCACCCTGGCCCTGGCCTACGCCCAGACCCACCCCGAGCGGGTGCATGGCCTGATCCTGCGCGGCATCTTCCTGTGCAGGCCCCAGGAAATCCAGTGGTTCTACCAGGAAGGCGCCAGCCGCCTGTTCCCCGATTACTGGCAGGACTACATCGCGCCGATCCCGCCGGAGGAGCGCGGTGACCTGGTCACGGCCTTCCACAAGCGCCTGACCGGCAACGACCAGATCGCCCAGATGCACGCGGCCAAGGCCTGGTCCACCTGGGAAGGCCGTACCGCCACCCTGCGCCCCAACCCGCTGGTGGTCGACCGCTTCTCCGAGCCGCAGCGTGCACTGTCGATCGCCCGTATCGAATGCCACTACTTCATGAACAACGCCTTCCTCGAGCCGGACCAGCTGATCCGCGACCTGCCGAAGATCGCCCACCTGCCTGCCGTGATCGTGCATGGCCGCTATGATGTGATCTGCCCGCTGGACAACGCCTGGGCGCTGCACCAGGCCTGGCCGAACAGCGAACTGAAGGTGATCCGTGACGCTGGCCACGCGGCCTCCGAGCCGGGCATCACCGATGCCCTGGTGCGTGCCGCCGACCAGATGGCCCGGCGCCTGCTCGACCTGCCCCTGGAAGAAGCATGAGGGGCCTGCTGCAGCGCGTGCGTGGTGCGCGGGTGGAAGTAGCGGGGGAGGTAGTGGGTGCCATCGACCAGGGTTTGCTGGTGCTGGTGGCCGTCGAGCCTGAAGATTCCCGTGAGCAGGCCGACAAGCTGTTGCACAAGTTGTTGAACTACCGGGTGTTCAGCGACGAGCAGGGCAAGATGAACCTGTCGCTCAAGGATGTCGGAGGAGGTTTGTTGCTGGTGTCGCAGTTCACCCTGGCGGCAGACACCCGCAACGGCATGCGCCCGAGCTTTTCGACGGCAGCGCCACCGGCCCTCGGCGCCGAGTTGTTCGACTATCTTTTGCAGCAGGCGAAGGCCCGGCACACCGATGTGGCAAGCGGGCAATTCGGTGCGGACATGCAGGTGCACCTGGTCAATGATGGCCCCGTAACATTTATGTTACAAATGTGAGTGTAAAAAACCCCTTGTTCACAGGAAAACAAGGGGTTTTGTACGATAAATAGTTGTTCCAGCCTGATGCGTTGTCACGCGACCTGCTGGATAATCGCGCGCTGCATGGACCTGCGTTCGCAGGTTCGTTTCACTCTGACTCGAGTATTGTCTGGATCCGTTTGGGGAATCATTACGCCCTCACGGGGTCCGAACAGTGCTCGCCAACCCGGCATTTGTCGCTGGCCGTTGGTTTCATGATCTGTTTTCGGCGAGGGTTGCTCGTGATTGTTAGTCCCCAAAAAGCATCAAGAATCCCCGGTACCGGGCTGCGCAAGGCCCTGATGGCCAGTGTTGCACTGGTCGGCCTGATGAGCGCGGGCCAGCTGTGGGCATTCAATCTTGACGATGTTGCAGCCAAGGCAAAGGATCTGGCCGGCCAGAAGTACGAAGCACCGAAAAGCAACCTGCCGGCCGTATTCCGCGACATGAAGTTTGCGGACTACCAGAAGATTCATTTCCTGCAGGAAAAGGCCGAGTGGGCCAAGGACAAGACCCCGTTCAAGCTGTCGTTCTATCACCAGGGCATGCACTTCGACACTCCGGTGAAGATCAACCAGGTTACCGCCACCAAGGTCGAGGAAATCAAGTACGACCCGAGCCGTTTCGAGTTCGGTGACGTGCCACACGACCCGGAAACCACCAAGAACCTGGGTTACGCCGGTTTCCGCGTGTTGTACCCAATCAACAAGGCCGACAAGCAGGACGAGATCATGACCCTGCTTGGCGCCAGCTACTTCCGCGTGGTCGGCAAGGGCCATGTATATGGCCTGTCGGCCCGTGGCCTGGCCATCGACACCGCACTGCCGTCGGGTGAGGAGTTCCCGCGCTTCACCGAGTTCTGGGTCGAGAAGCCCAAGCCGACCGACAAGCACCTGGTCATCTACGCCCTGCTGGACTCGCCGCGTTCCACCGGCGCCTACAAGCTGACCCTGCGCCCAGGCAACGATACCGTGGTCGACGTGCAGTCCCGCGTGTTCCTGCGTGACCATGTCAGCCGCCTGGGCATTGCCCCGCTGACCAGCATGTACCTGTTCGGCCCCAACCAGCCGTCCAAGGTCCTCAACTACCGTCCGGCCCTGCACGACTCCGAAGGCCTGTCGATCCATGCCGGCAACGGCGAATGGCTGTGGCGCCCGCTGAACAACCCGAAACACCTGGCCGTGAGCAACTTCAGCGTCGAGAACCCGCGTGGTTTCGGCCTGATGCAGCGCCAGCGCGCCTTCAGCGACTACGAAGACCTCGACGACAACTACCAGAAGCGCCCGAGCGCCTGGATCGAGCCGAAGGGGGACTGGGGCAAGGGCACCGTCGACCTGGTCGAAATCCCGACTGCCGACGAGACCAATGACAACATCGTGGCCTTCTGGAGCCCGGAAAAGCTGCCTGAGCCAGGCAAGCCATTCGAGTACGCCTACCGCCTGCACTGGACCATCGACGAGCCGAAGTTCCAGGCTCCCGAGCTGGGCTGGGTCAAGCAGACCCTGCGTTCCACCGGCGACGTCAAGCAGTCCAACCTGATCCGCCAGCCAGACGGCAGCGTAGCCTTCCTGGTCGACTTCGCCGGCCCGGCGCTGGCCGCCCTGCCGGAAGACACCGCCGTGCGCAGCCAGATCAGCGTGGGCGACAACGCCGAGGTGGTCGAGAACAACCTGCGCTATAACCCTGAGACCAAGGGCTGGCGCCTGACCCTGCGTTTGAAGGTCAAGGAAGCCAACAAATCGACCGAAATGCGTGCCGCGCTGGTGCGTGACGTGCCGGTCGAAGCCGCCAAGCCTGCCAAGGACGCCAAGCAGGACAAGGCTGCAGCCAAGCAAGCCAAGGCCGAGAAAGCCGCCAAGGCCGAACAACCTGCCGCCGATGCGGCGCCCACCAACGGGACCCCGGCCACCACCGAGAAGGTGCTGACCGAGACCTGGAGCTATCAGTTGCCTGCCGATGAGTAACTCAAGCGCAAGGCCGGAATCGCTTCGCGAGTACCTGGCCCACCTACCACTGAGCGACGAGCAACGGGCGGAACTCGCCAGCTGCACGTCATTCAGTGAGCTGCACCAACGCCTGGCGGCCAACCCGGCCGCCAGCTCTACCGAGGCCGTACAGGCCTCGGTGGGCCCGCGCCTGACCGTAGGCAGCGCCGCCGAGCTGGAAGACGCCGAAATGCTTGGCGTCGACGGCAGCGGCCGCTTGTGCCTGAAGATCGCCCCGCCGATCAAGCGCACCAAGGTCGTGCCCGAGCCATGGCGTACCAACGTGCTGATCCGCATGTGGCGGCGCATGACTGGCCGCACCAACGCCCCGCAGCCGCCCAAGCGCGAGCTGCCGCCAGCCCGCTGGCGTACGGTCGGCTCGATCCGCCGTTACATCCTGCTGGCGCTGATGATCGGCCAGACCATCGTTGCCGGCTGGTACATGAAGGGCATCCTGCCGTACCAGGGCTGGTCGTTCGTGGACTTTGACGAAGTCGTCAACCAGCCGCTGTGGGACACCGTGGTGCAGGTTTGGCCGTATGCCTTGCAGACGTCCATTCTGGTTCTCTTCGGCATCCTGTTCTGCTGGGTATCGGCGGGCTTCTGGACCGCGCTGATGGGCTTCCTCGAGCTGCTCACCGGGCGTGACAAGTACAAGATTTCGGGTAGCAGTGCAGGCAACGAGCCGATCGCGCCCGAGGCGCGTACCGCGCTGGTGATGCCGATCTGCAACGAAGACGTGCCGCGCGTGTTCGCCGGCCTGCGCGCAACGTTCGAGTCGGTGGCCGCCAGCGGCAACCTCGATCGCTTCGACTTCTTCGTGCTCAGCGACACCAACGACACCGACATAGCCGTGGCCGAGCAACAGGCCTGGCTGGACGTGTGCCGCGAAACCAAAGGCTTCGGCCGCATCTTCTACCGCCGTCGTCGGCGCCGGGTGAAGCGCAAGAGCGGCAACCTCGACGACTTCTGCCGTCGTTGGGGCGGCGAATACAAGTACATGGTCGTACTCGACGCCGACAGCGTCATGAGCGGCGAGTGCCTGAGCAGCCTGGTGCGCCTGATGGAGGCCAACCCGGACGCCGGCATCATCCAGACCGGGCCGAAGGCTTCGGGCATGGACACCCTGTATGCGCGCCTGCAGCAGTTCGCCACCCGCGTGTACGGCCCGCTGTTCACCGCTGGCCTGCACTTCTGGCAGCTGGGCGAGTCGCACTACTGGGGCCACAACGCGATCATCCGCATGAAGCCGTTCATCGAGCACTGCGCCCTGGCGCCGTTGCCGGGCAAGGGTGCGTTCGCCGGTGCAATCCTCTCCCACGACTTCGTCGAAGCCGCGCTGATGCGCCGTGCCGGCTGGGGCGTGTGGATTGCCTACGACCTGCCGGGCAGCTACGAAGAACTGCCGCCGAACCTGCTCGATGAGCTCAAGCGCGACCGCCGCTGGTGCCACGGCAACCTGATGAACTTCCGCCTGTTCCTGGTCAAGGGCATGCACCCGGTGCACCGTGCGGTGTTCCTCACCGGGGTGATGTCGTACCTGTCGGCACCGCTGTGGTTCCTGTTCCTGGTGCTGTCGACCGCGCTGCTGGCCACCAACACGCTGATGGAGCCGCAGTACTTCATCGAGCCGTACCAGCTCTACCCGCTGTGGCCGCAGTGGCACCCGGAGAAGGCCGTGGCGCTGTTCTCCACCACCATCGTGCTGCTGTTCCTGCCCAAGCTGCTCAGCGTCATCCTGATCTGGGCCAAGGGCGCGACCGAGTTTGGCGGGCGCATCAAGGTCACCCTGTCGATGCTGATGGAGATGCTGTTCTCCATGCTGCTGGCGCCGGTGCGCATGATCTTCCACACCCGCTTCGTGCTGGCCGCGTTCCTTGGCTGGGCCGCCACCTGGAACTCGCCGCAGCGTGACGACGACTCCACTCCGTGGAGTGAAGCGGTGCGCCGCCACGGCCCGCAGACCCTGCTGGGCATCGCCTGGGCGGCGCTGGTCGCCTGGCTGAACCCGAGCTTCCTGTGGTGGCTGGCGCCAATCGTTGGTTCGCTGGTGCTGTCGATCCCGGTTTCGGTGATCTCCAGCCGTACCCGCCTGGGCCTTGCCGCCAAGGACGAGAAGCTGTTCCTCATCCCCGAGGAATATGCCACCCCGCAAGAGCTGCTGGCCACCGACCAGTACACCCACGAAAACCGCTGGCATGCCCTGCATGACGGCTTCGTGCGGGCTGTGGTCGACCCGCGGCAGAACGCCCTGGCCTGTGCCATGGCCACTGCCCGTCATGGTCAGGCAGCGCCGATCGAGGCACTGCGCGCCGAGCGCGTGGCCAAGGCGATGGAGGTCGGGCCGCAAGGGCTGGACCTCAATACCCGCCTGGCCCTGCTCAGCGACCCGGTGGCGCTGACCCGCCTGCACGAGCAGGTCTGGGCCGAGCACAATGCGGCGTGGATCGACGTGTGGCGTGCGTCGATCAAGAACGACCCGCATTCGCCGCTGTTGCCGTTGCATCCGGAGAATGAAGGCCAACCGGCACTCGTCGGCGCCTGACAGGGCCTATTCGCGGGCACGCCCGCTCCCACAGGGTACTTCACAGCCTTTGAGGCATGCGCTGTACCTGTGGGAGCGGGCGTGCCCGCGAAGCTTTTCAGGGCTCCCACCGATTTTGGCCAACAAAGTCCCCCCCGGCTCTAGGTCCCCGAGCCGCCATGCGTTAGCATCCCTCTCCGATATGACGCATTGGCCACGACGGCCATGCCAACAATAAGATTCGCTACTTTTCTTGCTAGGGGACTTGGTGATGATCAAGAAATACCTTTCGCGACTGCTGGTCGGTGTCACCGCCCTGGTCGCCGTAACGGCCGCCCAGGCGGGCGCGATCGATGACGCGGTCAAGCGCGGCACCCTGCGGGTGGGCATGGACCCGACCTACATGCCGTTCCAGATGACCAACAAGCGTGGCGAGATCATCGGCTTCGAAGTCGATATCCTCAAAGCCATGGCCAAGTCCATGGGCGTCAAGTTCGAGCCGGTATCCACGGCCTATGACGGCATCATCCCGGCCCTGCTGACCGACAAGTTCGACATGATCGGCAGCGGCATGACCCTGACCCAGGAACGCAACCTGCGCCTGAACTTCAGCGAACCTTTCATCGTGGTCGGCCAGACCCTGCTGATCCGCAAGGAACTGGCGGGCGAGATCAAGTCGTACAAGGACCTGAACAACGAGAAGTACCGCATCACCTCCAAGCTCGGCACCACCGGCGAAATGGTTTCCAAGAAGCTGATCGCCAAGGCCAAGTACCACGGCTACGACAACGAGCAGGAAGCGGTGATGGACGTGGTCAACGGCAAGGCTGACGCCTTCGTCTACGACGCGCCGTACAACGTGGTGGCAGTGGACAAGGCCGGTGCCGGCAAGCTGCTGTTCCTCGAAGAACCCTTCACCTACGAGCCGCTGGCCTTCGGCCTGAAGAAAGGCGACTACGACAGCATCAACTTCATCAACAACTTCCTGCACCAGATCAAGCATGACGGGACCTACGATCGTATTCACGACAAGTGGTTCAAGAACAAGGACTGGCTGAAGGAAATGGAATAAGGCCCAGGCCACAAGCCGGCTTTATGACCCCGACGCGCAGGCAAACCCTGCGCGTTCGCATTTACGGAAGTACCCCACGTGATCAAACACAAGAAAGCCCAGTGGCCCTGGCACGGTTTGACTGCCCTGGTCCTGGTGGGCCTGGCGTTCAGCCTGTACATGGCCACCTCGATGATTTCCTACGAGTGGCGCTGGAACCGCGTACCGCAGTACTTCGCCTACAAGGCCGAGGAAGCACAGCGCGCCGCCAGTTACGGCACCGTGCAGGACATCGTCATCTCTGGCGACAATGCCCGTGTCACGCTGAAAGATGAGAGCGGTGCCGAGCAGGTGCTCGATGTAGACAAGGACAGCCTGCAGCTGGCCCGTGGCGACGATGTTTCCGAAGGCGACCAGATTGGCGTCACCCGCCACTGGGCGGCCGGCCCGCTGGCCTGGGGCCTGTGGACCACGCTTTGGATTTCGGTGGTATCCGGTGCCCTGGGCCTGTTGATCGGCCTGTTCGCCGGCCTCTGCCGCCTGTCCAGCAACCCTACGCTGCGGGACCTGTCGACGGTGTATGTCGAGCTGGTGCGCGGTACACCGCTGCTGGTACAGATCTTCATCTTCTACTTCTTCATCGGTACCGTGCTCAACCTGTCCCGTGAGTTTGCCGGGGTGGCTGCACTGGCGCTGTTCACTGGCGCCTACGTGGCCGAAATCGTTCGTGCCGGCGTGCAGTCCATTGCCAAGGGCCAGAACGAAGCGGCCCGTTCGCTGGGCCTGAACGCAGGCCAGTCGATGCGCCACGTCATCCTGCCGCAGGCCTTCAAGCGCGTGCTGCCGCCTTTGGCCGGCCAGTTCATCAGCCTGGTCAAGGACACCTCGCTGGTGTCGGTGATTGCCATCACCGAACTGACCAAGAGCGGCCGCGAGGCCATCACCACCTCGTTCTCGACCTTCGAGATCTGGTTCTGCGTGGCAGGCCTGTACCTGCTGATCAACCTGCCGCTGTCGCACCTGGCCAGCCGGCTCGAGCGGAGGCTTGCGCAAAGTGATTGAAGTCCGTGACCTGCTGAAAGTCTTCGACACCCGTGGCCACGTGGTACGGGCTGTGGATAACGTCACCACCCAGGTCGCCAAGGGCGAGGTGGTGGTGGTGCTCGGCCCGTCGGGCTCGGGCAAATCGACCTTCCTGCGCTGCCTCAACGGCCTGGAGCATTTCGACGAAGGCCATGTGGCCATCGACGGTCTGCAACTGGCCGACCCGAAGACCGACATCAACGCCTACCGCCGCGAAGTCGGCATGGTGTTCCAGCACTTCAACCTGTTCCCGCACATGACCGTGCTGGAGAACCTGTGCCTGGCACAGAAGGTGGTGCGCAAGCGCAACAAGGCCGACCGCGAAGCCAAGGCCCGGGCGCTGCTGGAGAAGGTAGGCATTGCGCAGAAAGCCAACGAATACCCGTCGCGCCTGTCCGGTGGCCAGCAGCAGCGGGTGGCGATCGCCCGGGCCCTGGCCATGGACCCGAAAGTGATGCTGTTCGACGAGCCAACCTCGGCGCTTGACCCGGAAATGGTCGGCGAGGTGCTGGACGTGATGAAGACCCTGGCCCAGGAAGGCATGACCATGGTCTGCGTTACCCACGAAATGGGCTTTGCCCGTGAAGTGGCGGACCGGGTGCTGTTCTTCGACCATGGCAAGTTGCTGGAAGATTCGGCCCCGGCCGCGTTCTTCGCCTCGCCGAAAGACCCGCGCGCGCAGGCGTTCCTGCGCCAGGTGCTTTAACCCGCACCGGCCTCTTCGCGGGCACGCCCGCTCCCACAGGCCCACCACCGTCTTGAAGGGGGTGATGTACCTGTGGGAGCGGGCGTGCCCGCGAAGAGGGCGACTCGGTTTCAGATGTTGAACCGCCCCACCATCCCCCGCAACTGCTGCCCCAACTGCTCCAGTTCCCCACTCGACGCCGCCGTCTGCTCACTGGCCGCACTAGTCTGATCCGACACATCGCGCACATTCAGCACACTGCGATTGATCTGCTCGGCGACCACGCTCTGCTCTTCGCTGGCCGTGGCGATCTGCTGGTTCATGCCTTGGATGTTCGACACGGTGTCAGTTATCTGGCTCAGGGCCTGGCCTGCCTTGCGACTCAGTTCCACGCTCTGCTCGGTCAGGCTCTTGCTGTTGTCCAGCAGGCGGGTCACTTCGTCGGTGCCGTTGTGCAGGCTGTCGATCAGTTGGCCGATTTCCTCGGTCGCCGTCGAGGTGCGCTGGGCCAAACCGCGCACTTCATCGGCCACCACGGCAAAACCACGCCCGGCTTCACCCGCCCGTGCCGCTTCGATCGCCGCGTTCAGGGCCAGCAGGTTGGTCTGCTCGGACACTGACTTGATCACATCGAGGATGCTGCCAATGCGCTGGCTCTCGCCCGCCAGGTGCTGCATGGCCGCCAGGCAATGGTCCATCTGCCCGGCCAGCTGTTCGATACGGCCAATAGCTTCGGCCACCACTTGGTCGCCGATCTGCGCCTGCTGGTCGGCGTTGGTCGCCGCCAGCGAGGCCTGTTCAGCGTTTTGCGCCACTTCCTGCACGGTGGCGCTCATCTGGTTCATGGCCGTGGCCACCTGATCGGTTTCCTCGCGCTGCTGGTTGATACGCAGCTTGGTATCTTCGCTGCTGGCCGCCAGCTGTGTGGCGGCCTGTGACAGGTGGCTGACGCCCTGGTCGATGCCACCGATCAGCTCGCGCAGGCTCAAGGTCATTTCGCGCATGCTGGTTTGCAACTGGCCCATCTCGTCGCGGCGTTGCACCGGTTCGACCTGGCTCAGGTCGCCCTTGGCGATGCGCCCGGCCACGGCCAGGGTCTGGCGCAGCGGCTGGGTGATTTGCAAAGTGATCAGCCAGCCCGACAGGACGCCTACGGCCAACGCCAGCAGGGCTACAGTGGTCAGCAGTGAGCGGGCCTCAAGGGCCTCCCTGTCGCGCTGCTCGATCTTGCGTTTGCCAAGTTCCAGGCTTACCGCACGCAGCTCGTTGCCCATGTTCTCCATATTGTTTTGCAGCTGTTCGACACGCACCGCAGCCCGACGATACTCATCCAGGCTGGCGCGGTACTTGGCCAGCTGCTCCCCAGGCTGCTGGGTGAGCGCAAGCGGCAAGCCAAGTGGAGCAAGGCCTTTGAGCAGTTGCGCAAGGCTGCTGGCGGCGGCATCCAGGGAGCTGTCGCCGACCTTGGCGAAGCTTTCCACAGGGGAGAAGGTGTAGGCCGGAACCAGGCTCTGCTGGTTGGCACCGTCGATATGTCGGCTAAGTGTGTCCATCAGCCCGAGCACACCGCTTTGCTGGCTGTCGGCAGGCATACTCAGCAAGGCCTGGGTCTGGAGATCGTCGATTACTTCGGTGAGCTTCTGCTCATGGGCCTGCATGGCCTGACGCAGGGCGATACGCTTGGCGACAGTATTCTCCAGCTCGCTGAAATCGCCGCGCAGGCGCTGCAATAACGCCAGCTTTTCGGTCAGCATCTGCCGGGATTCATCCACGCTGCTACGTTGTTGCAAGGTACTCAGCATGCTGTTGAGCTGGTCGAGAATGTTGGCTATCCGCGTTCTGCTGGCGTTGTCGTTGAGTACGCGGTAAGTGATGCGCTCTGCGCGCAAGTCTTTGGTCAGGTCGTTGATCAGGCCGATTTCGCTGAGTTGCTGCGAGCGCACAATGGCGTCATCCAGTGCACGCCAGCCACTGACGGTAGTGGCCAGGGTAAGCAGCAGGACTACGGCAAAGCCGAGGGCGAGCTTGGCGGCGACACTGATGTTGCCGAGCTTGCGGTTGAGGTAGCCGAGCATGAGGAATCTCCGTGCGATTGGGGGCGAGGATGCAGGCGTATTGCTGGCATCACACCTTTGCCAATCGGCAGCGGAGCTGTAGGACTTGACCTGATAATCAGGTAGGAAATTTCACTTCAACAGGTAGGAATATTCCACCTGCGCCGGCCTCTTCGCGGGTGAACCCGCTCCCACAGGTACTGCACAGATTTTGAGAACTGTGCGGTACCTGTGGGAGCGGGTTTACCCGCGAAGAGGCCAGTACAGGCGACCTACACATCAGCCTAGAGCCTGAACCGCCCCACCAACCCTTGCAGGTGGGTACCCAGCCGCGCCAGCTCCACGCTGGAACTGGCCGTCTCTTCACTGGCCGCCGAGGTCTGGTCAGAAATATCCCGCACATTCATCACGCTGCGGTTGATCTCTTCTGCCACGGCCGTCTGTTCTTCCGCTGCCGTGGCAATCTGCTGGTTCATGGCCTGGATCGAAGACACGGTACGGGTGATGGTCTCCAGCGAACTGCCGGCTCGGCGGGTCAGTTCGACGCTGCTGTCGGTCAACTGGCGGCTGCTGTCCATCACGCTGGCCACGCGCTGGGTGCCGCTCTGCAGGCCGGCAATCAGTTCTTCGATCTCTTCGGTCGATTGCTGGGTGCGCTGCGCCAGGCTGCGCACCTCATCGGCCACCACGGCAAAGCCACGCCCGGCCTCGCCGGCCCGGGCCGCCTCGATCGCCGCGTTGAGGGCCAGCAGGTTGGTCTGCTGGGCCACCGACTTGATCACGTCGAGCACGCTGCCGATCTTGTCGCTTTCGGCCTTGAGCTGGTTCATCGCTTCGCTGGAATTGACCACTTCGCCGGCCAGGCGCTCGATCTGCGCCACCGCCTCGCCCACCACACGGTCGCCTTCGCGGGCTTGCTGGTCGGCCATCAACGCAGCTTCCGAGGCCTGCTCGGCATTGCGCGCCACCTCATGCACGGTGGCGGTCATCTGGTTCATGGCGGTTGCTACCTGATCGGTCTCGACCTTCTGGTTGTTGACTCCGGCACTGGTCTGCTCGGTCACCGCCGACAGCTCCTCGGCAGCACTGGCGATCTGCGTCACACCATCACCGATGCCGCTGATCAGTTCGCGCAGGCCCTGGGTCATGCGCTGCATGCTGGCCTGCAACTGGCCCAGTTCATCGCGACGTTGTACCTGCAGGCTCAGGGTCAGGTCGCCACTGGCCACGCGCTCGGCGGCGTGCAAGGTCTGGCGCAGCGGGACGATGATCTGCCGGGTGATGGCCCAGGCCGCCAGCAGGCCGAGGGCCAGCGCCAGCACGGTGGCCACGGCGAGCACGGTCTTGGCCTGGGCCGCCCCGGCGTCGCGCACGGCGGTTTGTGAGGTGGTCATCGCCTGGCTGGTCTGCAGCAGTACCGTGCCGTGCTCGACCATGCTCTGCAGGGCCTGCTCACTGGCGACCTGTGCACTGCCGAACTGGGTGACCGCGTCGCGGTAGCCTGCCAGGGCGGTGGTGGCATCGTCCAGGCTGGCAGCATGCTCCGCCGGCACTTTGGCCGGTAGCGCGCGCAGTTCGGCCAAGGCCTGGTCGATAGCTTTCAGCGCCGTTTGCTGATAGTCGGCGTTGCCGCTGTAGGTGTAGCCGCGTACCTGGAAGCGCGCCTGCTGCAAAAGGGCGCTGACTTCCACTGCGTGCTGGTACTGGCTGATATCGCCTCCCTGCAGCAGGCCGCGTTGCACCCGGCCAATCAGCTCCGCGGCCTTATCGGCAGTGTCGCCAAGTACGGCGCGGCTGGCCTCGCGGCGCTGGCCGGCCTGTTTCAGGTCGTTGAATGCCTGCTGGTAGCCGCGCACGGCCTCGCGCTGCTGCTCAAGGCGCTGTCTGTCAGCGGGCTGCTCGATCTGCCCGAGCATAAACTGCACCTGGCGCTCGAGATTGCCCAGGGCTTTTTCCAGCTCTGCCACCGAGGCTTCGTCAGGCTGGCGCTGGTAATGCTGGCGGGCGATGCGCAGTTCCTGGGTGTACTGCAGGATGACAGAGATGTTTCCCAGCTTGTCGCCACGGTTGATGATGCTGTCCATGCCGTGCCAGCCGGCCAGGGTGATGGCCAGGGTCAACAGCAGCACCAGGCCGAAGCCCAGCCCCAGTTTGCGATTGACGCTCACATTGCCCAATGATTGGGCGAACCATTGATACATGTACGACTCCCCGGCGGCTTGGCACCACGATTAATTGTTGTGTTGCCAAGACAATCGGCCTGGGGAAGGGAAACTTTATGGCCGAAAGTTGACTTATGTGTCAGAAAATTCGTGATAGCAATGCTGTCACCGCAGTCTCGACCCGCAAAATGCGGTCTCCCAGCTGCACGGGTGCCAGGCCAGCCTTGCCCAGCAGATCGACTTCGTAAGGGATCCAGCCGCCCTCCGGGCCGATGGCCAGGGTCACGGGCTGTTCCACGGCGCGCGGGCAGGCGGGGTAGGGGCCGGGATGGCCGACCAGGCCCAGGGTACCTGCGGCGACGGCCGGCAGGCGGTCTTCGACGAACGGCTTGAAGCGCTTCTCGATGATCACCTCGGGCAGCACGGTGTCGCGGGCTTGTTCCAGGCCCAGGATGAGGTTCTCGCGAATGCTGTCCGGGTGCAGGAACGGTGTTTGCCAGAAGCTTTTCTCGACCTTGTAGCTGTTCAGCAGGATAAGCCGCGGCACGCCAAGGGTGGCCACGGTCTGGAACAGCCGGCGCAGCATTTTCGGCCGAGGTACGGCCAGCACCAGGGTCAGCGGCAGCTTGGCCGGTGGCTGCTGGTCAAAGGCGACTTCCAGCTCTGCTTCGTGCTTTTCCAGGCGCAGCACCGTGGCCTTGCCCATCAGGCCGTTGATACGGCCAACGCGCAGGTTGTCGCCCACCGCCACACGGTGGATATCCTGCATGTGTGTGAAGCGCCGATCTGCGAGGACGACGCGGTCGGCCGAGACGAAGTCGGCCTCTTCAAGGAGCAACAGGTTCACGGTTGGGTCGCTGGTGGCTGGTCGTTGTGGTCGTTGGCGGTTTCGTCGTGGGCACTGCGCTTGCGGATCAGGCTGCCGCACAGCACGCCGATCTCGAACAGCAGCCACATGGGTACGGCCAGCAGGGTCTGGGAGAAGATGTCCGGCGGGGTAAGGACCATGCCGACCACGAAGCAGCCGATGATCACGTAGGGGCGAATCTTCTTCAGGTACTTCACGTCGACCACGCCGATCCATACCAGCAGCACCACCGCCACCGGGATTTCGAAGGCCACGCCAAAGGCGAAGAACAGCGTCATCACGAAGTCGAGGTAGCTGGCGATGTCGGTCATCATCGACACGCCTTCCGGCGTGGCGCTGGCGAAGAAGCCGAAGATCAGCGGGAACACCAGGAAATAGGCGAAGGCCATGCCGGCGTAGAACAGGAAGATGCTCGACACCAGCAGCGGAATGGCGATGCGCTTTTCATGGCGGTACAGCCCGGGTGCGATGAAGCCCCAGATCTGCTGGAGGATGAACGGAATCGCCAGGAACAGCGAGACGATCATGGTCAGCTTGAACGGCGTGAGGAACGGCGAGGCCACGTCGGTGGCGATCATCGTGGCATTGGCCGGCAAGTGCTCGCGCAATGGTGCGGAGACCAGGGTGTAGATCTGCTGGGCGAAGGAGAACAGCCCGGCAAAGATCAGGAAAATGACGGCAACGCAGCGCAACAGGCGGGTGCGCAGTTCGGTCAGGTGCGAAACCAGCGGCATTGGCTGGTCGTGTTCCGGATTTTCGCTCATGGGGCTCGCGGCGGTTGAGGCGGTTCAGAAGGCGTGGCCGGGGCGGCAGCGGTCTCGACCGGCCTGGCTTCGAGCCCGGCGGGGGGCTGAACGGTTGCGGTGGTGACAGGCGGCTGCGCCGGTGGCGTCATCGGGTTGAGGATGCGCTTGGCTTCCTCTTCCATCTGCAGGATGTGCTCGTTGTGCAGCTGGCGGCGGATTTCGTCGGCGCCGATTTCGCGCTCCACTTCCATCTTGATGCTGTTGAAACTGCGCTTGAGCCGGCCGATCCACAGGCCTGCCGTGCGCGCGGCACCGGGCAGGCGCTCGGGGCCGAGCACCAGCAGGGCGACCAGGCCGACGAGCAGCAGCTCGCTGAAACTGATGCCGAACATGGGTCAGTCTTTCCGCTGCGGCTCTTGGACCGGCTGGGCCTGGCCTTCGATGGTGTGGCCCTGGTTCTGCTGGGCAGTGTTCTGCACCGGTGGAACGGGTTGGGCAGGCGGCGGGGTCTGCTCGGCCGGCTTGTTCTCTTCGTCGCTCATGGCCTTGCGGAAGCCCTTGATCGACTCACCCAGGTCACTGCCGAAGTTCTTCAGCTTCTTGGTGCCAAACACCAGGACCACGACCACCAGCAGGACGATCCAGTGTTTCCAGTCAAAGATACCCATTTCGTACTCCTGAAATTTACAGGTAAAGCGAATTGTTCTGGCAACGCGGCCCCTGTGGGAGCGGGTTCACCCGCGAACACCGGCTTAGCCGGTGCCATACACCGCGTCGCATTCTTCGCGGGTGAACCCGCTCCCACAAAAAAGAGAGGGGGCCCCGCGCACCTGAATTACATCAGGCAGACGGCTGTCGAGCCGCCTTCTCATCATGCCCGGAAAGCCCGAAGCGGCGTTCCAGCTCATCGAGCACGGCTTGCGGATGCTGGCCCAGCGCGCTGAGCATTACCAGGCTATGAAACCACAGGTCGGCGGTTTCGTAGATGACATCGCTGTAATCCTTGCTGACCGCGGCATCCTTGGCGGCAATGATCGTCTCGACCGACTCTTCGCCGAGCTTTTCGAGGATCTTGTTCAGGCCCTTGTGGTACAGGCTGGCCACGTAGGAGCTGTCGGGCGCCGCTTGCTTGCGTTCTTCAAGCACTTCGGCCAGGCGGTTCAGGGTGTCGCTCATGTCAGTGTCCTGCGCTGTAGATGGCATCCGGGTCTTTCAGGACCGGGTCGACGGTTTTCCACTGGCCGTCTTCGAAGACGCGGTAGAAGCAGCTTTCACGGCCGGTATGGCAGGCGATATGACCCAATTGCTCGACCATCAGGATGATCACGTCGGCATCGCAGTCCAGGCGCATTTCATGCAGCTTCTGCACATGCCCGGATTCCTCGCCCTTGCGCCACAGCTTGCCACGCGAACGCGACCAGTAGATGGCGCGTTGCTCGGCGGCGGTCAGGGCCAGCGATTCGCGGTTCATCCAGGCCATCATCAGCACGCGTCCGGTCTTGTGGTCCTGGGCGATCGCCGGTACCAGGCCCTCGCTGTTCCACTTGATCTCGTCCAGCCAGTCTTTCATCGTCGACTCCAAAGCGGGCCCGCTCCTGTGCCGGGCCCTTTGCGCTAGTGTGCCAGCCATGGGCGCGGCTGGCTATTGGCGCACGATCAGGTAAAGGCCGGCGGCCAGCATCAGCCAGGCCGGCCAGGCGGCAGGGGCGGCCAGGCTGGCGGCCGCGGCGGCACCAGCGGCCAGTACCGCGCCCCCGCCAAGAAGGCCGGCGCCGAGCAGGCGCAGCGCCCAGCGGTCACCCTGGCGGCGCCGCTCCGGCAGTTGCGGATCGTGCAGGTGCGGTTGCGACAGGCGCTCGAGCAGGTCGCGGGCCATGTCGGCCAGGTGCGGCAGTTGCTCGACCTGGCTGTGGATGTTGCCGAGCACGGCCTTTGGGCTCATGCGGTCGCGCATCCAGCGCTCGAGGAACGGCTTGGCGGTGCTCCACAGGTCCAGGTCTGGGTACAACTGGCGGCCCAGGCCTTCGATGTTGAGCAGGGTTTTCTGCAGCAATACCAGCTGCGGCTGCACTTCCATGTTGAAGCGCCTGGCGGTCTGGAACAGGCGCATCAGCACTTGGCCGAAGGAAATATCCTTTAACGGTTTTTCGAAGATCGGCTCGCACACGGTGCGGATCGCCGCTTCGAACTCGTTGACCTTGGTGTGCGCCGGCACCCAGCCCGAGTCGATGTGCAACTGGGCGACGCGGCGGTAGTCACGCTTGAAGAAAGCGATCAGGTTGCGCGCCAGGTAGTCCTGGTCCTCGGCGGTCAGGCTGCCGACGATGCCGCAGTCGATGGCGATGTACTGCGGGCTCCATGGTTTGACCGTGCTGACGAAAATGTTGCCCGGGTGCATGTCGGCATGGAAGAAGCTGTCGCGGAACACCTGGGTGAAGAACACCTCCACGCCTCGTTCGGCCAGCAGCTTCATGTCGGTGCGCTGATCGGCCAAGGTGGCCATGTCGGTCACCGGCACGCCGTAGATGCGCTCCATCACCAGCACCTTGGGGCGGCACAGGTCCCAGTACACCTGGGGCACGTACATCAGCTCGGAGCCTTCGAAATTGCGCCGCAACTGGCTGGCGTTGGCCGCTTCGCGCAGCAGGTCGAGCTCGTCGTAGATGGTTTTTTCGTAGTCGCCGACGATTTCCACCGGGTGCAGGCGGCGGGCGTCGGCCGAAGCGCGCTCGGCGGCCTTGGCGATCAGGAACAGCCAGGCCAGGTCCTGGGCGATCACCGGCTTCAGGCCCGGGCGCACCACCTTGACCACTACTTCCTCGCCACTTTTCAGGCGCGCAGCATGCACCTGGGCCACCGAGGCCGAGGCCAGTGGTTCGACGTCGAAGCGGCTGAACAGTTGCGTTACCGGGGCGCCCAGCTGCGCCTCGATCAGTGCCACGGCCTGCTTGGGGTCGAACGGCGGCACACGGTCCTGCAGCAGCATCAGCTCATCGGCAATGTCGTTGGGCAGCAGGTCGCGGCGGGTGGACAACAACTGGCCGAACTTGATGAAGATCGGCCCCAGGTCCTGCAGTGCCAGGCGCAGGCGCGCGCCTCGGTTGAGCTCGGACGGCTTGCGCGGCAGCCAGCGCCACGGCATCAGCAGGCGCAGGCTCATCAGCCACCAGGGCAGCGGCAGGTCGAACAGCAGGTCATCGAGACGGTAGCGGATCACCACACGCTGGATGCGAAAAAGACGGCGGACGGCGAGCAGCTTCATGCGTTATCGCTGGTATCAAGGGATCGGGAGAGGCGCTTGAGGCGCGCCTCGAGGCGTTCTGTATCGAGCTTCAGGGTATCGAGCTCGCTGAAGGCGGCTTCGGCTTCGCGCTTGCCGACCAGGGTGCGGGACTCTTCGGCCAGGTACTCGGAAAGGTTCTGGCTGAAGCGCGCCAGGCCCTGGCGGGTCCAGCGTGCGCGCAGGCGGATGTGGCCGGCCAGCAGCGCCGTGGCGACCGGGCCAAGCCAGCGTTGCAGTTCGTGTTCCCAGTCCAGCTCCAGGTCCTGCAGCACACCGAACAGGTCGAGCAACACGGCGCTGTCGCCATGCAGTTCGACTTGCGGGCTGTGCAGCACGGCGGTCTTGTCCCTGGCCAGGGCCAGTTGCGTCAGGCTGCCGGCCGGGGCGCGCAGGCTGCAGTCGACCTCGCCTTGCCAGTGGGCGGCGAGCATCAGGCCCTCTTCATCGGGCAGGATGAACACCTGCAAGGCTGGCTGGCGGCAGTCGATCTCGATGACCTTGCCCTCCAGCGCGGCCAGCCGCGGCAGGGCCGTGCTGTCCATGCGCAGGACGCGGTTCAGGCCATGTTCGGCGCTGGCGAGCAGCCCGGCCAGCAGCATCAGGGCTTGATCCCCCGATGCACGGCAACGATGCCGCTGGTCATGTTGTGGTAGGTGACCCGGTCGAAACCGGCCTCGACCATCATGGCCTTCAGGGTTTCCTGATCGGGGTGCATGCGGATCGACTCGGCGAGGTAACGGTAGCTCTCCGAGTCGTTGGTGATCAGCTTGCCGGCCAGCGGCATGAAGGCGAACGAGTAGGCGTCGTAGGCCTTGGACATCAGCTTGTTGGTCGGCTTGGAGAACTCCAGCACCAGCAGGCGACCGCCTGGCTTGAGCACGCGCAGCATCGAGCGGATGGCTTCGTCCTTGTGGGTGACGTTGCGCAGGCCGAAGGCGATGGTCACGCAGTCGAAGTGGTTGTCCGGGAATGGCAGCTTCTCGGCGTCGGCCTGAACGAACTCGATGTTGCCGGCCACGCCACGGTCGAGCAGGCGGTCACGGCCGACCTTGAGCATCGATTCGTTGATGTCGGCCAGCACTACCTGACCGGTCGGGCCGACCAGCCGCGAGAACTTGGCGGCCAGGTCGCCGGTACCGCCGGCGATGTCCAGTACACGATTGCCGGCGCGTACGCCCGACAGCTCGATGGTGAAGCGCTTCCACAGGCGGTGCATGCCGCCGGAAAGCACGTCGTTCATCAGGTCGTACTTGGCCGCTACCGAGTGGAACACCTCGGCGACTTTCTTCGCCTTCTGGCTTTCAGGGACGTCCTGGTAACCGAAATGGGTGGTGGGTTCGGCGTGGTCGCCTTTGCGCTGGTCGTTCATATCGCTTCACCGGAAAAAATTACCGCCATTCTAGGGCGAACGGGCGGATTTGTCTTGGCGGGGTGTGCCAGTGGGCAGGGGCGGGCATAATGCTCATTATGTCTTCATCTTCAGGAACACCCGCATGACCCAGATCAGCGTCGAACGCAAACATTCCCTCGGCCGCGATGCCGCCCGTGCCAAGGCTGAAGCGCTGGTCGACAAACTGACCCGCGAATACGACCTCAAGGCCACCTGGAACGGCGACAGGGTCGACGTGGCGCGCAGCGGTGCCAACGGCAGCGTGCACATCTTCGATGACCGCATCCGCGTCGAATTGAAGCTGGGCATGATGCTGTCGATGATGAGCAGCACCATCAAGGGCGAGATCGAGCGGGCGCTGGACAAAGCCCTGGCCTGACCCCTTCCCGGGGCCATGCTCGTTCACCTTAGGGTGAAGATTCTAATTTACCTCTCTACCTTGTGCTCAAGCCCAACCTCCATGGGCGGTTTCTCCTCCACTCATGAGCATGAGGTACAGAGCATGGCCAAAGTGACTGTGAAGAAAAAGGACGACGCCCCGGGCACGCTGGGCGAGGTGCGCGGCTACGCGCGCAAGATCTGGCTGGCGGGCATCGGCGCCTATGCGCGTGTGGGCCAGGAAGGCTCCGACTACTTCAATGAGCTGGTCAAGGCCGGCGAAGGCGTCGAGAAGCGTGGCAAGAAGCGCATCGACAAGGAGCTCGATGCTGCCAACAATCAGATCGACGAAGCGACCCATGAGGTCAGTCGCGTACGCGGCAAGGTCGAAGTTCAACTGGACAAGATCGAAAAAGCTTTCGACGCGCGGGTAGGTCGCGCCTTGAATCGCCTTGGCATTCCGTCTAAACATGACGTTGAGGCGTTGTCCATCAAGCTTGAACAGCTGCACGAGCTGCTCGAGCGCGTCGCGCACAAACCATAAGGAGAGCAGGATGGCTGGCAAGAAGAATTCCGAGAAAGAAGGCAGCTCCTGGGTCGGCGGGATCGAGAAGTACTCCCGCAAGATCTGGCTGGCGGGGCTTGGTATCTATTCGAAGATCGACCAGGACGGCCCGAAGCTGTTCGACTCGCTGGTGAAGGATGGCGAGAAGGCCGAGAAGCAGGCGAAGAAGACCGCCGAAGATGTTGCTGAAACTGCCAAATCGTCGACCACTTCGCGTGTGTCGGGCGTGAAGGACCGTGCGCTGGGCAAGTGGAGCGAACTCGAAGAGGCCTTCGACAAGCGCCTGAACAGCGCCATCTCGCGCCTCGGCGTGCCGAGCCGCAACGAGATCAAGGCCCTGCACCAGCAGGTAGACAGCCTGACCAAGCAGATCGAGAAACTCACCGGCGCTTCGGTTACGCCGATTTCGTCGCGCGCTGCGGCCAAACCGGCTGCGAGCAAGGCGGCGGCCAAGCCACTGGCCAAGACGGCAGCGGCCAAGCCTGCGGCGAAAACCGCGGCGGCCAAGCCGGCGGCCAAGGCCGCAGCGGCTAAACCTGCTGCCAAGACTGCGGCGGCCAAGCCTGCGGCGAAACCGGCAGCGGCCAAGCCGGCTGTGGCGAAGAAGCCTGCAGTGAAGAAAGCACCGGCCAAGCCAGCAGCCGCCAAGCCGGCAGCTGCAGCGGCCAGCGCCGCTCCGGCCGCTAGCGCAGCTCCTGCACCAACCGCGGCTCCGGCCAGCAACCCGCCTTCGGCACAAACAGGCACCGGTACCCTGATCTGATACCGCGTCGCCTTCTTCGCGGGTAAACCCGCTCCCACAGGTGCTGCGCCGCTTGTAAGCTCTGCACCGTACCTGTGGGAGCGGGTTCACCCGCGAATGCGTCGGCTGCTGCAATACATTCCTGTCAGGCTTACCCCTCCAGATACCTCACCGCCAACTGCTCCGCCGCCCCCCGCGCCTGGGCCTGCAGATGCGGCGCCACCAGCATCATCACCTGGTATACAACAATCCCCACATCCCCCTCGCGCCCCAGTACCCGCTGGTAATCCAGCGAGAACATCAGTGTCAGGGTGATCTGCTCCACCAGTTGCCCCAGCGCCTGGGTCTCGCTCTCTACCAGCCCCTGGCCCTTGAGGCTGGCCAGCAACGCCGCCAGCGTGCGCTTGAGTGCGTTGATCAGGCTGCGCATGCCGCGGGCCAGTTTGGGCAGGCGCCCGGTCAGGTTCGACAGGTCCTGGAACAGGAAGCGGTACTGCGCCATGCGTTCGACGATCAGGTGCAGGAACAGCCAGTAATCCTCGGCATCCAGGCGTACCTCCAGCGGCGGGTCGAGCAAGGGCATCAGCGCTTCTTCAAAGCGCTCGAACAGCCCCAGCACCAACGGCTCCTTGCCGTGGAAGTGGTAGTAGAGGTTGCCGGGGCTGATGCCCAGTTCGTTGGCAATTTCCAGGGTGGATACGTTCGGTTCGCCCTGCTGGTTGAACAGCTGCAGGGCACATTCGAGGATACGGTCGCGAGTCTTCATCCAGTCGGCATGCTCATCGGGTCAGCACATAGGTGCCCGGCGCAGGGCCCAGCGGTGGGTAGGTGGCATTGCCCAGTTCGCTGCGCGGTGCCTTGAGCGGGCCGGAGCGCGGGGTGATCCACTCCAGCCACAACGGCCACCAGCTGCCTTCGCTGCGTTTGGCATCGTGGAACCAGGCACGCGGGTCGCTGGACAGCTTGGGGTTGGCCAGGTAATAGGCCTTGGGGTTGCCGGGCGGGTTGATGATGCTCTGGATGTGCCCGCTGTTGGCCAGCACGAAGCGACGGTCGCCGCCCAGCAGCAAGGCCGAGCGGTACACCGCATCCCACGGGGTGATGTGGTCGTTGCTGCCGGCCACGGTGAAACTGTCCAGATCGACCTTCTGCAGGTCGATGGGGGTGCCGCATACCTCCAGGCCGGCGGGGTGGGTCAGCGGGTTGAGCTTGAAGAAGTCCAGCAGGTCGCCATGCAGCGCGGCGGGCAGGCGCGTGCTGTCGGCGTTCCAGTACAGGATGTCGAAGGCTGGTGGTGTCTTGCCGAGCAGGTAGTTGTTGACCCAGTAGTTCCAGATCAGGTCGTTGGGCCGCATCCAGGCGAAGATCCGCGCCACCTCGGCGCCATCCAGCACGCCGCGCTGGTAGGAGCGGCGCTTGGCGGCTTCGATGGTCTGCTCGTCGGCGAACAGGCTGGCGGGGCTTTCGAACTTGCTGTCCAGAAGGCTGACTAGGTAGGTGGCGCTGCGCACCCGACGCAGTTGGTGCTTGGCCTGCAGGTGACCCTGCAGCGCGGCCATGGTCAGGCCGCCGGCGCAGGCACCCATCAGGTTGGGGTCGCGGTTGCCGCTGATGCTGCGGCAGGCGTTGAGCGCTTCTTCCAGGGCCTGCACGTAGCTGGACAGGCCCCATTCGCGGTGGCGCGGGTCGGGGTTGCGCCAGCTCACCATGAACACCTGCAGGCCGCTCTTGAGCATGTACTGGACAAAGCTGTTGGTCGGGCTGAGGTCGAAGATGTAGAACTTGTTGATCTGCGGGGGCACCACCAGCAGTGGCCTGGCATGCTGCCTTTCGCTCATCGGCTTGTACTGGATCAGCTCCAGCAGCTCGTTGCGAAACACCACGGCGCCGGCGGTTGCGGCCAGGTTGCCGCCCACTTCGAAGGCGCGCTCGTCGACCTGGCGTGGCAGGCCATCGTTGTGGCGCAGGTCATCGAGCAGGTGGGCCACGCCGCGTACCAAGCTCTGGCCACCGCTGTTGAACAGTTCCTTGACCGCCAGCGGGTTGAGCAGCGAGTTGCTCGGCGCCAGTGCATCGTTGATCAGGTTGAACAGGAAGTGCGCACGGGCCCGGTCATCGTCGTCCAGGTGGCTTTCCTCGATCCACAGGCGGGTCTGCTTCTGCCAGGCCAGGTAGGCTTGCAGGCCGCGCCGGTAGAACGGGTTTTGGCTCCATGTCGGGTCGCTGAAGCGCGGATCGCGCGGGTTCGGCTGAAACGGTGTGTCACCCAGCATCACCCTGCCCAGCTGACCACCCAGGGCCAACAGGTGATGCGCGGTGTGCAGCGGATGACGCAGGCTTTGGCGGCTGACATTGCGCAGCGTGGAAATCAGGTCACGGCCGCGCAGGCCGAGGATGGCGTTCTGCACGTTCATGCTGGTGGCGGGAAGCGTTGTCGTTCCTTTGGCCGTTTTGTCTTTCATGGCAACACTCCCTCGTCCTGACCTGGTGCCTCATGACTAAACATATTCACTGATTTAGCAGGGTCTCTGTGGGAGCGGGTTCACCCGCGAACACCGGCGAAGCCGGTGCCATACACCGAGTTGGATTCTTCGCGGGTGAACCCGCTCCCACAGGGTCCCAAATCGCCTTCACACACCCGAAACCGGGCGAGGGTGCATGACAGCGCGCTGACGCTCTTGCTGAAGGAACTTCATGATGATCGGGGCGACGGCCTCGGCCCGGGTGATCAGGAACAGATGGCCGTCGTCGATAATGTGTAGCTGGGCATTGGGAATTCGCCAGGCCAACAGGCGCATGTTGATCAGCGGGATCAACGGGTCGTCGTCGCCTGCCAGCACCAGGGTCGGCTGCTGGATCTTGTGCAGCCAATGGATGCTGGTCCAGCCAAGCCCGGCGAACAGCTGCCAGTAGTAGCCCATCTTGCCGCCGGATCGCACCTTGGCGGCGTGCTGCATGGCCAGGTCCGGGTCACGCCGGAAGCCGCCGCCATAGATCGTCGGCGCAATGCGGATGACATGCGACGGCTGCACGTAGCGCCGAGGGCTGGCCATCATCCACAGCACCTTGGGCTTGCCCGGCACCATCACCGCACCGGCGGCAGTGGCGGCCAGCACCAGCTTCTTGCAGCGCTCGGGGTAGTCGTGGGCGAACTGCTGGGCCAGGGCGCCGCCCCACGACACGCCGATGGCATTGACCTGGCCATAGTCGAGGTAGTCGAGCATGCGTGCCGTCAGCTTGGCCAACCCGGGGAAGCGGTAAGGGTGGCGCGGCGTGGACGAGCCGCCGACCCCGGGCACGTCAAAGGCGATGACTTCCAGGTCCGGGTCCAGCGCCTCGATGAACGGAAACACCAGCTCCAGGTTGGCGCCGATGCCGTTGAAGATCAGCAGCGGCGTCAGATGCGACTTGCCCGGGCGGACGGCGGTGCGGATGGACTGGTTGTCCAGCTCGACGGTCCTGAAGATATAGGGTTGCGGCATGCGCGTGACTCATGGGGTGAAATGAACACCGTGGCGCCCCGCAGGGGCCACGGCGCTGCAGCTCAACGCTCGTGAACGTAGGTGCCCGGGGATGCCTCGCCAGCGGCATAGGCACGGTTGCCCAGACGGGTCGGTGCCTTTTTCAGCTCGCCGGCACGTTCGCCCAGCCAGCTTTGCCAGTGCAGCCACCAGGAGTCCGCATGCTTGGTAGCGTTTTCTTGCCAGGCCACCGGGTCACCCGGGCGATCGGCACCGGTCATGAAGCGCGCCTTGGGGTTGCCTGGCGGGTTGAGGATGCTCTGGATATGGCCGCTGTTGGACAGCACGAATTCGATCTTGCCGCCGAACAGGTGCGCCGAGCGGTAGCACGACTGCCAAGGGGTAATGTGGTCATTGGTGCCGGCGAGGCTGTAGATGTCGCATTTAACCTGTTTCAGATCGATCGGAGTGCCGCACACTTCCAGGGCGTCCGGGCGCGTCAGCGGGTTGCTCTTGAACATCTCGATCAGGTCGCCATGGAAGGCGGCCGGGAGGCGCGTGGTATCGTTGTTCCAGAACAGGATGTCAAACACCGGCGGCTCGTTGCCGAGCAGGTAGTTGTTGACCCAGTAGTTCCAGATCAGGTCGTTGGGGCGCATCCAGGCGAACACCTTGGCCATCTCGCTGCCTTCGAGCACGCCGGCCTGGTAGGAGTGGCGCTTGGCGGCCTCCAGGGTCTGCTCGTCGACGAACAGGGCGACCTGGTTGTCCATGGTGGTGTCCAGCACGCTGACCAGCAGGGTCAGGGCATTGACCTTGTTCTCGCCTAGCGCGGCATAGTGGCCGACCAATGCCGTGCAGGTGATGCCGCCGGAGCAGGCACCGAGCATGTTCAGGTCCTTGCTGCCGGTAATCGCCAGCACCGCGTCGACCGCCTCCTTGAGCGCATCGATATAGGTGGACAGGCCCCATTCGCGCTGGGCTTTGGTCGGGTTGCGCCAGCTGATGATGAAGGTCTGCTGCTGCGAGCGCAGGCAGTAGCGCGCCAGGCTCTTTTCCGGGCTCAGGTCGAATACGTAGAACTTGTTGATCTGCGGCGGCACCACCAGCAGCGGGCGGGCATGCACCTGCTCGGTGATGGGGCTGTACTGGATGAGTTCCAGCACATCGTTGCGGTACACCACGGCGCCTTCACTGGTGCCCAGGTTCTTGCCCACCTCGAAGGCGTCCATGTTCACCTGGCTGGGCATGCCGCCGTTGTTGACCAGGTCCTTGGCCAGGTTGGAAAGGCCATCGAGCAGGCTCTTGCCGCCTGTTTCGAAAAAGCGTTTGACCGCTGCCGGGTTGGACAGGGTGTTGGTCGGCGCCATGGCTTCGGTCATCAGGTTGATGACGAACTGGCCACGGCTGATGTCCTGGGGCGAAAGGTCACTGCTGCCGATCCAGTCCTGCAGCTCCTTGCGCCAGGCCAGATAGGTTTGCAGGTAGCGGCGGTAAAGTGGGTTGTTGCTCCATGCCGGGTCATTGAAACGACGGTCGTCGCTCTCCGGGGCAAGGCTGGACTTGCCCAGCAGCACGTTCTTCAGCTCCAGGCCAAAGTGGGCCACATGCTTGGCGCTGTGCAGCGGTTGGCGCACGGCCTGGCGCAGCACGGTGCGTGCCGAGCTCAACAGGTCCTTGCGACGGATACCGATGACCGGGTTCAGCCCCAGGGTGTTTTCCGAGGCCTGCCGCTGCAGCTCATCGTTGTTCTTGTTACTCATCTACGACGCTCCGTTGTCCTGAGACGAGTACCGGTTGCTGTGGCGGGTGCACAGTTCTGAGCCCGGTACTGCTACTCGGGTGACCAGTGATAAGGAACAGCGGTGCTGCGAGGGTTCTGGCTACCTGCAATTTGATGCAGGGAACTTGCCACCCCCCATTGGTTACCCGACTTTCATGTAATGCGCAAGACAGCCCGTCACTGGGCTGTCTGTAAGGTATTCAAACAAATGAATTTAGAAAATGCGCTCTAAATCCTGCAGGCCTTGCGCTAGAGCATGAGTTTGACCACCGACTCGGCGGGGTCGCGTGACTTCCCGGCCTTGTGCAGTTCGTCGAGGTACTCGGCCCACAGCTGTTCCTGGCGCAGGCACAGCTGCTCGAGGTATTCCCAGGTGAACAGGCCGCTGTCATGGCCGTCGTCGAAGGTCAGTTTCAGTGCGTATTGCCCGGCAGGTTCCAGGCCGCTGAGGCCGACGTTGATCTTGCCGAACTGCAGGATGGGGTTGCCGTGGCCCTGGACCTCGGCGGAGGGGGAGTGCACGCGCAGGAATTCGGCGGGCAGGTGGTAGACCTCGCCGGGGGCGTAGGTGAGGCTGAGGGTTTTCGAGGCTTTGTGCAGGTTGATGGCGGTGGGCAGGCGGGCCATGGGCAGAATCTCTCGGGAGCTGATGAAGCAAGCTTCCAGCTTATGATCGAGGGATTCAAGGGCCTCTTCGCGGGCACGCCCGCTCCCACAGGATCACCACATGCTTTGGGTCTGTGGTGATCCTGTGGGAGCGGGCGTGCCCGCGAAGCAGTCGATGCCCTTTTTACAGGATGTAACGCGACAGGTCTTCGTTCTGCGCCAGCTCACCCAGGTGGCTGTTCACGTACGCCGCGTCGATCTGGATCGGCGCTTCGTCATGGGTGCTGGCCAGGTCGCCAGCGCTGAACGACACCTCTTCGAGCAAACGCTCGAGCAGGGTGTGCAGGCGGCGGGCACCGATGTTCTCGGTCTTCTCGTTCACCTGGTAGGCAATCTCGGCCAGGCGCTTGATACCGTCGGCGAGGAACTCGATATTCAGGCCTTCGGTCTTGAGCAGGGCCTGGTACTGTTCGGTCAGCGACGCGTGCGGCTCCTGCAGGATGCGCTCGAAGTCTTCCGGGGTCAGGGCCTTGAGCTCCACACGGATCGGCAGGCGGCCTTGCAGTTCGGGCACCAGGTCGCTCGGCTTGCTCAAGTGGAACGCACCCGAGGCAATGAACAGGATGTGGTCGGTCTTGACCATGCCCAGCTTGGTGTTGACAGTGCAGCCTTCGATCAGCGGCAGCAGGTCGCGCTGCACGCCTTCACGGGACACGTCGGCGCCGCCAACATTGCCGCGCTTGGCAACCTTGTCGATTTCGTCGATGAACACGATGCCGTGCTGCTCGACAGCTTCCAGGGCCTTGGCCTTGAGTTCTTCCTCGTTGACCAGGCGGCTCGCTTCTTCATCGCGAACCATCTTCAGCGCCTCTTTGACCTTCAGCTTGCGCGCCTTGCGCTTGCCTTTGCCCATGTTGGCGAACAGGCTCTGCAGCTGGTTGGTCATTTCTTCCATGCCGGGCGGCGCGGCAATTTCGACGCCCACGGCATCGGCCACTTCGATCTCGATTTCCTTGTCGTCCAGCTGGCCTTCGCGCAGGCGCTTGCGGAATAGCTGGCGGGTGTTGGAATCGGTGCTGGTCTGCGCGGCTTCTTCGGCGAAGCTGCTGACACGCGCCTGCGGCAGCAGGGCGTCGAGGATGCGGTCTTCGGCGGCGTCTTCGGCGCGGTGGCGCACGCGGATGATCTCTTGCTCACGCAGCATCTTCAGCGCGGCATCGGCCAGGTCGCGGATGATCGACTCGACGTCGCGGCCCACATAGCCCACTTCGGTGAATTTGGTGGCTTCGACCTTGAGGAACGGCGCATTGGCCAGCTTGGCCAGGCGGCGGGCGATTTCGGTCTTGCCGACGCCGGTTGGGCCGATCATCAGGATGTTCTTCGGGGTCACTTCGGCGCGCAGCTCGGCGGGGAGCTGCATGCGCCGCCAGCGGTTGCGCAGGGCGATTGCCACGGCGCGCTTGGCGTCGTCCTGGCCGATGATGTGGCGGTTGAGTTCGTGGACGATCTCGCGGGGGGTCATGGACATGATCAATAGGGTCCTCGGGCAGAATGATTCAGCGTGGAAAAGCCCCATCACCGGGATGGAGCGCCAGAACAGCTGATCAGTCGGCCAGGTCCTGCTCCTCGATGGTCAGGTTGTGGTTGGTGAACACGCAGATGTCGCCGGCGATGTTCAGGGCGGTCTCGGCGATTTCACGGGCCGAGAGGTCAGTCTTGTTCAGCAGGGCGCGTGCTGCGGCCTGGGCGTAGGCACCGCCGGAACCCATGGCGATCAGACCGTCTTCAGGTTCGACCACATCGCCGTTGCCGGTGATGATCAGGGAGGCGTCCTTGTTGGCCACGGCCAGCATGGCTTCCAGGCGGCTCAGGGAGCGGTCGGTACGCCATTCCTTGGCCAGTTCGACGGCGGCGCGGACCAGGTGGCCCTGATGTTTTTCAAGCTGGCCTTCAAAGCGCTCGAAAAGGGTGAACGCATCGGCGGTGGCGCCGGCGAAGCCCGCGATGACCTGGCCGTGGTACAGGCGGCGCACCTTCTTGGCGTTGCCTTTCATCACGGTGTTGCCGAGGGATACCTGGCCGTCGCCGCCCATGACGACTTTGCCGTTACGGCGGACAGAAACGATGGTGGTCAAGGGGAGAGTCTCCACGCAGCGGGGCGAAAGTGCCTGATGCAGACTCATATGGGGGTGGGGGGAAGGATTTCAACCGTGGGGGATGAATGGTAGGTGTTCCCCTGTACTGGCCTCATCGCCGGCAAGCCAGCTCCAACACGGATATCACAGGCATTGAGGGCAGTGATTTCCTGTGGGAGCTGGCTTGCCGGCGATGAGGCCAGTGAGGGTTACTCAGGCCTCGTGGCAGACATGCCCATCGACCAAGGTATAACGCACCGCACCCGGCAGGCAGTGGCCGATGAACGGGCAGTTCTCACCGCGGGAGAACCACTGCTCGCCGGCCACGGTCGAGGCTTGCGGGTCGAACAGCACCAGGTCGGCCGCGCCTCCCACTTTCAGCTCGCCGGCCGGCAGGCGCAGGGCCGCCGCCGGGCCGCTGCTCAGGCGGGCCAGCAAGGTTGGCAGGTCGAGCAGGCCGTCCTGCACCAGGGTCATGGCCAGCGGCAACAGCAGTTCGACACTGCTGATGCCCGGCTCGGTGGCGCCGAACGGGGCCAGCTTGGCGTCGCGCTCGTGTGGCTGGTGATGGCTGGAGATCGCCTGGATCACGCCCGACTTCACCGCCGCACGCAGGCCGTCACGGTCGGCGGCGGTGCGCAGCGGTGGCTGCACGTGGTACAGGCTGGAGAACTCACGCAGCGACTCGTCGGTAAGGATCAGTTGGTACAGCGCCACATCGGCGGTCACCGGCAGGCCAAGCTGCTGGGCCTGCTCGATCAGCCGTGCGCCACGGGCGCTGGTGATCTGGGTGAAGTGCGCACGCACGCCGGTCTGTTCCACCAGCAGCAGATTGCGCGCCAGGGCCACGGTCTCGGCGGTTTCCGGAATGCCCGGCAGGCCGAGGAAGCTGGCCATGGCACCTTCGTGAGCCAGGCCGCCTTGGGCCAGGTCGCGGTCCTGGGAATGGAACACCACGGTCAGGTCGAAGGTGGCGGCGTATTCCAGGGCGCGGGCCAGGGTACGGTTGTTGGGGATTTCCTTCAGGCCATTGCCGAAGGCCACGCAGCCGGTGTCGCGCAGTGCCACCAGCTCGGCCAGTTGCTCGCCTTCCAGGCCCTTGGTCAGGGCGCCGATCGGATAGACCTTGCTGTTGGCAGCCTCGCGGGCGCGGTCAAGGATAAGCTCGGCCACGGCCGAGGTGTCCAGCACCGGCTTGGTCTGCGGCGGGCAGCACAGGCTGGTGACACCGCCGGCGACGGCGGCGCGGGTTTCACTGGCGATGTTGCCTTTGCGGCTGTAGCCCGGCTCGCGCAGGGACACGCCGAGGTCGACCAGGCCGGGTGCGGCGACCAGGCCATCAGCCTGGATCGTGCGGCTGGCGCTGAAGCCGGCCGGGGCTGCACCGATGGCGGCAATACGGCCGCCGTCCAGGTGCAGGTCGGTGACCTGGTCCAGGCCGCTGTTCGGGTCGATGACCCGGGCGCCGAGAATACTGATGGTCACTGGGCGTTCTCCTGGTCGAATTGACGTTGCGCGTTCTGCCCGCTCATGGCCATGGACAGCACGGCCATGCGCACGGCGATGCCGTAGGTGACCTGGTTGAGGATCACCGAGTGCTTGCCGTCGGCCACCGCCGACTCGATTTCCACGCCACGGTTGATCGGGCCCGGGTGCATGACGATGGCGTCGGGCTTGGCGCCGGCCAGGCGCGCGGTGGTCAGGCCGAACAGGCGGTAGAACTCGCCTTCGCTGGGCAGCAGGCCGCCGGCCATGCGCTCACGCTGCAGGCGCAGCATGATCACCACGTCGACGTCCTTCAGGCCTTCGGCGAGGTCCGTGTAGACCTTCACGCCGTACTGCTCGATACCGATCGGGATCAGGGTTTTCGGGCCGATCACGCGGATGTCCGGGCAGCCCAGCGCTTTGAGCGCCAGCATGTCGGAGCGGGCCACGCGCGAGTGCAGGATGTCGCCGACGATGGCCACCGACAGGTTCTCGAAGCTGCCCTTGTGGCGGCGGATGGTGAGCATGTCGAGCATGCCCTGGGTCGGGTGCGCGTGGCGGCCGTCACCACCGTTGATCACGGCAACTTCCGGGCACACATGCTCGGCGATGAAGTGCGCAGCCCCGGAATCGGAGTGGCGCACCACGAACATGTCGGCGGCCATGGCTTCGAGGTTGCGCAGGGTATCGAACAGGGTTTCGCCCTTGCTGGTCGAGGAGGTCGACACGTTCAGGCTGATCACGTCGGCCGACAGGCGTTGGGCCGCCAGTTCGAACGTGGTACGGGTACGGGTGGAGTTCTCGAAGAACACGTTGCACACAGTCTTGCCGCGCAGCAACGGGACCTTCTTCACGGCCCGGGCACCGACTTCCAGGAAGGAGTCGGCGGTGTCGAGGATCTCGGTGAGCAGTTCGCGGGGCAAACCGTCGAGCGAGAGGAAGTGGCGCAGCTGGCCCTGATCATTGAGCTGCAGCGGGCGCTTGGCGTCGATTGGCGTCATCGCGGGGGACTCTTAAAGGGCGGAAGCGGAGGCGAGGTCCTGGCGCTCGAGGGCGAGCGGTGCGGGTCCGGTCAATTTTACCCGTTCATGGGGGGGCAGCGACAGGGTGGCGCCGAGTACATTCGGGCGGATTGGCAGTTCGCCAGCATCCAGGTCCAGCAGGCAGACCAGGGTGACGCTGGCCGGGCGGCCATAATCGAACAGTTCGTTGAGCGCGGCGCGTACCGTGCGGCCGCTCATCAGCACGTCATCCACCAGCACCAGGTGCTGGCCCTCGACCTCGAACGGCAGCTCGGACGGGCGCACTTGCGGGTGCAGGCCGTTCTGGCTGAAGTCGTCGCGATAGAACGAGACGTCCAGAGTGCCCATGGGGCTGGTGTCGCCCATGGCTTCCTGCAGGGCCTGGGCAACCCAGACGCCGCCGGTGCGGATACCGATGTAGCGCGGTTCGTTAATTGCCCGGCGCGCCAGGTGGGCACGAAGGTCGACAGCCATCTGCCGAATCAGGTCGGCGGGATTGGGTAGGCTCATTGCGGGCTCCTCGGAAGGGTGCGCCGGGCGGGGCCGGCGGCAAAGATGATCAGGTATTGGCCTCCAGCCAGCCTTGCAGCAACAGGGCGGCGGCGATGGCATCGACCGGGTTGTCGCGGTAGCTGCCGCGCTGGCCGCCACGGGCCATGCGCTCGCCCTTGGCCTCGAAGGTGGTCAGGCGTTCGTCGTGGGTGTGCACGGGCAGGTTGAAGCGGCCGTTCAGGCGGCGGGCGAACTTTTCTGCGCGGGCGCTCATTTCGCTGGGGGTGCCGTCCATGTTCAGCGGCAGGCCGACGACGATGGCGTCTGGCTTCCATTCGGCAATCAGCTTTTCCACCTGGGCCCAGTCCGGCACGCCGTTCTGTGCTTTCAGTGTGCACAGCTCGCGGGCCTGGCCGGTAACCACCTGGCCGACGGCTACGCCGATCTGTTTGCTGCCGTAGTCGAAGCCCAGCAGCAGACGCAGTTCAGGGTGCAGTTCGGCCATCAGGCGTGGCCCGCCTGGCTGGTCAGCAGGTTCAGGTTGATCCCCAGGCTGGCGGCGGCGGCTTCCAGGCGCAGGTCGCTGGTCAGGCCGAAGATGATTTCCGGGTCGAACGGGCAGTTGAGCCAGGCGTTGTCTGCAAGCTCCGCTTCCAGTTGGCCCGCTTCCCAGCCGGCATAGCCCAGGGTGATCAGGCTCTGTTTCGGGCCTACCCCGGCGGCGATGGCAAGCAATATATCCTGCGAGGTGGTCAGCGACAGCCCTTCCAGCGCCACGGTGGCCTGGAAACTGCATTCGCTGCTGTGCAGCACGAAGCCACGGTCGGTCTGTACCGGGCCACCTTGGTAGATCGGCACCTGCAAGGTGCTGGCCGGTGGCATTTCGTCCGGGCGCAGCTGCTCGAGGATGTCGGCCAGGTTCAGCTCCTGCGGCCGGTTGACCACCAGGCCCATGGCGCCATGGGCGTTGTGCTCGACGATGTACGTGAGGGTCTGGGCGAAGTTCGGATCGGCCATGTGTGGCATGGCGATCAGGAACTGATGCTTGAGGTAGCTCGGCGTGAGGGTTTTCATGGGGGATAGTGTGGCGCCAGGTGGCGAGGCTGACAAGGTGCGTAACGAGGCTTGCGCGTTCCCTGTGGGAGCGGGTTTACCCGCGAATGCGCCAGATCAGGCAATGATGTCGCTTAGTCGGACGCTTTCGCGGGTAAACCCGCTCCCACAGGAACCGCATAATGCCGCAGGTCAGTTACTGGACAAACGGTCCCCACGGGCAAAGCGCCAGGTGCGGATGATCTCCAGCCGGTCAAACTCGGCCAGGTCCCCGGTAAACGGCGCAAACGGCGCGGCCAGCCGCACGATGCGCTGCGCCGCCTGGTCAAGCACCGGTTGCCCGGACGACTCCAGCACCAGTACCTCGTACAGCGAGCCATCGCGGTTTATCGACACCATCATGCGCAGGTTGCCGTAGATCTGTTGCCGGCGCGCTTCGTCGGGGTAGTTCAGGTTGCCCACCCGCTCGACCTTCTTGCGCCACTCCTCCTTGTACCAGGCACCCTTGTCGCGCATGGTCGAGGCGGCGTTGAGCCGATGGATGCGCGGGCGCTTGGCGTACATCTGCTGTTCGTTGGACAGCTCCGCCTCCAGGCTGGCGATCTGGCTGGACAACTGTGAGCTGTCGAAGTCCGGTGCCGGGGCTGCCGGCTTGGGCTGCGGTTTGCTTTCCCTGGGTTTGGGCTCGACCTTCTGCGGCTTGGGCGCCGTGGTCACTACCGCCGACTTCTGCGGGACAGGGGGCGGTACCACCTCGGGCTTCGCGGCGGGTGGTGGGGTGATCTTGTTGATCTTGCTGTCCTGGAACGGTGCCAGTTCGGTGGTCTTGGGTACCGCTTTCTTGTCCAGGGTGCCGCTGCCCTGCTGGTTGTCCTGGGCCTGGAAATCGGCTTTCTCCGGCGGTTTCTCGCTCTTGAAGGTGGCCAGGGTGATGTCCATGGTGTGGCGGATTTCGGCAGGCTTGACCACGCTGAAGCCGACGCCGAGGATCAGCGCCAGGTGCACCAGGGCAGCCAGGAACAGGGTAAAGCCGAGCCGGTCCACCGGGCGAACACGGGGGGGCAGCAGGTCGGCGGGGATGTCAGCGGGCAGCGTCATCGGGTTTCCAGCAACCGCAGGGCGGGGCAGCAGGCCAGGCTAAAAGGACCCGCATCATACCCCACTCTGGGTTGTTGCCGTGCGTCGGCGGTCAGCGCGCCTTCAGCTGGCGATCAATGGCATCCATCAATTGCCCGCCGATATCGGTGTTGTAGGCGGCATCGATCTCGCGGATGCAGGTGGGGCTGGTGACGTTGATTTCGGTGAGGTAGTCGCCGATCACGTCCAGGCCTACGAACATCAGGCCCTTCTCGCGCAGGGTCGGGCCGACCTGGGCGGCGATCCAGCGGTCGCGGTCGGTCAGCGGGCGTGCCTCGCCACGGCCACCGGCGGCCAGGTTGCCACGGGTCTCGCCGCTGGCCGGGATGCGCGCCAGGCAGTAGTCCACCGGCTCGCCGTCGATCATCAGGATGCGTTTGTCGCCGTCCTTGATCTCGGGCAGGTAGGCCTGCGCCATGATCTGCTGGCCGCCGTGCTGGGTCAGGGTCTCGAGGATCACCGACAGGTTAGGGTCGTCCTTGCGGTGACGGAACACCGAGGCGCCGCCCATGCCGTCCAGCGGCTTGAGGATTACGTCACCACGGCTGTCGGCGAACTCGCGCAGGATGTCGACACGGCGGCTGACCAGGGTAGGCGCCATGCACTGCGGGAACTGGGTGGCGAACAGTTTTTCGTTGCAGTCGCGCAGGCTCTGCGGGCGGTTGACCACCAGTACCCCCTCGCGCTCGGCCTGCTCCAGCAGGTAGGTGCTGTAGACGAACTCCATGTCGAAGGGCGGGTCCTTGCGCATCAGGATCACGTCCAGCTCGGCCAGCGCGCTGTCCTGCTCCTCGCCCAACTCGAACCAGCGGGCCGGGTCGGCGAACACTTTCAGCGGGCGCATCTGCGCACGGGCCTGGCCGGCGCCCAGGTACATATCGCGCTGTTCCATGTAGAACAGGCTCCAGCCGCGCGCCTGTGCGGCCAGCAGCATGGCCAGCGAGCTGTCCTTCTTGTAGGAGATGGACGCGATGGGGTCCATGACAATGCCGAGGCGAACGCTCATGGGGTGGTTCCTCTTGGCGGCACGTGGCCGCGATGGATCGAAAGAAAAGTGGCTCAGGGTGGCGCCGTGAACGCCGCCGGTCAAGGGGCGCCGCAGATGGAACGGCCACCCGGAGTGTGCTAAAAATGCCAGTCATAGCGCTATACAACAGGCCTTTGGGGCTGCGCAGCAGCTCCAGGAATTCGGCATAAGCAGCGACGGTAGCCCAAGTGATGGAACAACCCCTGAAGGTGATGGTGATCGACGACTCGCGCACGATCCGCCGCACCGCACAGATGTTGCTCGGTGAAGCGGGCTGCGAGGTGATCACCGCCAGCGATGGCTTCGATGCCCTGGCCAAGATCGTCGACCACCAGCCCAGCATCATCTTCGTCGATGTGTTGATGCCGCGCCTGGACGGCTACCAGACCTGCGCGGTGATCAAGCACAACAGTGCCTTCAAGGACACCCCGGTCATTCTGCTTTCGTCACGTGACGGCCTGTTCGACAAGGCCCGCGGCCGGGTGGTCGGCTCCGACCAGTTCCTGACCAAACCGTTCAGCAAGGAAGAACTGCTCGACGCGATCCGCGCCCACGTGCCCGGTTTTGCCGCAGCCCAACAACACGCACCCTGACCGCGCCCCGCCATGGCACGGTCTTTCTTTCCTGATGGGGAACCAGCATGGCCCGAGTTCTGATTGTCGACGACTCGCCGACAGAGATGTACCGATTGACCGAATGGCTGGAAAAGCACGGCTACCAGGTGCTCAAGGCCAACAACGGTGCCGATGGCGTGGCCTTGGCACGGCAGGACAAGCCCGACGCGGTGTTGATGGACATCGTGATGCCCGGCATGAACGGCTTCCAGGCAACCCGTCAGCTCAGCAAGGACCCGGAAACCAGCACCATCCCGGTGATCGTGGTCACCACCAAGGACCAGGAAACCGACCGTATCTGGGCCACGCGCCAGGGCGCTCGTGACTTCCTGACCAAGCCGGTGGAAGAGGACGCGCTGATCGCCAAGCTCAAAGAAGTGCTCGGGGCTTGACCACCCGCCCGCAGGGCGCGTCGCTGACCGCCTTCGAGTTGTTGCTGGACATCGACCGGCGCTGCCGCCTGCTGGTCGCCGACCAGCCGCCGCAGGACAACCGCCTGCAACAGTGGAGCGGCATCGGCTTCCGCATAGCCGGGCAATGGTTCGTCGCGCCCATGGGCGAGGTTGCCGAGGTGCTGCGCGAACCGCGCAGCAGCCGCGTCCCCGGCGTGCAGCCGTGGGTGTGCGGGGTAGCCAACCTGCGCGGGCGGCTGTTACCGGTGATGGACTTGAGCAGTTTCTTCGGCCTGGGCCACGCCGCCCCGGGCAAGCAGCGGCGGGTGCTGGTGCTGGACCACGAGGACCTGTTCGTCGGCCTGCTGGTGGACGAGGTGCTGGGCCTGCAGCACTTTGCCCTCGACAGCCTGCAACTGTCGCCGCCACAGCCCCTGATCCGCGCCGCTGCACCTTTCGTGCAGGGGCACTTCCCGCGTGAACGCAACTGGGCGATCTTCAGCCCCTTCGCCCTGGCCCAGGCGCGGCTTTCTCGATGTGGCGTTATAGGACCTGCGAACGTGAACAAGCCTGCCACCCCCGTCACCACCGTGACCCCACGTACCCGCAGCATCGCGCAGATCACCGTGCTGTTCCTGATCCTGATCCTGTCGATCATTCTGTTGTTCGCCAACTTTGCCTACCTGAACACCCAGTCCAACTACGACAAGCAGTACATCGGCCACGCTGGCGAACTGCGGGTGCTGTCGCAGCGCATCGCCAAGAACGCCACCGAAGCCGCCACCGGCAAGGCCCTGGCCTTCAAGCTGCTGTCGGACGCGCGCAACGATTTCGAACGGCGCTGGGGCTACTTGCGTGAAGGTGACAAGTCCACCGGCCTGCCACCTGCGCCGCCCATGGTGCGTGACGAGATGGAAGCGGTACGCCGCGACTGGGAAAACCTGCGCAAGAACACCGACACCATCCTGGCCAGCGAGCAGACCGTGCTGTCGCTGCACCAGGTGGCGGCGACCCTGGCCGAGACCGTGCCGCAGTTGCAGGTGGAATACGAGAAAGTAGTCGAAATCCTGCTGCAGAGTGGCGCCCCTGCCAGCCAGGTGGCGGTGGCCCAGCGCCAGTTGCTGCTGGCCGAACGCATTCTCGGCTCGGTCAACACCGTGCTGGCCGGTGACGACGCCGCGGCCCAGGCGGCGGATGCCTTCGGCCGCGATGCCGGGCGCTTCGGCCAGGTGCTCGAGGGCATGCTCAGTGGCAACGCGGCGATCCAGGTGACCCGTGTCGAGGACGCCGACGCCCGTGCGCGCCTGGCTGAAATTGCCGAGCTGTTCCAGTTCGTTGCCGGCTCGGTGGATGAAATCCTCGAAACCTCGCCGGAACTCTTCCGCGTGCGCGAGGCTGCGGGCAACATCTTCAGCCTGTCGCAAACCCTGCTCGACGAGGCCTCGCACCTGGCCAACGGTTTCGAGAACCTGGCTGGCGGGCGCACGCTCGACACCGTCGGCGGCTATGTCCTGGGCCTTCTGGCGCTGGCTTCGATCATCCTCATCGGCCTGGTCATGGTACGCACCACCAACCGCCAGCTGCGTGAGACGGCGGAAAAGAACGAACGCAACCAGCAGGCGATCATGCGCCTGCTCGACGAAATCGAAGAGCTGGCTGACGGCGACCTGACCGTGACCGTATCGGTGACCGAAGACTTCACCGGCGCGATTGCCGACTCGATCAACTATTCCGTGGACCAATTGCGCGACCTGGTCGCCACCATCAACCACAGTGCCGTGCAGGTCGCTGCCGCCGTGCAGGACACACAGAACACCGCACGCCAGCTGGCCAAGGCCTCGGAGCACCAGGCCGAGCAGATCAGCGAGGCTTCCGAGGCGGTTGGCGACATGGTCGAATCGATCGACCGGGTTTCGGCGCATGCCTACGAGTCGGCCAAGGTGGCCGAGCGCTCGGTGGCGATCGCCAACAAGGGCAACGAGGTGGTGCACAACACCATCAACGGCATGGACAACATTCGCGAACAGATCCAGGACACCGCCAAACGGATCAAGCGCCTCGGTGAATCTTCCCAGGAAATCGGCGATATCGTCAGCCTGATCGACGACATTGCCGACCAGACCAACATCCTCGCCCTCAACGCGGCGATCCAGGCCTCGCTGGCCGGCGAGGCCGGCCGTGGGTTCGCCGTCGTCGCCGACGAAGTGCAGCGCCTGGCCGAACGCTCGTCGTCGGCCACCCGGCAGATCGAAGCGCTGGTGCGCACCATCCAGGCCGACACCAACGAGGCGGTGATATCCATGGAGCAGACCACCGCCGAGGTGGTGCGCGGTGCCCGCCTGGCCCAGGATGCCGGGGTGGCGCTGGCCGAGATCGAAGGCGTATCGCAGAACCTTGCCGACCTTATCCACAGCATCTCCGATGCCGCCCAGCTGCAGACTTCGTCTGCCGGGCAGATCTCCCACACCATGGCGGTCATCCAGCAGATTACCGCGCAGACCTCCGCCGGCTCCGGCGCCACTGCCGACAGCATCCGCCACCTGGCACGCATGGCCAGCGAGATGCGCCGTTCGGTGTCCGGGTTCACCCTGCCACCACCAGCAGAGCCCAAGTGAATAGCCCTACTGAAGAGCAGCGCCGAGGAGTGCCCATGGCTGTAGCAGCTGTAAGCCCCGAGCGCCACGACACGGTGGCGCTGGCCTGGACCAAAGCCGCCATCCTCGACTGCCTGGGCCAGGCGCGCCAGGCGCTGGAGCGCTTTGCCGGCGAGCCTGGCGACCTGTCGATGATGGCATTCGTGGTCGACAACCTGCACCAGGTGCACGGCTGCCTGCGCATGCTCGAACTGCGCGGCGCCACGCGCCTGGCTGAAGAACTGGAGCTGTTCGCCAAGGCCCTGGCCGATGGTCAGGTCAGCCCCCGCGGTGATTGCCTGGGCGCGTTGTTCCGCGGCCTGGAGCAATTGCCATCGTATCTGGAGCGCCTGCGCGGCGCCCGCCACGACCTGCCACTGGTGATGCTGCCGCTGCTCAACCAGCTGCGTGCCTGCCGTGGCGAGGAGCCGTTGGCCCAGGCCAGCCTGATCAGCGGCGCCACACAACGCTTTGCCGGTGCCGACGACCTGGCCAACCTCGACCTGTCGCTGGGCAACTGGCGCGACCAGCTGCAGGCAGGGCCGGGCCGCGATGCCCTGCGCTCGGTGGTGACCGCGCTGTGCGACGACCTGATGCGCATCAAGGAGCGCCTGGACCAGTTCGTGCGTGGCGATCGCCAGCACAGCGAGCAGCTCGATGCCCTGCTGGCACCGCTGCACCACGTGGCCGACACCCTGGCGGTGCTTGGCTTCCAGCAGCCACGCCGGGTGATCATCGACCAGGTGCTGGCGCTGCAGGCCCTTGCCCAGGGCGAGCGGGCCGTGGACGACGCGGTGTTGATGGATGTAGCGGGGGCCCTGCTGTACGTGGAGGCCACGCTCAATGGCATGGTCGGCCCGCTGGAGGAAAACGGCCAGGGCGGCCTGCCGGGCTCGGACCTGGCCGAAATCCGCCAGCTGGTGTTGAACGAGTCGCTGAATGTGCTGCAGCAGGCCAAGGACCTGATCGGCGATTGCCTGGAATCCGGCTGGCCTCGGCAACGCCTGCAACCTTTGCCAGGGCTGTTGCAGCAGATTCGTGGTGCGCTGGCGATGTTGATGCTGCCGACCGTGGCCGAGCTGTTTGCCGGTTGCGCCAGCTATGTGCAGCGGTGGCTGCAGCACCTGGAGGTGGAGCCGCCAGCCGATGAGCTGACGCACTTGGCCGAGGCCCTGAGCGCCGCCGAATGCTACCTGCAATGGCGGGTGGCGGACCCATTGGCGGATGGCCAGCCCTTCATCGACATGGCGCGCGCCAGCCTGGCGACACTGGGTGTGCACTGCGCGATGGTCGAGGCCACCGCAGGCCAGGATGGCAGCGCTGATGGCATCGATGACGAGCTGCGTGAAGTGTTTCTCGACGAGGCCGGTGAACTGCTGCCGGAAATCGAGCGCCACTGGTTGCGCTGGCGTGCCGACAACCAGCAGCGCGAGGCACTGGGAGAAGTACGCCGCGCCTTGCATACGCTCAAGGGCAGCGGCCGCATGGTGCATGCCGAGGCGGTGGCCGAGCTGGCCTGGGGCGCAGAACACCTGCTGAACCGGGTACTCGAGGGCCGCAGCGTGCTCAGCCCGGAAGGCGTGGTGGCCCTGCAGCAGGTATTCGTCTACCTGCCCGACCTGCTGGCCGACTTTGCCGCAGGCCAGTTGCCGCAATTGACGGAAATCGAGCAACTGGCCGGGCACCTGCATGCCCTGGCCGAAAACGATGCCCCAGTGGCGGCCGACATCGACGGCCTCGATCCGCAACTGCTCGACATTTTCCGCAGCGAGGCGCAGGGCCACCTGGCCAGCCTGGATGCTTTCCTGCAGGGCGCCGACGGCCACGATACGCAGGTCAGCGATGGCCTGCAGCGCGCCCTGCACACGCTCAAGGGCAGTGCCGCCATGGCCGGGGTGATGCCGGTCGCCGAACTGGCCACCGCCTTCGACCGCCTGGCACGTGAATACAAGGGCCACCAACTGCCCCTGCAAATGGCCGAGATCGAATGGCTGGAAGCTGCGCGCTCGCTGTTCCACCTGGGCCTGGCGCAACTCGACAGCACGCCGTTGGCAGCCATCCCCGGCGCCGCGGAACTGATCGAGCAGGTCGGCCAGGCGGTTGACGGGCACCTGGCCAGCTTGCATGACGACCCGCAGCATGGGCGGCGCAGCAAGCGCGACCCGCAATCGATTGCCAGTTTCCTGGCCCAGGCCATGGATATCCTGCTTGATGCCGAGTCGTTGCTGTCGCGCTGGCAGGAACAGCCCGGCCAGCGCGATGCGCTGGACACCCTGCTCGACGAACTGACTACCCTGGGCCACGCTGCGCATCTGGCCGACCTGTGGCAGATGGATGACGTGTGCGAGGCCTTGCTCGACTTGTACGGCGCCGTGGAGGAGGGCAGCCTGCCCGCCGATGCACGGTTCTTCGCCCACGTGCAGCGGGCCCATGAAGCACTGCTGGACATGCTCGACGAAGTGGCGGCCGGGCAGGACATCCCGCCAAGGCCAGAGCTGGTCGACAGCCTGCGCCACCTGCTTGGCCAGGCCCTGGCACCGGAGGCCACTGGCCTGGTGGGCATCGACACGGTCACGCCGTTGCATCCGGACATGGACCTGGCCGATACCCTTGGCCTCGGGCCTGCGCACAACCCTTTGCTGCCAGCTGTGGCCGAGCCGCTGGTCGAAGAGCCGGAAAGCCCAGGCGAAGAGCTGCTGGAAGTCTTCCTCGAAGAAAGCTCGGACATCGTCGAGAGTGCCGCCGCTGCCCTGGCGCGCTGGCAGGCTGACCCGCGCAGCAGTGTCGAGGTGGACAACCTGATGCGCGACCTGCACACCCTGAAGGGTGTGGCGCGCATGGTCGAAATTGCGCCGATCGGCGACCTGGCCCACGAGCTGGAGTTTCTCTACGAACTGCTGGCCGCAGGCCGTATGCCACCGAGCGCGCCACTGTTCGCCTTGCTGCAGAACTGCCATGACCGCCTGGCGCATATGCTCGATGCCGTGCGCCTGGGGCAACCGCTGCATGCTGCCACCGCGCTGATCGACTACATCCGCAACTTCAGCGTCTCGGCTTTGGCCGACAGCGCTGCCGGCCAAGGGCCGGTCGAGGCCGCGACCAGTGAGGCGCCGGCGGTGGCTCCGGAGCGGGCACCAGGCGACATGGTCAAGGTCGATGCCGAGCTGCTCGACGACCTGGGCAACCTGGCCGGTGAGCACTCGATCATCCGTGGGCGCATCGAGCAGCAGGTGAACGATGCGCAGTTCACCCTCAACGAGATGGAAACCACCCTCGAGCGCATGCGCGACCAGTTGCTGCGCCTGGATATCGAGACCCAAGGGCGGATGTCCAGCCGGCAGCAGTTCGAAGGCGATGCCTATGACGACTTCGACCCGCTGGAAATGGACCGCCACTCGCAACTGCAGCAACTGTCGCGGGCCTTGTTCGAGTCCGCCTCGGACTTGCTTGACCTCAAGGAAACCCTGGCACAGCGCGCCCAGGAAGCCCACAGCCTGCTGCAGCAGCAAGCGCGGGTTAACAGCCAGTTGCAGGAAGGCCTGACCGCGACCCTGATGGTACCCTTCGAGCGTCTGGTGCCGCGCTTGCAGCGTGTGGTACGGCAGGTGGCCAGCGAGCTGGGCAAGCAGGTTGAGCTGGTGGTCGGCAATGCCGAGGGTGAGCTCGACCGCAGCGTGCTCGAACGTATGGTGGCGCCGCTGGAGCACATGCTGCGCAACGCCGTCGACCATGGCCTGGAAAGCCGCGAAATACGCCTGGCCGCGGGCAAGCCGGAGCAGGGCACCATTCACCTGAATCTGCTGCACGAAGGCGCGGACATCGTTATCGAAATGACCGACGACGGTGCCGGCGTGCCACTGGAAGCGGTGCGCCGCAAGGCCATCAAGCGCGGCCTGCTGGACCCGCAGGCGCAATTGAGCGATCACGAGATCCTCCAGTTCATCCTGCGACCGGGCTTTTCCACTGCCGAGAAGATCACCCAGATTTCCGGGCGTGGTCTGGGCATGGACGTGGTACACGAAGAGGTCAAGCAACTGGGTGGCTCGATGAGTATCGAGTCGGCCCAAGGCAAGGGGGCGCGCTTCCTGATCCGCCTGCCGTTCACCGTGTCGGTCAACCGTGCGCTGATGGTGCACCTGGGCGAAGAGCAGTACGCCATTCCGCTGAACACCATCGAGGGCATCGTCCGCGTGCCGCCGGCCGAACTGGCGGCGTGCTACCAACTGGACGCCCCGCGTTATGTGTACGCCGGCCACGAATACGAGCTGCGCTACCTGGGTGAGCTGCTGCAGGGCATGCCGCGCCCGGCATTGCTGGGGCAGAGCGTGCCGCTGCCGGTGCTGCTGGTGCATTCCCAGGAGCAGTCGTTCGCCATCCAGGCCGACAGCCTGTCGCCCAGCCGCGAGATCGTGGTGAAGAGCCTGGGGCCGCAGTTTGCCGCGGTTGCCGGGTTGTCGGGGGCGACGCTGCTGGGCGATGGTCGGGTGGTACTGATTCTCGACCTGCTGGGCCAGTTGCGTGGCCAGCAGCGGCGCCTGGCGCGCCTGCCGGGTGGCGGTGCGGCTCGGCGCCAGGTGTTCGGCCCGGAGCCACGGCGGGCGTTGCTGGTAATGGTGGTGGACGATTCGGTGACTGTGCGCAAGGTCACCAGCCGCCTGTTGGAACGCCACGGCATGAGTGTGCTGACGGCCAAGGACGGGGTCGATGCAATGGCCTTGCTGGAAGAACACCGCCCCGATGTGTTGCTGCTGGACATCGAGATGCCGCGCATGGACGGCTTCGAGGTGGCCACACGTATCCGCCGTGACGAACGTCTGAAAGACTTGCCGATCATAATGATTACTTCGCGCACCGGGCAGAAGCACCGCGACCGCGCCATGGCCATCGGCGTCAACGAATACCTGGGCAAGCCGTATCAGGAGTCGGTCCTGTTGCAGAGCATTGCCCACTGGAGCCAGACCCATGCTTGAACTGATCGCCGGCCAACGCAGCAGTCTGACCGGGCTTTTACTGCCGTTGGGTGACCGTACCCTGGTGTTGCCCAACGTGGCGGTGGCCGAGTTGAGTGGCCAGCGCAACCTGGTGTGCCAACGCGGCGAGCCGGCCTGGCACCTGGGCTGGATCGACTGGCGCCAGCAGCGCCTGCCGCTGATCGGCTTCGAAGCCGCGTGCGGTGGCGAGACACCCTGCGGCGAGCGGGCACGCGTGGTGGTGCTCAATGCCTTGGGTGATACCGGCCTGCGTTACCTGGCGTTGTTGCTGCAAGACATACCGCGCTCCTGCAAGCTCGACAGCCAGCTGAACTACGTGGATGTGGCGCTGGGCCGCCTGGAGCTGGCGGCGGTGCAGGTGGGTGAGCAGGTGGCGCGGGTGCCGGACCTGGTCGGGCTGGAACGGCTGGTGCGTGACGCGGAACTGCAACCTGAGCTTGGGTAGGATGTAAGGCACAGGGCCGCTTCGCGGGTAAACCCGCTCCCACAGGTAGTGCGCCACCCTCTGGTATCGTGGGATCCCTGTGGGAGCGGGTTTACCCGCGAAGAGGCCGGAACAGAAGGACGCAGGAACCCAGCCCACCTCAGGAGGTCTGTGTTTGCATGTACTACGGTGAACGCTTCAACGCCTGGACCCACCTGGTCGGTGCCGTCCTGGCCTGTATCGGTGCCATCTGGCTGATCGTGGTCGCGGGCCTGCAGGGTGACCCGTGGAAGATCGTCAGTTTCTCCATCTACGGCAGCACATTGCTGTTGCTGTACAGCATTTCTACCCTGTACCACAGCACTCGCGGGCGGGCGAAGGTGATCATGCGCAAGCTCGATCACCTGTCGATATACCTGCTGATCGCCGGCAGCTACACGCCGTTCTGCCTGGTCAGCCTGCGCGGGCCCTGGGGCTGGAGCCTGTTCGGGGTTGTCTGGGGGCTGGCGGTGATCGGCATGTTGCAGGAGATCAAGCCACGTTCCGAAGCGCGCATCCTGTCGATCATCATCTATGCGGTGATGGGCTGGATCGTGCTGGTGGCTGTCAAGCCATTGCTGCACTCGCTCGGCAGCGCCGGCTTTGCCTGGCTGGCTGCCGGCGGGGTGTTCTACACCGTCGGCATCATCTTCTTCGCCTTCGACAGCCGCTTCCGCCACTGGCATGGCATCTGGCACCTGTTCGTGATCGCCGGTAGCCTCATGCACTTCGTGGCGGTGTCGTTCTACGTGCGATAGTTAAAAGTCGCCCCACAGTTGCTGTGCCACCGACAGTGCAACCACCGGTGCGGTTTCGGTGCGCAGCACGCGTGGGCCGAGGCGTGCGGCGTGGAAACCGGCAGCCTTGGCCTGCTCGACCTCCGCTTCGCTCAGGCCGCCTTCGGGGCCGATCAGAAAGGCCAGGGTGGCCGGCTTGGGATGGCTGGTGAGCGGTTCGGCCACCGGGTGCAGGACCAGTTTCAGGTCGGCGTTGGCACTGTTCAGCCACTCGGCCAGTGTCACTGGCGGGTGGATGACCGGCAAGGTCGAGCGGCCGCATTGTTCGCAGGCGCTGATCGCCACCTGACGCCAGTGGGCCAGGCGCTTGTCGGCGCGTTCATCCTTCAGCCGCACTTCGCAGCGTTCGCTGACGATGGGGGTGATTTCGTTGGCGCCCAGCTCGGTGGCTTTCTGGATCGCCCAGTCCATGCGCTCGCCACGGGACAGGCCTTGGCCGAGGTGCACGTGCAGTGGTGAATCGGCCTGGCCGGCGAGGGCCTGGTCGAGGCTGACGCGCACGGTTTTCTTGCCCACTTCGAGCAACTGGCCGCGGTATTCCTGGCCACTGCCGTCGAACAGCTGCACGGCGTCGCCGGGGGCCATGCGTAGTACGCGGCCGATGTAGTGGGCCTGGGCTTCGGGCAAGTCATGCTCGCCAAGGCTCAGGGGGGCGTCGATGAAAAAGCGGGACAGTCTCATGGTTGAGCTCAAGCTAAAGGGAGAAGGTGGTCCCTGTGGGAGCGGGTTCACCCGCGAATGCGGCGGTAACTCCACTATTGCATTCGCGGGTGAACCCGCTCCCACAGAGTACGCGGCGGGCTTCCGGGCTTAGCCCGGGTCGCGGAAGTCGGGGTGGAAGTTGGCCGGTACGGCCACGCTGACGCTATCGCGGGTGGCAATGTCGATGCCTTCGCTGGCCACTTCTGCCAGGAAGTCGATCTGATCTGGCGTAATCACATACGGCGGCAGGAAGTACACCACGCTGCCCAGCGGGCGCAGCAGGGCGCCACGCGTCAGGGCATGCTCGAACACTTTCAGGCCACGACGCTCTTGCCACGGGTAGGCGACCTTGCCGGCCTTGTCCTGGACCATTTCGATGGCCAGGGCCATGCCGGTCTGGCGAATCTCGGCCACATGCGTGTGGTCGGCCAGGTGCGCGGTGGCGCTGGCCATGCGTGTTGCCAGAGCCTTGTTGGCCTCGATCACGTTGTCCTGCTCGAAGATGTCCAGGGTCGCCAGCGCCGCGGCGCAGGCCAGCGGGTTGCCGGTGTAGCTGTGCGAGTGGAGGAACGCGCGCAGGGTCGGGTAGTCGTCGTAAAACGCCTGGTACACCTTGTCGGTGGTCAGGCAGGCGGCCAGCGGCAGGTAACCGCCAGTCAGGGCCTTGGACAGGCACAGGAAGTCCGGGCGGATGCCGGCCTGTTCACAGGCGAACATGGTGCCGGTGCGGCCGAAGCCCACGGCGATCTCGTCGTGGATCAGGTGCACGTCGTAGCGGTCGCAGGCCTCGCGCAGCAGCTTGAGGTACACCGGGTGGTACATGCGCATGCCGCCGGCACCCTGGATCAGCGGTTCGATGATCACCGCGCTGATCGAGGCGTGGTGCTCGGCCAGGGTCTGTTCCATGGCCTGGAACATGGTGCGCGAGTGCTCTTCCCAGCTCGTGCCTTCGGGGCGCAGGTAGCAGTCGGGGCTGGGCACCTTGAGGGTGTCGAGCAGCAGCGCCTTGTAGGTTTCGGTGAACAGCGGCACATCGCCGACCGACATGGCGGCGATGGTTTCGCCGTGGTAGCTGTTGGTCAGGGTGACGAAGCGCTTCTTGCCCGGCTTGCCGACGTTCTGCCAGTAGTGGAAGCTCATCTTCAGCGCCACTTCGATACACGACGAACCGTTGTCGGCATAGAACACCCGGTCGAGGCCGGCCGGGGTCATGGCTACAAGACGCTCGGACAGCTCGATCACCGGCTGGTGGCTGAAACCGGCCAGGATCACGTGCTCCAGCTGGTCGACCTGGTCCTTGATGCGCTGGTTGATACGCGGGTTGGCGTGGCCAAACACGTTGACCCACCAGCTGCTCACCGCATCCAGGTAGCGCTTGCCTTCGAAGTCTTCCAGCCACACGCCCTCGCCGCGCCTGATCGGGATCAGCGGCAGCTGCTCGTGGTCTTTCATCTGGGTGCAGGGGTGCCACAGGACCTTGAGGTCGCGTTGCATCCACTGATCATTGAGGCCCATGGGCACTTCTCCTGGCTTTGCGGCTTGGTTCGACCGCGTAAGCCTAAGCAATGCCGCAGGGCAGGACAACCGCCGCTGTTCATCGGGTTGCCAGCTACGCTTGCTACCGCGTGGAAACGCTGTAGGCAAAAATGTCAGTGGCGAAAAGGACTTGATGTCACTGCGCTGGCAGGGTCGGTAGACCTGACGTATTCTTAACGCATCTCTCCCGGGGCATTTCTGCCTCTCCACGTTTCTGTAACCCCCTGACTCGGAGTTCGCCGACATGGCTGCTGCTTGGGTGCGCCTGTGCGCGTTGGTATTGATTGGTGTGTCCAGCGGCGCCGCGCTGGCAAAGGACAAGACACCTTCGGCGATCGTCGTGGGTGGCGGCCTGGCGGGCCTGACGGCCGCCTACGAGCTGCAGAACAAAGGCTGGCAGGTAACGCTGCTGGAAGCCAAGCCGGGCATGGGCGGGCGCTCTGGCCTGGCTACCAGTGAGTGGATCGGCAACGCCAAGGCGCAGCCGGTGCTCAATCAGTACCTCGACCGTTTCAAACTTGAAACACTGCCGGCACCGGAGTTCGTGCGTACCCCCGGTTACCTGATTGACGGCGAGTATTTCAGTGCCACCGACCTGGCTACCAAGCAGCCGGCCACCGCCGAGGCGCTCAAGCGTTACGAGAAAACCCTCGATGATTTGGCCCGTTCGATCGAAGACCCGCTGAACCCGCAAGCCAACAGCACGCTGTTCGCCCTCGACCAGATCAACGTCTCCACCTGGCTGGACAAGCTGCAGCTGCCGACCACCGCCCGCCAGCTGGTCAACCAGCAGATCCGTACCCGCTACGATGAGCCATCGCGCCTGTCGCTGTTGTATTTTGCCCAGCAGAACCGCGTGTATCGCGGCGTCAGCGACCGTGACCTGCGTGCCGCGCGCCTGCCCGGTGGCAGCCCGGTACTGGCCCAAGCGTTCGTCAAGCAACTGAAGACCATCAAGACCAGTTCACCCGTGACCTCCATCGTCCAGGACAAGGACGGTGTCACGGTCAAGGTCGGCAGCGTCGGCTACCAGGCGGATTACCTGGTCATGGCCGTGCCCCTGCGCGCCCTGGCCAAGATCCAGATGACTCCGGGCCTGGACAGCCAGCACCTGGCGGCGTTGAAGGGTACCAACTATGGCTGGCGCGACCAGCTGATGCTCAAGTTCAAAAAGCCGGTGTGGGAAAGCCGGGCGCGCATGTCGGGCGAAATCTTCAGTAACGCAGGTTTGGGCATGCTGTGGATCGAACCCGCGCTCAAGGGTGGCGCCAACGTGGTGATCAACCTGTCGGGCGACAACGCCCGCCTGCTGCAGGCGTTCGGCGACAAGCAGATGGTCGATCAGGTGCTGATCCGCCTGCATGCGTTCTACCCACAGGCCCGTGGCTCGTTCACCGGTTACGAGGTCAAGCGCTACAGCACCGACGCCGGTACCGGCGGCGCCTACCTGGCCTATGGCCCGGGTCAGATCAGCAAGTACTGGCGCCTGTGGGAGCGCCCGGTGCAGCGCATCACCTTTGCCGGTGAGCATACCGACGCCCTCTACCCAGGCACCCTGGAAGGCGCCCTGCGCAGTGGCCAGCGCGCGGCCAGCCAGGTGCAGGACCTGCTGGCCGGCAAGTCGTTCGACCCGGCCAAGGCGGCACCAGTGGCGGCGGCAGCAGCTGCAGGCGCCGTGGCGGCCAAGGAGAGCAAGGGCGGGTTCTTCTCCAACATGTTCGGTGGTTCTTCCGACAAGGGCGACAAGGCTGACAAGGCCCCGGTCAAGGCCGAGCCGAAGCCGGTCGATGAGGCCAAGCAGGATAAGCCGGGCTTCTTCAAGCGCCTGTTTGGCGGGGCGGACAAGCCTGAGGTGAAGGCCGAGCCGATTGCCAAGGCCGAGGAAGTGGCGCCGGCACCTGCGCCAACACCGCAAGCCGCGCCGGCCCCGGTTGCGCCAGCGCCTGTGGTCAAGGAAGCAGCGGCCAAGCCTGCTGCGACCAAGGCTGCATCTGGCAAGCATGCACCGGCGCACAAACCGACCCACAAGCCTGCCGAGACCAAGAAAGCGACTGCCAAGTCCGAACCGGCCAAGAAAGCTGTAGCCAATACCCAAGCCAAGGCCGGTTGATTTATTGACAGTGCCGGCCCTTTCGCGGGTAAACCCGCTCCCACAGGGCCGGCACTGGCAACCGCTGATTACCCAACTATCGTTAATGTTTCCTTAATGGGAAGCTTACAGAATACATATCGTATTTATCGATAATCCAAAGCAGTTTTTTACGCTTTTATTCGATGCGTTACGCGTTAGTCTGTGCACAGCTTTCACGGGGAAACACGTCAACATGCAACTGCGCAATTCACCTTCTCGCTACGGCGTGGTCAGCATCGTCTTGCACTGGGGCGTGGCTCTGGCAGTCTTCGGCCTGTTCGGCCTGGGCCTGTGGATGGTCGGCCTCGACTACTACAGCCCTTGGCGCAAGGCCGGCCCGGACCTGCACAAGAGCATCGGCCTGGTGCTGCTGGCGGTGATGCTGCTGCGGGTGGTCTGGCGCTTCATCAGCCCGCCACCACCGGCACCGGCCAACCACGGCGCACTTACCCGCCTGGCAGCCAAGTTGGGCCACCTGGCCCTGTACCTGGGGCTGTTCGCGGTAATGATTGCCGGTTACCTGATTTCTACCGCCGATGGTGTTGGCATTCCGGTGTTTGGCCTGTTCGAAGTGCCTGCACTGGTCAGCGACCTGCCCGACCAGGCAGACCTGGCAGGCGTGATCCATCTCTGGCTGGCCTGGGGCTTGGTGATTTTTGCCGTGCTGCATGGCTTGGCAGCGCTCAAGCACCATTTCATCGACCGTGACGCGACCCTGACCCGCATGCTGGGCCGCAAAGCTTGACTCTCAACCTCAATTGCAAAGGAAGGAAGTAAGGATGTTGAAAAAGACTTTTGCCGCTCTGGCGCTCGGTACCGCTCTGCTCTCCGCCGGCCAGGCCATGGCTGCCGAGTACAAGATCGACAAGGAAGGCCAGCACGCGTTCGTTGACTGGAAGATCAGCCACCTGGGCTACAGCTTCATTCACGGTACCTTCAAGGACTTCGACGGCAACTTCACCTGGGACAGTGCAAAGCCTGAAGCCAGCAAGATCAACGTCGACCTGAAAACCGCCAGCCTGTGGTCGAACCACGCCGAGCGTGACAAGCACATTGCCAGCGCCGACTTCCTCGACGTGAAGAAGTACCCCGAAGCCAAGTTCGTCTCCACCAGCGTCAAGCCGACTGGCGACAAGACTGCTGACGTGACTGGCGACCTGACCATGCACGGTGTGACCAAGCCGGTCACCTTCAAGGCCACTTTCAACGGTGAAGGCAAGGACCCATGGGGCGGCGAGCGCGCTGGTTTCAACGCTACCACCACGCTGAACCTGAACGACTTCGGCATCAAGGGCCCGGGCGCTACCTCGCAGACCCTGGACCTGGATATCAGTGTTGAAGGTGTGAAGCAGAAGTGATTCTTACCTGCTGAAAACTGAGGGGGCCGCTTTGCGGCCCTATCGCGACACAAGGCCGCTCCTACAGGGATTTACGTAACCCTGTAGGAGCGGCCTTGTGTCGCGATAGGGCTGCGAAGCAGCCCCCTCGGTGCTTCTGTCAGCCCTTGCGGGTCAGCAGCGCCGGGCGCTCACCGCGCGGGCGGCTCGGCAGGTCATCCAGCTGCTCAGGCGTCGGGTAACGGTCGAGCTTGGATTCCTTGCGGATGATCACTGGCTGTTTTTCCGGCTGGCGCGGGTTGCGCACGGCCGGCTCTTGCCGGGCAGCATCGTCACGGGCCGGGCGGCCACGGCCACCCCCATCACGACGGGCACCGCCACCGTTGTTAGCGCGGGCTGGACGTTTCTCGCCGCCACCGCCGTTGCGCTGCTGGCCGCTGTTGCGACCTTGGCCACCGGTGTTGCTGCGGCCATTACCCTGGCCCTGACCTTGGCCGGCATTGGCACCCGGGCGGCGATTGCGGCCCTGGTTCTTGCCCTGGTACGGGCTGACATAGTCGGCACGGTTGCCGAAGTTGTCGATATCGTCGTCCAGGAACTCTTCCGGATCACGGTCGACAGGCACTTTCGGCGCACTGCTGTTGCTGGCCTGCTGTTGCTGCTGGCGTGGCTTCTTGTCACGCGGCTTGCGTTGCTGCTGTTGCTTGTCGCCGCTCTTTTCCTTGTCGGCCGGCTTGTCCGCAGCCTGTTGCTTGGCCTTGCCTTTATCCTTGCCCTTGTCCTTGCGGCCGCCGTTGGCGTCTTTGCCGCCGTCGCCGCGGGCCTGCTGGTTACGGCCACCACGGCCATTGTTCTGCTGGCGTTCGCGTACTTCGGGCTTTTCTGCTTCAACCTGGCTGGCGTCGAAACCCATCAGGTCGCCGTCAGGAATCTTCTGCTTGGTTACCCGCTCGATGCTCTTGAGCAGTTTCTCTTCATCCGGCGCGACCATGGAAATGGCCTCGCCCGAACGCCCGGCACGGCCGGTACGGCCGATACGGTGGACGTAGTCTTCCTCTACGTTCGGCAGCTCGAAGTTGACCACGTGCGGCAACTGGTCGATGTCCAGGCCACGGGCGGCGATGTCGGTGGCGACCAGTACGCGCACGCTGTTGGCCTTGAAGTCGGCCAGGGCCTTGGTGCGGGCGTTCTGGCTCTTGTTCCCATGAATTGCGGCGGCGGTCAGGCCGTGCTTTTCCAGGTACTCGGCCAGGCGGTTGGCGCCGTGCTTGGTGCGGGTGAACACCAGTACCTGTTCCCAGGCACCCTGGGTGATCAGGTGCGCCAGCAGCGCGCGCTTGTGGCTGGCGGGCAGGCGGTAGACGCGCTGCTCGATACGCTCGACGGTAGTGTTCGGCGGGGTGACCTCGATACGCTCCGGGTTGTGCAGGAGCTTGTCGGCGAGGTCGGTGATGTCCTTGGAGAACGTGGCCGAGAACAACAGGTTCTGGCGCTTGGCCGGCAGGCGAGCGAGGACCTTCTTGACGTCATGGATGAAGCCCATGTCGAGCATGCGGTCGGCTTCGTCCAGCACCAGGATTTCCACGTGGGCCAGGTCAACCTTGCCTTGGCCGGCCAGGTCGAGCAGGCGGCCAGGGCAGGCGACCAGCACGTCCACACCCTTGGCAATGGCCTGGATCTGCGGGTTCATGCCGACGCCGCCGAAAATGCAGGCGCTGACCAGTGGCAGGTCACGGGCATAGACCTTGAAGCTGTCATGCACCTGGGCTGCCAGTTCGCGGGTCGGGGTCAGGACCAGCACGCGAGGTTGGCGCGGGCCATGGCGCTGCGACTTGTCGGGGTGGCCGGCCGGGAACAGGCGCTCGAGGATCGGCAGGGCGAAACCGCCGGTTTTACCAGTACCTGTCTGTGCGGCGACCATCAGGTCGCGGCCTTGCAACACGGCGGGAATCGCCCGCTGTTGCACGGGGGTCGGCTGGGTATAGCCCGCAGCCTCGATAGCGCGGACAAGAGCCTCGGAGAGACCGAGGGAAGCAAAGGACATGGGCAATCCTGTTCTCGTGTGGGCTGGGCCCGTTTGGGATGTTCTGCCTGGCGCGACGGGCATCGGTGGGATGCGATCGCGTCCGGTCCAGCTGGGCTTTCACTGCACATCCGGGTAGCAGAGGGTGGACGCGAAAGTGCGTCGATGCCGATCGGGATGCCTGTTGCGAGGCCGAGCGTCCGGGCGTGAGCCGGGCGGGAAGGCCCGAGTATAACAGAGCTATCGCGCTGTGCTGCTTTCCTGCTGCTCAACGGCGTTGAGAATGTTTCCGATGTCGCCTGTGTAGCGGTTGTTGATTGCTGCATAGGCCGGTTCCAGCTTGAAGCGCCGTAGTTCCACGGCGAAGGCCTGGGCCAGTGCTTCCCGCCCCGGCTTGCGCGCCAGCCCCAGGTACTGGGCCTGGCGGCTGATCACCAGGGGCAGCTCCTCGACCTGCTGTTGGAGGCCCAGATGCCGCAGCTGGTAATGGCCGACCTTGCGGTCGGTGATTGCCAGGTCGATGCGGCCCAGCATCAGCTTGCCGAAGTTGGCTTCATGGGTAGGTGCAGCTTCGCGCCGGAAATGTACAGCCTCGTTGAAAGCGGCACCGTAGGCGTAGCCGGGTGAGGTGCCGACGGTGAGGCCGGCAAGGTCATCGAGAGTCTTGACGGCATGGCGTCGAGTGCGGGCCTGGAACAGGACGAACTCTACTTCCGACATGGGCTCGGGGGCGTACACCAGGTAGTGCTGGCGCGACTCGTTCTGGAAGATATCCATGATGCCGTCGGCCAAGCCCTGCTCGATCATTGCCAGGCAGCGCTTCCACGGCAGGAACTCCCACTCCACCTCGACGCCAAGGCGTTCGAACACCCGTGTGGTGACTTCGTAGTCGATGCCGCGCGGTTGGCCGTCGTGCTGGTACGCATAAGGTGCCCAGTCGTCGGTCACCAGGCGCAGGCGCTCGCCCAGGGCCAGCGGGCTCAGGCAGGCGAGCAACAGGATCCAGAACAGTCGGGCGATGTGTGGCATGCCCGGAGATTACGCGCTCGGCCTGTTCAAGGCCAGTGAGGATGATGTTCTCCTGTGCCGGCCTCTTCGCGGGTAAACCCGCTCCCACAGGATCTCTGCTGGCTTGCAGGCTCGCGATGTACTTGTGCGGTTTTACCCGCGAAGAAGCCGGCACAGGTTCACTCAAGTGTGGGATGACCTCAGCAGGTGCGCCTCGATATCCTTGCGCCGCTCGCCCAGCGACAGGCGCAACCCCGGGTGGCGCAGGCACTGGCGCAGTTGCTCGGGCTCCACGTGGCCATGGCGGGCGTTGAGGTTTTCCAGGGCCTTGTCCCACCAGGCCGGCGCGCAGGCGCGGTCGAACTCATTGGGGTAGGGGTAGCAGCCATAAAGCAGCTCGCGGGCGAACTGGCGCTCGTGGCTGGGCAGGGTCATGCTCAGTGCCTTGTAACCCAGGCGTTGCAGGGCCGGCGGCCGTGGCAGCTGGTCATTGACCAGGGATACGTCGGCCAGCGCCGCCTGGCTCAGCGGGTCGTGGCCGTGCTTGCGCAGCCAGGCCTGAATCTTGGCGCGGAACTGCGCCTTGCGGCTCCAGTAGTGGTGGATGACATCTGTGCATTCGGCCAATTCCAGCGTGCGGTAGGCCGCCACCGCCAGGCAGAACTCCTCGAGGGTATAGGCCTCGCGAGCCAGGGGGTGGAACTCGTCCATCATGGCGATGGAGCGGTCCAGGGTTCCGGCGTCTTCGACGGTGAGGCCGATCACCCCCGAATTGACCAGTGGCATCTGGCAATCAGCCAGGCCTCTGGACTCGAGGATGGCCAGCAGGTTCTTGTACAGCAGGCACTTCTGGTTGCTGCCGTAGCGCGCACCGATGGCATTGCACAGCAGGCGGCCAGGGGCTACCCGAGCGAACAGCTCCAGCGGCGACTTGCGGAAGAAGGTGTCGGTGTCGATCAGCACTGCCAGCGGGTGTTGCTGCAGCACCTGGCGCAACAGCACATGCTTGCTGCGAAAGTGATAACCGTGAGGCGCGTTCCATGCCTGGCGTGTGGCTTCGTCCAACAGGTGCACGGTGACCGGCAGACCGGCATAGGGCTGCGGGTTGTCGGTGTAAACCTGAATGTCCATGGCTTCGCCCGTGCCCAGATGGGCGAGGGCGCTGATGATGCTGAAGCAGGCTTCCTGATGGTAGGTTGCCGGGCCAAAAGCCAGGTAGACGAGCTGGGGACGCAATGGCTGAGGGGGCTGCATGGCAGGCAAGACCTGTTTAACCGGAAAATGAATAAGGCTTTAGTCTATGACCAAAGCCTTAATCAAATCTTAAACAGATTTTGCAAAAAATTTCAGCGCGGCAGCTGCAGATTGTTCCAGATCGCCAGGCTCGGCTCGGCCTGGTTCAAGGTGTAAAAGTGCAGGCCCGGTGCGCCGCCTTGCAGCAGCTGTTCGCACATGCGGGTGATCACTTCCTCGCCGAATGCCTGGATGCTGGCGGTGTCGTCGGCATAGGCTTCCAGCTGTTTGCGGATCCAGCGAGGAATCTCGGCGCCACAGGCATCGGAGAAGCGCGCCAGCTTGCTGTAGTTGGTGATCGGCATGATGCCGGGTACCACCGGGATGTCCACGCCCAGCTTCTGCGCGCGCTCGACGAAGTAGAAGTAGCTGTCGGCGTTGAAGAAGTACTGGGTGATGGCGCTGTCGGCACCGGCCTTGACCTTGTGCACGAAGTTGGCCAGGTCAGCCTCGAAGTTGCGGGCCTGGGGGTGCATCTCCGGGTAGGCGGCCACTTCCAGGTGGAAGTGATCGGCAGTTTCCTGGCGAATGAATTCGACCAGGTCGCTGGCGTAGCGCAGTTCGCCACTGGCCATGCCCATACCCGATGGCAGGTCGCCACGCAGGGCGACGATGCGCTTGATGCCTGCAGCCTTGTATTCGGCCAGCAGGGCACGCAGTTCGGCTTTGGTGTCGCCTACGCACGACAGGTGCGGCGCGGCAGGTATCTTCACTTCGCTTTCCAGCTGCAGCACGGTGTTCAGCGTGCGGTCGCGGGTCGAGCCACCGGCACCGTAGGTGCAGGAGAAGAAGTCCGGGTTGTAGGCGGCCAGCTGGCGGGCGACGCCCATCAGCTTTTCGTGACCGGCATCGGTCTTGGTCGGGAAGAACTCGAAACTGTAACGGCGTTCCTGGGACATCGGGCGTTCCTCTGGCAGCAAGCTTCAAGCGGCAGGCTGCAAGTAAAAGCCAGATCGGTTATGGCCGGCCTGGCTTGGGCATCGTTCAAGATCCGTGATGCTTGAGCTGCAAGCGGCAACGGCATGGTCTGCCTTTGATTGCCGCTTGAAGCTTCAAGCTGGCCGCTTAGTAGCGGTATGCGTGTGGCTTGAACGGGCCTTCGACGGTCACACCGATGTAGTCGGCCTGCTGCTTGGTCAGCTGGGTGACCACGCCACCGAAGCCGCGCACCATTTCCAGTGCCACTTCTTCGTCGAGCTTCTTCGGCAGTACTTCGACGGTCAGGCGCTCGGCTTTCTTCTCGGCCGGCAGGTCGGCGAACTTCTGCTCGAACAGGAAGATCTGCGCCAGTACCTGGTTGGCGAACGAACCGTCCATGATGCGGCTTGGGTGGCCAGTGGCGTTACCCAGGTTGACCAGGCGGCCTTCGGCCAGCAGGATCAGGTAGTCGTCGTTCTGCGGGTCGAAGCTGCCAGCGCCGGTGCGGTGGATCTTGTGCACCTGCGGCTTGACCTCTTCCCAGGCCCAGTTCTTGCGCATGAAGGCGGTGTCGATCTCGTTGTCGAAGTGGCCGATGTTGCACACCACGGCACGCTTCTTCAGCGCCTTGAGCATGTTGGCGTCGCAGACGTTGACGTTACCGGTGGTGGTCACGATCAGGTCGATCTTGCCCAGCAGGGCCTTGTCGATGCTGGCTTCGGTACCGTTGTTGATACCGTCGATGAACGGCGAAACCACTTCGAAACCGTCCATGCAGGCCTGCATGGCGCAGATCGGGTCGACTTCGGTGACCTTGACGATCATGCCTTCCTGGCGCAGGGACTGGGCCGAGCCCTTGCCCACGTCACCGTAGCCGATCACCAGGGCCTGCTTGCCCGACAGCAGGTGGTCGGTACCACGCTTGATGGCGTCGTTCAGGCTGTGACGGCAGCCGTATTTGTTGTCGTTCTTGCTCTTGGTAACCGAGTCGTTGACGTTGATCGCCGGGACTTTCAGCTCGCCCTTGGCCAGCATGTCCAGCAGGCGGTGCACGCCGGTGGTGGTCTCTTCGGTCACACCGTGCACGCGCTCCAGCACTTGCGGGTATTTCTTGTGCAGCAGCTCGGTCAGGTCGCCACCGTCGTCAAGGACCATGTTGGCGTCCCATGGCTGGCCATCCTTGAGGATGGTCTGCTCCAGGCACCACTCGTACTCTTGCTCGGTTTCACCTTTCCAGGCGAACACAGGGATACCGGCGGCGGCGATGGACGCGGCGGCCTGGTCCTGGGTGGAGAAGATGTTGCAGGACGACCAGCGCACTTCGGCGCCCAGGGCAACCAGGGTTTCGATCAGCACGGCGGTCTGGATGGTCATGTGGATGCAGCCCAGGATCTTCGCACCCTTGAGCGGTTGCTCGGCCAGGTACTTGCGACGCAGGCCCATCAGTGCAGGCATTTCCGATTCGGCGATGATGGTTTCGCGACGACCCCAGGCGGCCAGGGAGATGTCGGCGACTTTGTAATCGGTAAAACCAGCAGGCATGTTTGCAGCGCTCATGAGAGCCTCCATTCGTAGTGTGCGAATGGGCGCCGTTGTGCGTTAAGCGCCCGCGAGAGCGAGCAACGCCCCATCCGAGCCTGACAGGCCTAGCCTGCTGCAGCGCCCCTCGGACGGGTGGCGGGCATGGCGCCGCTGAGGGCGGCCATGTGAAGCGGCGGAGATTATAGCCGCGCCCGCCGGCTTGCCCAAGGTTTTCTGTCGATTAATCGCGACGATAGTCGATGTTCAATGGAGCGACAGCGGCCGCTCTGCCATCATTGCTACACGTTAGCCAGGCAGGTCAGGAGTACAGATGAACTTTCATACCCGCAAGTGGGTTAAACCCGAAGACCTCAACCCAAACGGCACTTTGTTCGGTGGCAGCCTGTTGCGCTGGATCGACGAAGAGGCGGCGATCTACGCCATCGTCCAGTTGGGCAACCAGCGTGTGGTGACCAAGTACATATCGGAAATCAACTTCGTCAGTGCCTCGCGTCAGGGCGACATCATCGAGCTGGGCATCACTGCCACCGAGTTCGGCCGCACCTCGATCACCCTCAAGTGCGAAGTGCGCAACAAGATCACCCGCAAGGCCATCCTCACGGTCGACAAGATGGTCTTCGTCAACCTTGGCGAGGATGGGTTGCCGGCGGCGCATGGACGGACCGAGATCAAGTACATTCAGGACCAGTTCCCGGACAGTGCAGTCGAATAGATCTCGGTTGTCGGTGCCGGCCTCTTCGCGGGTAAACCCGCTCCCACAGGTTTTTCACCGTCCGAAAGGTAGCGCAGATCCTGTGGGAGCGGGTTTACCCGCGAAGAGGCCGGCACAATTTCTCAAGGCTGAGCGCTGACTTTGCGCACCACCCGCCCGATGCTCAACCCCTGCACCAGGATCGACGACAGCACCACGATGTAGGTGATCGACAGCAGCAGGTCACGTTCTTCGCCCAGTGGCAGCGACAGTGCCAGGGCAACCGACACCCCACCGCGCAAGCCACCCCAGGTCAGCACCCGTACCGTGCCCTTGGGCACCGGGCGCCAGCGCCGCAGCAGCACGATCGCCGGGGCCACGGTCAGCAACCTCGACAGTAGCACCGCCAGCGCCAGCACGCCGCCGGCTACCATGTGCATCCAGTTGAAAGGCAGCAGCAACAGCTCCAGGCCGATCAACGCGAACAGCAAGGCGTTGAGCATGTCGTCGATCAGCTCCCAGAAGCCGTCCATGTAGCGACGGGTCATGTCGTTCATCGCCAGGTTGCGCCCCAGGTTGCCGATTATCAGCCCGGCCACCACCATGGCGATCGGCGCCGAAACGTGCAGTTCGTAGCACATTGCCGAGCCGCCGATGACCAGCGCCAGGGTCAGCATCACTTCCACCTGGTATTGCTCGACGCTCTTGATCATGCGGTAGGTGGCATAGCCGATCAGGCCGCCGAACAGCACCCCGCCGATGGCCTCGCGGGCGAACAGGAGCGCCGTGTCGGTCATGCTCGGCGTCTCGCCCAACTGGATGATGCCCAGCAACACGGTAAACACCACTACCGCGGTGCCGTCATTGAACAGCGACTCGCCGACGATGGTGGTTTTCAGTGGTTTGGAGGCGTTGGCGGTACGTAGCGCGCCAAGCACGGCGATCGGGTCGGTGGGCGAGATCAGCGCACCGAACAGCAGGCAGTAGATCAGCGGCACTTGCCAGCCGAACAGGGCGAACACCCAGTGCGACAGGTAGCCGATGACGACGGTGGCAATCAGTACGCCGACGGTGGCCAGCAGGCCGATGGGCCAGCGGTAGCTGCGCAGGTCGGAGAGGTTCACGTGCAAGGCGCCGGCGAACAGCAAAAACGCCAGCATCCAGTGCATCAGCAGGTCATTGAAGTCGATCTGGTTCATCAGACCTTCGACGCGAGCTTCCAGGCCAGGGAAGCCGATAAGGCTCAAGCCCTGCAGCATCAGGGAAAACAGCAGCGCCGTGACCATCACACCGATGGCTGGGGGCAGGCCGATGAAACGGTAATTTACATAGGTAAGGAGGGTGGTGAGGCAGATAAACGCGGCAACTAGTTCAAGCATCCCGAATCCTGTAACAGTGGCTTCCAAGTCGTAACCCGAATGGCTCGGGCAGTTCTTTGATGACCTGGCGCGGGGTTCGGGACACACTATTTGACTGTGCAGGTAGACCGCGTTTCTGTTGTGAGGTTTCCATCGGGTTTCATCATGCTTCGGTTCTTGCTGTCGAGCACTCATGGCTTTCTGGCTCGACGGGCTGGTGCTGCAAGCCGGAGCCCGGTAGGGCGACCTCGGCGATTCGTGTCGAGAAGTACCTGTCGAAAGGCTCCCAGTCGGGATATTCCTCGGGCGAGACAGCCATTGCCATCAAACGACCTACAAGGCCGCAGATCCAGTCTGCGCATTGCAGGGTCTGGAAGAGGTGGCTTTCGCCCTGCAGCGGCGGCTCTATCAGGCTCCGACATTTTTCTGCGGGATCCTCGAACATTGCCAGGGTGCAGGCTTCTACATTTTGCTCACGCCACTCGTTGCCAGCACGCTGCTCATCCAGCAGGAGCATGAAGGTTGAGCGGGACTGCGTGCAGTAACGATCGATCGTTCGCACCGCATGCAGCAGTTGGCGTCTGAATGTCTTGGTCGCGTCGTGCTGCCTGGCCGGGCCGGTCTTATGTTCACCCGCATAAATGACATACCCACCAATCTTTCTGATGTGGTTGAGCAGGCGAAACGTTGCCTGTCTCAACGATCGATATTGTGTGACGTTACGTGTCGTGAATAACTTTGAGCCCTTCTTTTCCCATTGATAGGGAGGGAGGCTTCTGGGGTTTTCATGGTTTATATCCCAGGCAAGTAACTGGCATTTCAGCTGATAGAAGAAGATGGCGAACTCCCGTACTTCTTCTGCAGGTAGTAGCACCCCACCCAGCCCGAACACTGGACTGGTCTTGAACTGGGTATGAGTGCGCGAGATGTATTGCCCGACATGGCCGAATTCGTCGAGGTAGGCCACATAATGCGTCATGATTTCTGGGTGTCCTTGGCCCAGAAACACGAAAGCCCGCATGCTTGCGCATCGCGGGCCTCGGAAGGTAGGCACGGGTAACCCCATGCGTTACGGCGATCCTAATCCTGCAAAGCCTGAAGCGTCAATCGCGTTTCGTAAGCGAGTGTGTTTCCGTTTGGGTGGCCGCCTTGAGGTATCACGCGTTTCCATGCGGCACAGCGAGCGCTGAGTGTATTGCGTTTTGGGGTAAGCCCCGGCTTGCAAGGCGTATTGAAACTTCCATAGAGTTTGTAGTCTTTTTCCTTAGTCGTACCTTTTACCCAATGTATAGTGCTGCAAACGAATCTGACTCGAAGGCAAGGACGATTTCGCGTGCTGGCAACTTCCCTGGTGTTGGTCGCTGCCCTGCTGCATGCGACGTGGAATACCCTGATCAAATTCAGCGGCGAGCGCCTGCTGGTGATCGCCAGCATGGATACGGTGGCGTTGGCTTTCGCGGTGCTGGCGGTGCCCTTCGCCGCGGTACCGCCGACTAACATCTGGCCCTGGCTGCTGGCTTCGGCGCTGGCCGAGCAGTTGTACCGCTTCCTGTTGATCCAGGCTTACCGCGTGGGCGACCTGGGGCTGGTCTATCCTCTGATGCGCGGGCTGTCGCCGTTGGTGGTGCTGGGGCTGACCCTGGCCTTTGCCGGCGAATCGCTGAGCCAGCAGCAGATCATCGGCATCCTGCTGATCCCCTGTGGCATGGCCTGCCTGTTGTGGCAGGGCGGTGGCGGTGACCGGCTGCCCTGGTCGATGCTGCCGGTGGTTGTCCTGATTGGCCTGTGTATTGGTTGCTACACCTGGTTCGACGGCCAGGCCGTGCGCTTGTGGGGCAAGCCTTGGGATTACCTGGTATGGCTGACCTTGCTCAGTGCCTGGCCCTTCCCGTTGCTGGCCAGCGTGGCCCGACGTGCGCCATTCATCTTGTTCTGGCGCCTTCAGTGGCGCCTGGGGCTGGCGGTGGGGCTGTGTGTACTGCTCAGTTACGCGCTGGTGCTGTGGGCCATGCACCTGGGGTCGGTGGCCGAAGCGGCGGCGTTGCGCGAGTTGAGTGTGATTCTGGTGGTGCTGCTGGGCATGCGCTACCTGAAAGAACCTTTTGGCGGGCCGAGACTCCTAGCTTGCGGGCTGGTGTTGGCCGGCATGCTGGTAATGAAGCTTTGACCCGAAGACTGAACAAGGAGTCCTGTCCATGACTGTTGCCCTGTGGTGCATCCTGATCGCGCTGCTCTTGCCGCCACTGTGCGCATTGATCGCCAAGGCCGGTAGTGGCCGCTTCCGACTGCGCGACAACCACGACCCGCGTGCGTTCCTGGATACCCTGTCCGGGCTGCCGCGGCGCGCGCATGCTGCCCAGCAGAACAGTTTCGAGGCCTTCCCGGCATTTGCCGCGGCGGTGCTGGTGGCGGATATTGTCGGCAATGCCGAGCAGGTGACCCAGGATGTGCTGGGGGTGATGTACATCACCAGCCGGCTGCTGTACATCATCTGTTACCTGGCCGACTGGGCCATGCTGCGATCGCTGGTGTGGTTTGCCGGGTTGGCGATCATTGTGGCTTTCTTCGTGGTTTCCATCTGATACCGCGTCGCCTTCTTCGCGGGCTCGCCCGCGAAGAATCCACCGCCGATCAAGGTACTTTCGGCACCTCGGGCAGCGGCTTGCCCTTAGGCCACAGCATCCAGATCTGCCCCTGCTGCTTCATGTTCCCGGCCAGTTCTCCAGCTTCCGGCCCAGTGCCCCAGAACAGGTCGGCGCGCACCTCGCCAGTAATTGCCCCGCCGGTATCCTGGGCCCCCACCGGGCGTACCACCGGCGTACCGTCCGGGCGAGTGGTGGACAACCACAGCAAGCTGCCCAGCGGAATCACCTTGCGGTCGATGGCCACGCTGTAGCCAGCGGTCAGCGGTACGTTCAACGAACCGCGTGGCCCTTCGTTGCTGTCCGGGCGGGTGCTGAAGAACACGTAGCTGGGGTTGCTGGCGAGCAGTTCCGGCACCCGTTGTGGGTTGGCCTGGGCCCAGGCATGAATGGCGCCCATGCTCACTTCTTCCTTCTTCAACTGGCCCTGTTCCACCAGCCAGCGCCCGATTGGCCGATAGGGGTGGCCGTTCTGGTCGGCGTAACCCAGGCGCAGCTGGCGCCCGTCCTCCAGTTGTACCCGGCCGGAACCCTGAATCTGCAGAAACTGCAGGTCCATCGGGTCGGTCAGCCAGGCCAGCACCGGCGCCTTGACGCCGTCACGGTTGATCACCTCGGCGGTGTCGTAGGGCTTGAGCACCCGGCCATCGAGGCGACCGCGCAGGCGCTTGCCCTTGAGTTCGGGGTACACGCTGGCCAGGTCGACCACGATCATGTCGTCGGGGATGCCGTAGACCGCCACGTGGTTGGTTGCCGATTGGCTCAGGCTGCCAGGGTAGACCGGTTCGTAGTAACCGGTGATCAGGCCGTTGGCGTTATTCTCGGCCGAACGCAGGCCGTATACCTGCAGGTTCTGTTGCAGGAAGGCACGCACCTGCAAGGCATTGTCGGGCACGCTGGCGGCTGCTTCGCAGGTGCTGGCCCAGACGGTGTCGCGCTTTAGCTTTTCACAGCCGTTGCGCCAGGCCTGGAAGCCAGCCACCAGGTCGCTGTCGTTGACGGCAGGCAGGTCCTGCCATGTGGCATTGGCGTAGGTGGCGATGGCATGGGGCTCGGGTTTGGCGCTTTCGCCACCGTTGCAGCCGGCCAGCAGGGCCAGTGCCGGGAGTGTCCAGGCCAGATGGCGCAGGGCAGATTTCATGAGTACGTTCCTGTCATGGGTGAACACGGATATTCGCCCCTGTTTTTTATGTGGCTATTGGTCTTTCGCCGCTTGGCAGCGATACTGGCCGCCCATTTGCGTAGGCCGAAGTGACCGTGATGTTGAAGCGATTGACCGTTGTTCTGCTGGCAGCACTGGCCCTGGGTGGTTGTGACCGGGTTGACCCGAACTCCCCGCTGGGCAAGCGCAAGGTGATCTTCAAGGACATGCTCAAGACCAGCGAAGACCTGGGCGGTATGTTGCGTGGGCGGTTGCCGTTCGACGGGGTGAAGTTTGCCGACGGTGCGCTGAAGCTGGACAACCTTTCGCACCAGCCCTGGCAGCACTTCCCACAGGCGCGTGATAGTGGCGACAGTAGTGCGCGTGCCGAGGTATGGGAGCGGCAGACGCGCTTTCATGACCTGGCCCGCCAGCTGGAAGGCGTTACTGGCGAACTGGTCGACGTCACCCGCGGCCAGCCGCTGGACGCTGCGCAGTTGAAGGCACCGATGGACAAGGTCGAAGCGGCTTGCAAGGCCTGTCATACGGAATTCCGCAATCATTGATGGACTGCATTGCCCTGTGTAGGAGCGGCCTTGTGTCGCGATAGGGCTGCGCAGCGGCCCCAGGATTTCAGCTGATGCACAAATCGCCGGGGCCGCTTTGCGGCCCATCGCGACACAAGGCCGCTCCTACAATGATCGCGTTTGCCCGGTCGGGGCCTCAGCGATCCAGATCCTCCACCGCTTCCTGCAGTTCCTTGCGCGACTCGGCCAGCTTGTCCTTGCGCTTGTTGATCTTCTCCGAATCGCCTTTCTTCTCGGCTTTCTTCAAATCCTTTTCCCGCTGCGCCACTTCGTGACGTGCGTCGAGCACCTTCTGCTCACGTTCCTTGCGCAGGCTGGCATCGGTGCAGTTGTCGACCCCTCGCAGTGCCTCTTCAAGCCCTGCGGCCTGTTCGTTGTTGCCGTGGTCACGGGCAATCTTCAATTGGTTCTCGATGGCGCTACGCTTGGCAGCGCAACCGGTCAGGCCGGTGTCCGGCTGGGCGGCTTGTACGGCACCAGCGGGCAGGCCCAGTGTCGCGATCAGGAAAAGGGTCGAAATACGTTTCATGAAAAGCCTCCTTGAGGGGGCGGGGCAGCAAAAGTTGGGGGAAATCCTGCCTTGGTTTTGCTCATTTAGAAACCCTTGTTGGGGTTTTCCGGATTAATCTCGGGATTTTCCTACAGGTAAATTGGTAAATAATCATTGCTCGATGCTTTGCCTGTCGATCCGGAATCCATCGATCCCTGTCGTGGCCAGTTGCGTTGCAATGGCTTGAACCTCGGTGGTTGCAAAAAATCCAGCAAGCTGTTGCCCGCGCTTTTCGCCGATACCGGGCATGGCTTGCCATTCAAGATTCGTGCGGGCAGCCAGCTCCAGCCAGTCGCCTGTTACCTGCATGCCGGTGGGTGTAGGCGCGCCGAGTCCGCGAAGCCATTGCGCAAAAGGCCGTGAGCGGGCTTGGTCGAAACTGCCCAGCAACTGCGAAGCCGTTGTGTCACTGATGCCCGCTACCTGGGCCAGGCGCTCGGCATCCAGATGCAGCCAGTCGGTCATCGTGGTCACCAGCCCTGCAGCCACCAGTCGGCGCCAGGTACCAGGGCCGGTGCGCGGCAGGGCCAGCCCCTGCTTGCCGCTGAGCCAGGTGAGACGAGCAATGAACTGCTCTTCGCAGCCTTCGCTGATCTGCCAGCAGCTGTGGGCATGATGCTGGCCGGGCGCTGGTGCGATCACCGGTTGGCGCTCGGCGGCGCGGTGCACCACTTGCTCCAGGCGTGGGATGGTCAGCCCGGCAAGGCTGACGGCCACCTGGTCACCGGGGCGGATGTCGAGCTTGAGCCAACGTGCCAGCGATCCCAGGCTCACGTGGGTGATTCGCCGGTCATCCAGGGTAACCGGCAGTATATGCAAGACTGGCGTAACCCTGCCGGTACGGCCGACGCGGAAGCGTACGTCGCGCACTTCGGCCAAGGCCTGCGTGTACGGGTGCTTCCACGCCGCGATCCAGTAGGGCGCCTTGGCCTGCCAGCGCTCGGACGGAGGCCGGACGCCTAGGCGCAACACCACGCCATCGGTGGCGAAAGGCAGGGGTGAGCGGTACCAGTACTCACGCCAGTGCGCTGCATCGTCCGCTGTTTCTATGGCGACGCTGTAATCCTGGCTGTGCGCAAAGCCCAGTTCCGCCAGCTTCGCGAGGCGTTCGGCTTGCTGTTCGGGGCCTTGCGGCCAGTCCCACACGAACAGGCCGATGCGCTCACCTTGCTCACGACCCAGCTGTTTGCGAGCCAGCAGCCCGGCTACCGTCCCTCGGGCGTTGGCGCTGCCTGCCCGGGCTTGCACATGCGCGTCCAGGCGCAGGTACAGTTCGCCCTGGAGTTGCAGGTCGATGGCCTGGGGCAGCTGCCGGTTGATTGCGTCGAGCAGGGGGATGTGGCGGCTCCAGTCGTGCCCCTGCACGCCGTCCCCCCGGCTGATCAACTGCACCAGCCGGCCCTGTCGGTAGATGAGGGAGACTGCTACGCCATCGACCTTTGGTTGCACCCAAACATCTGCCTTGCCGGCCAGCCAGCGTTCTACAGCCTGACGGTCGGCCAGCTTGTCGACGCCGGTGTGCGGCACCGGATGCGGAATTGGCCCGCCAGCGCTGGCCAGCGGGGACGTGGTAGTCGTGATGCCAAAGCATTGCTGCAGGTGCGCCAGGTGCTGGCGGCTCTGGTCGTATATTTCATCGGCCACCAATGCGATGCCCTGACGATGATAATGGTCGTCCCAGCGGGCAAGCGTGGCGCGCAGTCGGCTCACTTCAGCCTCGACTTGTTGCGGGTTCCAGGTGGGGCATGTGGCGGCACGGACAAGGGGAGCATTCAACGTCAACATCAGGGCGAACAGCAGCATGAGCGGCATGGCCAGCATCCTTGCATGGCAGGTGGGAGCCCTCAGCCTAGGCAGGTAGCGTGCGCGTCGCCATGCAGCGTTTGTCAGCCCATATGTCACAAAAAAGCCCCTGCCGATTGCTCGGCAGGGGCTTTCGCCTGGCGCTGTAGGAAACTTACAGGCCGGCAGCGTCACGCAGCGACTGGGCGCGGTCGGTACGCTCCCAGGTGAAGGTGGTGAAGGTGTCGTCGCCGACCGTCTTCTGCTGCGGGGTACGGCCGAAGTGACCGTAGGCAGCGGTTTCCTGGTACATCGGGTGCAGCAGGTCGAGCATGGTGGTGATGGCGTAAGGACGCAGGTCGAAGCACTCGCGCACCAGCTGGATGATCTTGTCGTCGGAGACCTTGCCGGTACCGAAGGTGTTGATCGAGATGGAGGTCGGCTGGGCCACGCCGATGGCGTACGACACCTGGATCTCGCAACGCTCGGCCAGGCCGGCGGCGACGATGTTCTTGGCCACGTAGCGGCCGGCGTAGGCGGCGGAACGGTCGACCTTGGATGGGTCCTTGCCGGAGAACGCGCCACCACCATGGCGGGCCATGCCGCCGTAGGAGTCGACGATGATCTTGCGCCCGGTCAGGCCGCAGTCACCCACCGGGCCACCGATGATGAAGTTGCCGGTCGGGTTGATGTGGTACTGGGTACCCTTGTGCAGCAGTTCGGCAGGCAGGGTGTGCTTGACGATCAGCTCCATCACGGCTTCCTGCAGGTCTTTCTGCGAAACCTCAGGGTTGTGCTGGGTCGACAGCACCACGGCGTCGATGCCGACCACCTTGCCATTTTCGTAACGGCAGGTGACCTGCGACTTGGCGTCCGGACGCAGCCATGGCAGCAGTTTCGATTTGCGCGCCTCGGCCTGGCGCTCGACCAGACGGTGCGAGAAGCAGATCGGTGCCGGCATCAGCACATCGGTTTCGTTGCTGGCGTAGCCGAACATCAGGCCCTGGTCACCGGCGCCCTGGTCTTCCGGGCGGGAACGGTCGACGCCCTGGGCGATGTCCACCGACTGTTTGCCGATGATGTTCATCACGGCGCAGGTGGCGCCGTCGAAACCGACGTCGGAGCTGTTGTAGCCGATGTCGATGATGACCTTGCGCACCAGCTCTTCCAGGTCGACCCAGGCGGAGGTGGTGACTTCGCCGGCGATGATGGCGACGCCGGTCTTGACCAGGGTTTCGCAGGCTACGCGGGCGTATTTGTCCTGGGCGATGATGGCATCAAGGACGGCGTCCGAAATCTGGTCGGCGATCTTGTCCGGATGCCCTTCGGACACGGACTCGGAGGTGAAAAGGGAGTATTCGCTCATCTCGAAGGTTCCTGAAATTTACCGATGGTGTATGTCGCCAGCCGTCCGCTGGAAATGGCGGACCTGGATCTGGAAACCGTTACGCAAGCCCACGTACAGGCTGTCCCCGGGGGCCAGCCCGGCGTCGTTGGCCCAACGGGCCAGGTCGTCCTGTTCGAAGCCAAGCCACAGGTCGCCGCAGGCTTCGCGCGCCCACCCCTGGTCATGGCTGCACAGTTCGGTTACCAGCAGGCTGCCGCCTGCCTTCACCCGTTTGGCCAGCTGGCGCAAGGCCAGGGCCGGGTCGCTGAAATGGTGCAGCACCATGTTCAGCACAACGCAGTCGGCGGCCACATCCGTTGCACCCAGTGCATCGGCCAACTGCAGGTTCACGTTGTCGAGCCCTTCGCGCTGGCACACCTGGCGCGCCAGTTCGAGCATGGTCGGGCTGTTGTCCAGGGCGGTGACCTGGGCGAAGCGCCGGGCCAGGTCGGGCAGGAAGCCACCGTCACCGGGGCCGACCTCCAGGGCGCTGGCGGCCGGGTCGAAATTCAGTTTGTCGAGCAGCGCCAGCAGGCTTTCGCGGTACTGCGGCAGGCCGGCGATCAGGTCTTGCTGGGCGCGGAACTTCTCTTCCACGCGCAGGAAGAAGTCCTGGCTGGTGGCTGCGCGGCGTTGCTGCACCTGGGCAATGCGCGCCTGCACGTCAGGCGGAAGAGTCAGGTCGTCCACCTCTTCGAGCAGCGCCGCGTGCAGTCGACCTCCCAGGCGCAAGCTGTCGGGCAGGGCGCGGCGGTAGAAGATGGCATTGCCCTCGCGGCGGGTCGCCACCAGCTCGGCCTGGGCCAATACTTTAAGGTGGTGGCTCATGCCCGACTGGCCCACGTCGAAGATCTGCGCCAGCTCCAGCACGCCGAACGAGTCGTTGGCCAGGGCGCGCAATACGTTCAGGCGCAACTCGTCGCCACTGGCTTTGCACAGGGCAGCCAATGCTTCGCGTTGCTCGGGGATCGATTGCGCACGGAGGTTCATGGTGCGGCAGTCTAGACAGGCATCGTTGCCCTAGCAAGGGCAATATCAAAAAGTTTTGATATTGAGTGATGAGTGGGGTGGTTCTCCCGGTTTTACCCCGAATTGAATGCCAATCGCAGGAAAATCCCCCGACTGCGACCATACGTCATTGCCCCAAGCCCCCCCAGTGGGCGAAAATGGCCGCCTTTTTTCGTGACACCACCTATTCAAGCCCCCCAGGAGATCAGCGATGCCCAGCCGTCGTGAACGTGCCAACGCCATTCGTGCCCTCAGCATGGATGCCGTGCAAAAGGCCAACAGCGGCCACCCAGGTGCCCCCATGGGCATGGCGGATATCGCCGAAGTGCTTTGGCGCGACTATCTGAAGCACAACCCGAGCAACCCGAGTTTCGCCGACCGTGACCGCTTCGTACTGTCCAACGGCCACGGTTCGATGCTGATCTACTCGCTGCTGCACTTGACCGGCTACGACGTCACCATCGATGACATCAAAGGCTTCCGCCAGCTGCACAGCCGCACCCCGGGCCACCCGGAATACGGCTACACCCCAGGCGTCGAGACCACCACCGGCCCGCTCGGCCAGGGTATCGCCAACGCCGTGGGCTTCGCCCTGGCCGAAAAAGTGCTCGCTGCCCAGTTCAACCGTGACGGCCACAACATCGTCGACCACAACACCTACGTGTTCCTCGGCGACGGCTGCATGATGGAAGGTATCTCCCACGAAGTCGCCTCGCTGGCCGGCACCCTGGGCCTGAACAAGCTGATCGCCTTCTACGACGACAACGGCATTTCCATCGACGGCGAAGTGCACGGCTGGTTCACCGACAACACCCCGGCGCGCTTCGAAGCGTACAACTGGCAGGTGATCCGCAACGTCGACGGCCATGACGCCGACGAGATCAAGACCGCCATCGAGACCGCCCGCAAGAGCGATCGCCCGACCCTGATCTGCTGCAAGACCATCATTGGTTTCGGCTCGCCGAACAAGCAGGGCAAGGAAGACTGCCACGGCGCACCGCTGGGCAACGACGAAATTGCCCTGGCTCGCAAGGAACTGAACTGGAACCACGGCCCGTTCGAAATCCCGGCCGAGATCTACGCCGAGTGGGACGCCAAGGCTGCCGGTGCCAAGGCCGAAGCCGAATGGAACCAGCGCTTCGACGCCTACGCCAAGGCCTACCCGGAGCTGGCTGCCGAGTTCAAGCGCCGAGCCGCCGGTGACCTGCCTGCCGATTTCAGCGAGAAAGCCCAGGCCTACATCAACGAAGTGGCCGCCAAGGGCGAGACCATCGCCAGCCGCAAGGCCAGCCAGAACGCCCTGAATGCCTTCGGCCCGCTGCTGCCGGAGTTCCTCGGCGGTTCGGCAGACCTGGCCGGTTCCAACCTGACCCTGTGGAAGGGTTGCAAGGGTGTCGAAGCCAACGACGCCAGCGGCAACTACGTGTTCTACGGCGTTCGCGAGTTCGGCATGACCGCCATCATGAACGGCGTTGCCCTGCACGGTGGCCTGGTGCCTTACGGCGCGACCTTCCTGATGTTCATGGAATACGCCCGCAACGCCGTGCGCATGTCGGCACTGATGAAGCAGCGCGTGATCCACGTCTACACCCACGACTCCATCGGCCTGGGCGAAGACGGCCCGACTCACCAGCCGATCGAGCAGCTGACCAGCCTGCGCAGCACGCCGAACCTGGACACCTGGCGCCCAGCCGACGCGGTGGAATCCGCCGTGTCCTGGAAAAGCGCCTTGGAGCGCAAGGACGGCCCTTCGGCGCTGATCTTCTCGCGCCAGAATCTGCAGCACCAGGACCGCGACGCCCAGCAGATCGCCGACATCAGCCGCGGCGGCTACGTGCTCAAGGACTGCGCCGGCGAGCCTGAGCTGATCCTGATCGCCACCGGTTCCGAAGTGGGCCTGGCTGTTCAGGCGCACGCCAAGCTGACCGAACAAGGCCGCAAGGTGCGCGTGGTTTCCATGCCGTGCACCAGCGTGTTCGATGCCCAGGACGCTGCCTACAAGCAGTCCGTGCTGCCGCTGGAAGTGGGTGCGCGTATCGCCATCGAGGCCGCTCACGCCGACTTCTGGTACAAGTACGTCGGCCTGGAAGGTCGTATCATCGGCATGACCACCTACGGTGAGTCGGCGCCGGCTTCGGCACTGTTCGAAGAGTTCGGCTTCACCCTGGAGAACATCCTCGGTACTGCCGAAGAGCTGCTGGAAGACTGATACAAGGAAGGCGAGGGCCTTTGGCCCTCGTTCGCGGCACAAGGCCGCTCCTACAGGGTATTGCGTACGCCGTCCCCTGTAGGAGCGGCCTTGTGCCGCGAATGGGCTGCGCAGCGGCCCCGTTCAACTGCCGGAGTTCAAGAGCTACCTATGCCCCACCTGCGTCCCTACAAAGTTGCACTCAACGGTTATGGCCGTATCGGCCGCTGTGTCCTGCGCGCGCTGTTCGAGCGGGGGGCAAAGGCCGGTTTCGAGATCGTCGCGCTGAACGACCTGGCCGACCAGGCCAGCCTTGAATACCTGACACGCTTCGACTCCACCCATGGGCGCTTCCCCGGTGAGGTGAAGGTCGATGGCGACTGTCTGCATATCAATGGCGACTGCGTGAAGGTGATGCGCAGTGCCACCCCCGAAGGCATCGACTGGGCCGCCCTGGACATCGACCTGGTGCTGGAGTGCTCCGGCGCCTACCACACCCGTGCCGATGGCCAGCGCTTCCTCGACGCCGGCGCGCCTCGGGTGCTGTTCTCGCAGCCGATGGCCAGCGAGGCCGACGTAGATGCTACGGTGGTCTACGGCGTCAACCAGGCCTGCCTGACCGGCAACGAACGCCTGGTGTCCAACGCATCGTGCACCACCAACTGCGGCGTGCCGCTGCTGCGTGTGCTGGACCAGGCATTCGGCATCGAGTACGTGCAGATCACCACCATCCACTCGGCGATGAACGACCAGCCGGTGATCGACGCCTACCACCACGAAGACCTGCGCCGCACGCGTTCGGCCTTCCAGTCGGTGATCCCGGTGTCCACTGGTCTGGCGCGTGGCATCGAGCGCCTGCTTCCGGAACTTGCCGGGCGAATCCAGGCCAAAGCGGTACGCGTACCGACCGTCAACGTCTCGTGCCTGGATATCACCCTGCAGACCGCTCGCGATACCAGCGCGGCCGAAGTCAACCGGGTGCTGCGCGAGGCGGCGCTGGAAGGCCCGCTCAAAGGCTTGCTGGCCTACACCGAGTTGCCCCACGCCAGCTGTGATTTCAACCATGACCCGCATTCGGCGATCGTCGATGCCAGCCAGACCCGTGTTTCCGGCCCTCGCCTGGTGAACCTGCTGGCCTGGTTCGACAACGAATGGGGGTTCGCCAACCGTATGCTCGACGTTGCCGAACACTATCTGCACGTCGTCCACCCAACCCGCAACAAACAGCCCTGAAGGACTGCATTCATGACCGTGTTGAAGATGACCGACCTCGACCTGCAAGGTAAGCGCGTACTGATCCGCGAAGACCTCAACGTGCCTGTGAAGGACGGTGTGGTAGCCAGCGACGCGCGTATCCTGGCAGCGCTGCCGACCATCAAGCTGGCCCTGGAGAAGGGTGCAGCGGTAATGGTCTGCTCGCACCTGGGCCGCCCGACCGAGGGTGAATTCTCCGCCGAGAACAGCCTCAAGCCGGTCGCCGACTACCTGAGCAAGGCCTTGGGCCGCGACGTGCCGCTGGTTGCCGACTACCTGGACGGTGTCGAGGTCAAGGCTGGTGACCTGGTGCTGTTCGAGAACGTGCGCTTCAACAAGGGCGAGAAGAAGAACGCCGACGAGCTGGCGCAGAAATACGCCGCCCTGTGCGACGTGTTCGTCATGGACGCTTTCGGTACTGCCCACCGTGCCGAAGGTTCGACCCATGGTGTTGCCAAGTTTGCCAAGGTCGCTGCTGCTGGCCCTCTGCTGGCAGCCGAGCTGGATGCCCTGGGCAAGGCCTTGAAGGCCCCGGCCAAGCCGATGGCGGCCATCGTTGCCGGTTCCAAGGTCTCCACCAAGCTGGATGTGCTGAACAGCCTGAGCTCGGTGTGCGACCAGCTGATCGTCGGTGGTGGCATCGCCAACACCTTCCTGGCCGCAGCCGGCCACCCGGTAGGCAAGTCGCTGTACGAGCCTGACCTGGTCGATACCGCCAAGGCCATCGCTGCCAAGGTCAGCGTGCCTCTGCCGGTCGATGTCGTGGTTGCCAAGGAGTTCGCCGAGAGCGCCGAAGCCACCGTCAAGGCCATTGCCGACGTTGCCGCTGACGACATGATCCTGGACATCGGCCCGCAAACCGCAGCCCACTTCGCGGAGCTGCTGAAGTCGTCGAAGACCATCCTGTGGAACGGCCCGGTCGGCGTGTTCGAGTTCGACCAGTTCGGTAACGGCACCAAGGTGCTGGCCAAGGCCATCGCCGACAGCGCCGCGTTCTCCATCGCAGGTGGCGGTGACACCCTGGCTGCCATCGACAAATATGGCGTTGGCGCCGATATCTCCTACATTTCTACCGGCGGTGGCGCCTTCCTCGAGTTCGTCGAGGGCAAGGTACTGCCGGCCGTGGCGATCCTGGAAGAGCGGGCCAAGGCCTGATGACGTCGGCGCTTGGCAAAGGGAGCGGCCTGATGGTCAAGCAATTGCCTGTGATGATGCTGGCTGGCCTGCTGAGCGCATGCGCCGGCAGCCCGGCCTCGGATACCGACCCGGCGCAGCCGCCAAAGGGCGGTTGCTACCAGTCCGAGTGGCAGGCCGAGACCGTGCCGGTAATCAGCAAGCGCGTGGGCCCGGAGGGCCTGGAAAAGTACGACGAAGACCACCAGCGCAAGGCGCCTGGTTGCCCTTGAAACCGGCATTTCGTCGGGTCGGGCAACCAAGCGGCCGCTGCATGGTCATCTAGAGGATATGTAATGAAAGCGCTTTTGGCCGTGACGGCCCTGGCGACACTGGCAGGATGCTCGCTGCTGAAGCCGGCGCAACCCGCTCCGGCAGACGACTGGACCCGCTGGGTCTGCGACACTCAGGCTGAAGTGCTGTGGCGCTTCGCTGATGCGCAGCGCGATCAGGTCGATGTGCGCCTTGGTGGCGGCGACCAGGTCTACCGGCTCAAGGCCGAGCCGGGTGCCTCGGGTGCGCTGTACAGCGATGGCATGCTGGCCTTCCATACCAAGGGCGAAGAAGGCCTGGTGTACTGGGTGGCAACCAACGATCTGATTGGGCGGGGCTGCAAGGCACCGTGACTGGCCGGGCCGCGAGGGTGGCCCACACTACTTGAACAGCAACCGCCCCTGCGGCAGGCTTGCACGAAACAAACGACGCTTGTCGGGAGAGAGATACACAATGGCACTCATTAGCATGCGCCAGATGCTGGACCACGCCGCCGAGTTCGGTTACGGCGTACCAGCTTTCAACGTCAACAACCTCGAGCAGATGCGCGCCATCATGGAAGCGGCCGACAAGACCGACTCCCCGGTGATCGTCCAGGCTTCGGCCGGTGCCCGCAAATACGCCGGTGCCCCGTTCCTGCGTCACCTGATCCTGGCGGCCATCGAAGAATTCCCGCATATCCCGGTGTGCATGCACCAGGACCACGGCACCAGCCCTGACGTCTGCCAGCGCTCGATCCAGCTGGGCTTCAGCTCGGTGATGATGGACGGCTCGCTGGGTGAAGATGGCAAGACCCCGACCGACTACGAGTACAACGTTCGCGTTACCCAGCAGACCGTGGCCATGGCGCACGCCTGCGGTGTTTCGGTAGAGGGCGAGCTGGGCTGCCTGGGTTCGCTGGAAACCGGCATGGCCGGTGAAGAAGACGGCATCGGCGCCGAAGGCGTGCTGGACCACAGCCAGATGCTGACCGACCCGGAAGAGGCTGCCGACTTCGTCAAGAAGACCCAGGTCGACGCCCTGGCCATCGCCATCGGTACCAGCCACGGTGCCTACAAGTTCACCAAGCCACCAACCGGTGACGTGCTGGCCATCGACCGCATCAAGGAAATCCACAAGCGCATCCCCAACACCCACCTGGTGATGCACGGTTCGTCCTCGGTGCCGCAAGAGTGGCTGGCGATCATCAACCAGTACGGCGGCGACATCAAGGAAACCTACGGTGTACCGGTCGAGGAAATCGTCGAAGGTATCAAGTACGGCGTGCGCAAGGTCAACATCGACACCGACCTGCGTCTGGCTTCCACTGGTGCCATGCGCCGCCTGATGGCGCAGAACCCGAGCGAGTTCGACCCGCGCAAGTTCTTCGGTGAAACCATCAAGGCCATGCGTGACGTGTGTATCGCTCGTTACGAAGCCTTCGGCACCGCTGGCAATGCCTCGAAGATCAAGCCGATCTCCCTGGAAGGCATGTACCAGCGCTACCTGAAAGGTGAGCTGGCCGCCAAGATCAACTGATCTTCTGGTATTGATGAAAAAGCCCGCAGCGATGCGGGTTTTTTCATTTTTGGGTGTTAGAACTTTGCGCGGGCACATATTCCCGGCAAAGCGACCGTTAGTCGGCTACCGTATAGTTGAGGCACTGATAGCGTTCTGATTGCATTGCGTGTTATCCGCTCAGGTCTAGAGTACTAGTGGATCCAACCGTATCTTGAAGTCGGTCACATAATAGAGAAGCAGCATGGATGGCGCTCAACCTCACCCTCAGCCACTGGATGGCAACTCGGTTCTTCTGGTGGTAGACGATTACCCCGAAAACCTCATCAGCATGCGGGCATTGCTAGCCCGTCAGGATTGGCAGGTGTTGACGGCAAACTCGGGGATGGAAGCCCTGGGTGCTTTGCTTGAACACGATGTCGACCTGGTGCTGCTGGATGTACAGATGCCGGAGATGGACGGCTTCGAAGTCGCCCGACTGATGCGCGGCAGCCAGCGCACCCGGCTGACCCCGATCATTTTCCTCACCGCCAATGAACAGTCCGAAGCGGCCGTGCTCAAGGGTTACGCCAGTGGCGCCGTGGACTACATGTTCAAACCGTTCGACCCGCAAATTCTCAAGCCCAAGGTCCAGGCCCTGCTCGACCAGCAGCGCAATCGGCGCATGCTGCAGCGCCTGACCCGTGAGCTGGAAACGGCCAGGGCGTTCAACGCGTCGATCCTGGAGAATGCTGCCGAAGGCATTCTGGTGGTGGATGCCCAAGGCATCATCAGCTTTGCCAACCCGGCCATTTCCCGTTTGTTGTCAGCGCCAGTCCAGCAGTTGCAGGGCGCCCATCTGCTCGATTTGGTGCAACTGGCCAGTGCCTGCTTGTGGAACGAGTCGGAGTTCTACCAGGCTTACCTGGGGGGGCGCATCTTCCGTGTTCACGATGCCCAGCTGCGCACCCTTGGCGGGGAGCTGGTGCCGGTGGCGTTGTCCTGTGCTCCACTGCCGGCCGAGCAACAGGCCATGGTAGTCACCGTGCTGGACATGTCGGTGGTGCGCAACCTGCACCAGCAGCTGGAGTACCAGGCCGTCACCGACCCGCTTACCGGCCTGCTCAACCGCCGCGGGTTCTACCAGGCCGCCGAAGGTGCGCTGCTGCGCAACGAGCGCTCGGACAAGGCACAGGCGCTGATGTACATGGATCTGGACGGCTTCAAACGCATAAACGACTCGCTCGGCCACGACGCGGGCGACCGGGTGCTGCACTGGGTGGCCGAACAGCTCAAGGATTGCCTGGGCAGTGAAGCGCTGCTGGCGCGCATGGGCGGGGACGAGTTCACTGCACTGTTCGACAGCCTGCCTTACCCGGAGCAGGCCGGGCGCTATGCCGAGCGGTTGCTGGAACGCATTTCCATCAGCCACCAGGTGGAAGGGCTGGATGTGAGCCTTGGGGTGAGCATTGGCATCGCCACTTATCCGGATTGCGGGGCCAATGTCGAAGGCCTGCTGCGCGCGGCCGATGCGGCGATGTACGCAGCCAAGCAGGCCGGGCGCCAGCAGTATCGCTTCTACGATCAGGAACTCAATGGCAGGGCACGTTCGCGGCTGATGCTCGAGGACAGCGTACGCACGGCCGTGGAGCAGCAAGACTTCACTCTGGTTTATCAACCGCAGGTCGGCTTCATCGATGGCCGCCTGCGTGGCTTCGAGGCCTTGTTGCGCTGGCAGCATCCCAGTGTTGGCGACGTACCGCCGGGGCTGTTCATCCCGTTGCTGGAAGAGGCGCGCTTGATCAACCGCCTGGCCAGCTGGATCTACCGCCAGGGCGCGGCCCAGCGCCAGGCCTGGTGCCAGCGTTTCTCGACGGACCTGGTGCTGGGTATCAGCCTGAGCCGCGCGCAGTTCGCCATGCCCAGCCTGGTAGACGAACTGCACCGGGTCATCCAGCTTTACCAGCTGGACCCGGCGCAGCTGGAAGTGGAAGTGGCGGAAACCTCGCTGATGTACAACATCGATGCGGCGGTGAAACAGATACACCGCTTGCGCGAACTGGGTGTGCGGGTGGCGCTGGATGACTTTGGTGCCGGCGACTGTTCGTTGCGCATGTTGCGCGACCTGCCGATCGATACCCTCAAGCTCGACCGCCACCTGGTGGCGCGCTTGCCCGACTCGGTGGTGGATGCCGCGCTGGTGCGCAGCGTCATCGGCCTATGCCTCGACTACAGCATCACGGTGATCGCCGAGGGGGTGGAAACCCCGGCTCAGGCAGCCTGGCTCAAAGCCAATGGCTGTGAGTACGTGCAGGGGTTCCTGGTGGCTTACCCGATGACCGCTACGGATGCCAGCAGCTTCCCGGCGATTTTCTCCTGGCCGGGGCCATGATTGGCTAGAATCGGCATTCGTTACACCGAATGCAGCGCCATGACCGTATTACGATATTTGCAAGCCTATCCGCCGCACCTGCAGCAGCAAGTGCGGCAGATGATCGACAGCGACCGCCTGGGCGAGTACCTGCAGCGCCGCTACCCCGACCGCCATGACGTGCAGAACGACAAGGCGTTGTACGGCTATGCCCAGGATTTGCGCCAGCAATACCTGCGCAGCGCGCCGAACCTGGACAAGGTGCTGTTCGACAATCGTCTCGACCTGACCCATCGGGCCCTGGGCCTGAATACGGCGATATCAAGGGTGCAGGGCGGCAAGCTCAAGGCGAAGAAGGAAATCCGCATTGCCTCGCTGTTCAAGGAGGCCGCGCCGCAGTTCTTGCGCATGATCGTGGTGCACGAACTGGCACACCTGCGCGAGCGCGACCACAACAAGGCGTTCTACCAGCTCTGCCAGCACATGGAGCCGGACTACCACCAACTGGAATTCGACCTGCGCGTCTACCTGACCTATCGGGAGCTGCCGGGCAACTGTTAAGGACCACGCAGCATGGAAGTGAGCAAGACCAAGAGTAGCTTCTACCGCCGCCTGTACGTGGCCTGGCTGATCGACAGCCAGACCGCGACCAGCGTTCCGGCCCTGATGGAAGCCACCGGCATGCCCCGGCGCACCGCCCAGGACACCATTGCGGCACTAGCCGACCTGGATATCGTCTGCGAGTTCGAACAGCAGGAAGGCGCGCGCAACCACGCCGGGCATTACCGCATTCATGACTGGGGGGCGATCGACAAACAGTGGATCATCCAGCACCTGCGGCAGGTTCGCGAAGTGCTGGGGTATCCCTGATCCACTGCGGGCTGCTTTGCAGCCCGGCGATCTCATCCCTTGCGCATCCCGATATGCGGAATGTCGTCCTCAAGATATTCCTCGCCCACCACAGCGAATCCATGCCGGGCATAGAACGCCTGCAAATGCGCCTGCGCCGACAGATAAACCGGCACCCCCGGCCAGCAATGCTCCGCTGCCTCCAACCCCTTGAGCAGCAAGGTATGCCCCAGCTTCAGCTCGCGCGCCGCAGGTGCAGTCACTACCCGCCCGATCACCACATCCCCTCCTTGGGATTGCGGGTCGAGCAGGCGCAGGTAGGCCACCAGCTTGTCATCCTGCCAGCCCATCAGGTGCAGGGTATCGCCGGTCAGGTCTTGGCCATCGACTTCCTGGTAGGCGCAGCGTTGCTCGACCACGAACACTTCCGTGCGTAACTGCAGAATGGCGTAGAGCTGGTCCTTGCTGAGATCGGTGTGGTGCTTGCAAAGCCAGTCGATGGACATTGGTGCGAACTCCTTGAGTGGACCGTCGATCATCGCATGATGCACGTGCCACGGCCAAAATAGAGGCTAAATGACACTATTGGCCGCTGCCCTCGGCGACGCCTTTGTGTAATCTCATCGGCAGTGTGTGCCCTCCATTGCGAAAGGACGTGAGCATGCGGCCACTGTTTTGTGTGTTGGGATTGCTGGCAATGATGCTTGCAACACCCGCCCTGGGGCGCGAAAAGCTGCGTCTGGTGGCCGACAATTGGCCGCCGTTCACCGATGCCAGCATGCCGGGCGGTGGCCTGGCGACCAGCATCGTCACCACGGCGCTGGCCCGGGCCGGCTACACCAGTGGGGTCGAAGAGGCACCTTGGGCGCGGGCTCTGCTGGGGGTGAGCGAGGGGCGTTACGACGTGCTGATCAACGCCTGGTACAACGACTCGCGCGCCAGCATCGGGCAGTTTTCCGAAGCCTACCTGGTCAACCGCATTCGCCTGTTGCAACGCAAGGGCGAGGCGTTTCGCTACAAGCGCCAGTCAGATTTGTACCCCTACAGCATCGCTGTGGTGCGTGATTACGCCTATTCCCCCGCGTTCGACCGCGACACTCGCCTGCACAAGGTGGCGGTGCGCAACTTTCCCTCTGCGGTACGCATGCTGGCGGCGGGGCGGGTGGACCTGGCGGTGGAAGACGAGTACGTGGCTCGTTACAACTTGCAGCGCGAGCTGCCGGAGGTACGCGATGGGGTGATGCTGGTGGAGCCGCCGTTGGGAGAGAACACCCTGCATATCCTGGTCAGCCTGAAAAACCCGGAGCATGCGCGGATCGTCGAGCGGTTCGAGCAGGCGATTGCGGCGATGAAGGCGGATGGCAGCTATGCGCGGCTCATGCGCCAGCATGGCTTCTGATCTATATCGCCTGTGCCGGCCTCTTCGCGGGTAAACCCGCTCCCACAGGTATCTCACAGGACTTGAGATTTGTGATGTTCCTGTGGGAGCGGGTTTACCCGCGAAGAGGCCCGCACAGGCGATATACAACTCAGGCCGGTGCACCTTCCTTGATCAAATGCGCTGCCAAGGTCCGCAGCGGCCCCAACTGCCGGCAGATCAACGCCAACTGTGTCTGCACCAGCCGCTGGTGCTCGTCCAGCTCTTCCGGCATCTGCTCCAGGGCATTGGCCAGCGCCTCTTCGGCATCACTGTGAATCGCCACTGGTAGCCGCGCGGCCAGGCCGTTGGCAATCTCGTCCAGGCTGCTGGCCAGGCTTTGCCCGGCACCTTCGATCAATTGCTCCTGCACCTCCGCCGGCAGGGCCGTGTCGCGGTGCGCGCCCAGCCCCGACAGGTAGCTGAGCAAGGTATGCGACAGCACCAGGAAGCGGAAGCCGACGTCGGCCTCCTTCCGGAAATGCCCCGGCTCCATCAGCATGTTGGCCAGGGTGGTGGACAGCGCCGCGTCGGCGTTGTGGGCGTTGCGCCGGGCCAGGCGGTATGCCAAATCATCGCGCTTGCCATGGGCATACTGCTGCATGATCTGCCGCAGGTACACGCTGGCGCAGGCCAGCGTATTGGCCAGCGCCTTGTTCAGCCGCCGCCCCTGCCAGTCGGGGAGGAACAGGAACACCGCGAGGATGGCGATCAGGCTGCCGACCAGGGTATCGAACAGGCGCGGCAGGAACAGGCCATAGCCATCGCCGATCTGGTTGAAGCAGAACAGCACCATCAGGGTGATCGCGGCCGTGGCCAAGGTGTAGCGGGTGGTGCGGTTGACGAAGAACACCACCCCGGCGACCACGGCGAACAACGACTGGATGACCGGGTTGGGGAACAGGTCGAACAATGCCCAGCCCACCGTCAGGCCGACGGCGGTGCCGGCTATCCGCTGCACCAGCTTGCGCCGGGTCGCACCGTAGTTGGGCTGGCACACGAACAGCGTGGTGAGGATGATCCAGTAGCCCTGGGTGGGGTGGATCAGGTGCACCATGCCATAGCCGATCGACAACGCCAGGGGTAGGCGCAGGGCATGGCGGAACAGCAGCGAGGTCGGCGTCAATTGGGTGCGCAGGCGGGTCCACACGTCCTTCAGCGAGCGTGGAGAGCGGTCGAGCAGGCTACTATCGCTGGTGTCGGCCAGGCTGTCCGGGTTGCTGGCGGCGCTGAGCAGGCGGTCGAGCGTCGCCAGGTTGGCCGCCAGCGCCCGCAGCGAGCGAAGCAGGCTACGCCAGGCCGGGTTGTTCTGCATGCGCAGGTGTTCCAGCGAGGCGTTGAGGTCTTCGAGGGCTTCGGGGTAACCGCTGGCCAGCACGAACGGCTGGCGCAGGCGGATAGAGCGGGCCAGCTCCTGGCAGGACGAGCCCTGCTTGCGCAGCAGGCGCTGGCAGCGGAACATCACGTCGCTGTGGAAAAAAGCCTCGGTCAGGGCGTTGTAGGGATAATGCGAAGCACTGACCCGTTCATGGATGTCCTGGGCCAGGAAGTACAGCTTGAGGTAGCGGCTGACCTTGGAGTTCGGCTGGCTGTTGCCCACCCGGTGCAGGATGATTTCCTTGGCCGCGTTGAGCGCCGCCACCACCTTGCCGTTCTGCTGGGCCAGCTCCAGGCGCCGGGCTTCGACGTCTAGGGTGCGGACGGGTTCGAACAGGCTGGCCTTGAGCTTGAGGTAGCTGCCCAGCTCGAAGAACAGCTTGGCCAGGCTCTGCTGCACCGGCTGGTTGGAAAACAGCGCCTGCCACAGCACCGACAGCAGTCCGTACCAGGCTGCGCCCGCCACCAGCAGCAGCGGTTCGTGCCAGAAATCGGTGACTTGGCCGCCGCGCTGGTCCACGCCGATCATGGTGTACACCGCAGTGATCAGGGTCGCTGAAGCGATGGCGCCATAGCGTTCGCCCAAGGCACCGAGCATCGTCAGGCCAAAGGCCGCCAAGGCCAGGGCAGTGACGAATACCCACGGGTAGGGGAACAGCAGTTCGACCGCCAGTGCGGCGATGGCAAAACACACCAGGGTGACGGCCAGGGCGCTGAGGCGGCCCTGCCAGCTGTCATCGGTTTCGGCCAGGGCGCTGGCGATGATGCCGAGGAACAGCGGAATCAGCAGGGCCATTTCGTTCTGGTACCAGCACAGGGCCAGGCTGCCGGTGAGGGCGATGGTGACCCGGATGCTGTAGCTGAACTTGTCTTGACCCCACAGGCGACGCAGTGACTGACGGAACGAGCTCGATGACATGATGGCCTGCTAGGCAGTGATCAGAGAAATACCGTTCGAGGCCGTGTCATTGGGGCCGCTGTGCGGCCCATTCGCGGCACAAGGCCGCTCCTACAGTCGATCGCGTCCCCTGTAGGAGCGGCCTTGTGCCGTGAATGGGCTGCATGGCAGCCCCATGCGAATTTCGGCACTCCCAGCACGGGCCAGCAAGAAGCATTCCGTGCTGCTGAATGGATTCTACTCTACACGAACTGCGCCGCGGCGTTGGCGGAGGCCCAGGCCCACTGGAAATTGAAACCGCCCAAATGGCCAGTCACATCCAGCACTTCACCAATGAAATACAACCCAGGGCTCTTCAGCGATTCCATGGTCTTTGACGACACCTCGCGGGTATCCACGCCACCCAGGGTGACTTCAGCAGTGCGATAGCCCTCGGTGCCGGCCGGTACCACTTGCCAGTTCGCCAGCTTCTCGGCGATCTGTGCCAGTTCCGCCGGTGTGTACTGCTTCATGGGCCGGGACTCGAACCACTGCTCGGCCAGCAGGTTGGCCAGCTTGCGGGTAAATACCTCGCCCAGCACGGTTTTCAGCTCGGCGTTGGCGCGTTCGGCCTGCATCTGTTGCAGCCAGGTCAGTGCATCACGGTCGGGCAGCAGGTTGATCTCGACCGTGTCGCCTGCTTCCCAGAATGAGGAAATCTGCAAAATCGCCGGGCCGCTGAGGCCGCGGTGGGTAAACAGCAGGTTCTCGCGGAAGCTGGTGCCGTTGCAGCTGGCGGTGCAATCCAGCGATGTGCCGGACAACTCGGTGCACAGTGCCTTCAGTTGGGGCTCGGTGATGGTGAACGGCACCAGCCCGGCGCGGGTTGGCAGCAGGGTATGGCCGAACTGGCGGGCCACCTGGTAGCCGAAGCCGGTGGCACCCAGGGTCGGGATCGACAGGCCGCCGGTGGCGATCACCAGCGACTGGCAGGCGAACTGGCCGCCGCTGGTCTGCAGCAGGTAGCCCCCTTCGGTCTTCTCGATCTGCTCGATGCTGGTGTGCATGCGGATCTCGGCGCCGGCCTCATCGCATTCGGCCAGCAGCATGTCGAGGATGTCACTGGCCTTGTTGTCGCAAAACAGCTGGCCGAGTTTCTTCTCGTGGTAGGCCACGCCGTGCTTGCACACCAGCTCGATGAAGTCCCACTGGGTGTAGCGAGCCAGGGCCGACTTGCAGAAATGCGCATTCTGCGAGAGGAAGTTGCCCGGCTCGGTATACATGTTGGTGAAGTTGCAGCGGCCGCCGCCGGACATAAGGATTTTCTTGCCCGGTTTGTTGGCGTGGTCGAGCACCAGTACCCGGCGGCCACGGCGGGCGCTGAGCTGTGCGCACATCAGGCCGGCGGCGCCGGCGCCGAGGATGATCACGTCGGTGGAGTGCACGGTGTTACCTCTTCAGGATTGCTGGGGGCTGCTTTGCAGCCCTCTCGCGACACAAGGCCGCTCCTACAGGAGTTTGCGATCCCCTGTAGGAGCGGCCTTGTGTCGCGAAAGGGCCGCAAAGCGGCCCCAAAATTAGGTCAGACGATGCGGACTTTCAGGGAGCGCCCCTTGATCTTGCCGCTGTTCAAGCGCTGCATGGCCTGCTTGGCCAGCGGCCGTTCGACGGCCACGAACGCCTGGAAATCGAAGATCGCAATCTTGCCCACCTGCTTGCCGGGGATGCCGGCGTCACCGGTCAGCGCCCCGAGGATGTCACCCGGGCGCAGCTTGTCCTTGCGCCCGGCGGCGATGCACAGGGTGCTCATAAGCGGCAGCAGCGGTTCGCCACCCTTGTGCTTCAGGCTGTCCAGCTGGTCCCAGCGCAGCGGGCTCTTCTGCAGGTCTTCGATGGCCTGGGCGCGGTGGCCTTCGGCCGGTGCCACCAGGCTGACCGCAATGCCTTTCTCGCCAGCACGGCCGGTACGGCCCACACGGTGCACATGGATTTCCGCATCACGCGCCAGTTCGACGTTGATGACCATGTCCAGGCCATCGATGTCCAGGCCGCGGGCGGCCACATCGGTAGCCACCAGCACCGAGCTGCTGCGGTTGGCGAACATGGTCAGCACCTGGTCGCGGTCGCGCTGCTCCAGGTCGCCATGCAGGGCCTGGGCAACGATGCCCTTGGCGGTCAGGTGGGCGACCACATCCTCGCACTGCTGCTTGGTGAAGCAGAACGCCACGCAGGACTGCGGGCGGTAGTAGCCGAGCACGCGGGTGACCGCCTCGAGGCGCTGTTGCGGGTCGATCTCGATGAAGCGCTGCTCGATCTGATTGTCGGCATGCAGGCTCTCGACCTTGACCTGTTGCGGGTTGCGCATGAAGTCTGCGGCCAGTTGCTTGATGCCGGCCGGGTAGGTGGCCGAGAACAGCAGGGTCTGGCGGCGCGACGGGGTCTTGCCGATGATGCTGGCGATGGCATCGAAGAAGCCCATGTCGAGCATGCGGTCGGCCTCGTCCAGCACCAGGGTGTTCAGCCCGTCGAGCACCAGGGTGCCCTTGTCCAGGTGCTGCTGGATGCGCCCTGGGGTGCCGACGATGATGTGTGCGCCGTGCTCCAGCGAAGCGATCTGCGGGCCCAGCGAAACGCCGCCGCACAGGGTCAGGATCTTGATGTTGTCCTCGGCGCGGGCCAGGCGGCGCAGCTCTTTGGCCACTTGGTCGGCGAGCTCGCGGGTAGGGCACAGCACCAGCGCCTGGCAACCGAAGTAGCGCGGGTTGATCGGGTTGAGCAGGCCGATGCCGAAGGCGGCGGTCTTGCCGCTGCCGGTCTTGGCCTGGGCGATCAGGTCCTGCCCCTTGAGGATGACCGGCAGGCTCTGGGCCTGGATCGGTGTCATCGAGGCATAGCCGAGGGCGTCCAGGTTGGCCAGCATGGCAGTGGACAGCGGCAAGGTGGCAAAGGCGGTGGATTCGGTGGTCACGAGGCGGGCCTGCGGTGCGAAGCGAAAAATGCCGCATAGTCTACCAGCCTCATGGCCATTCGCCCTACGACTCCATGTGTTGTTCCGGACGACGGGCACGCCTTCCGTCCGTCGGCGACAGCTGCAGGAAGATCGCCGCCGCCAGCATGGCCATCACGCCGATGGTGACGAAGGTCAGCTGGAATGCACCCAAGGTGGTTTCCACGCCGTCGGCGTTTCCGGCTGCGGTAAAGCCGCCGAGCAATGCCCCCGCACATGCCACGCCCAGGCTCAGGGCCAGCTGCGCGACCACCGACAGCAGGCTGTTGCCGCTGCTGGCGCTGGCGTCGTCGAGGTCGATCAGGGTCACCGTGTTCATCGCAGTGAACTGCATCGAGTTGACTGCCCCTAGCAGGCCCAGCTGAATCAGCAGCACGGCATAGGGCGTCTGCTCGTCGACCAGCCCGAGGCTGGCCAGCAGCAGGCCCAGCAGCAGGGTGTTGCCGGTGAGGATGATGCGGTAGCCAAAGCGTTCGATCAGTGGTCGGGCAATGGACTTGGCCAGCATCGCCGCAGCCGCCAGCGGGATCATGCTCATGCCGGCCTGGGCCGGCGAGTAGCCCAGCGCCACTTGCAGCAGCAACGGCACAAGGAACGGCAGCGCGCCGCTGCCCAGGCGGGCGAACAGGTTACCGAGAATACCGATGGCAAAGGTGCGCACGCGGAACAGGCTGGGTGAGAACAACGGCTCCGGGTCGCGCCCGGCGCGCAGCCAGTAGGCCGCCAGGCAGGCCATGCCGGCGAACAGCAGCAACATCACCCGCAGGTGCGGCAGGTGCAGTTCGCCCAGGCCTTCCATGGCGATGGTGATCAATACCATCGCTGCGCCAAACAGCAGGAACCCGGGGCCGTCGAACGTGGTGCGCTCGGCGCCGCGCAGGTCGGGGATGAACTTCCAAACGGCGTAGCAGCCGATCAGGCCGACCGGCAGGTTGAGCAGGAAGATCCAGTGCCAGCTCAGTATTTCCACCAACCAACCGCCAACCGTAGGGCCCAGTAGCGGCCCGAGCAGGCCGGGGATGGTGATGAAGCTCATGATGCGCACCAGCTCGGTGCGCGGGTAGGCACGTAGGACCACTAGCCGCCCGACCGGCAGCATCAGCGCACCGCCCAGCCCTTGCACGACACGGGCAAAGATCAGGAAACCGAGGCTGTTGGCGGCGGCGCACAGCAGCGAGCCGAAGCTGAACAGCAGGATGGCGCTGAAGAAGATGCGCTTGGTGCCGAAGCGGTCGGCGATCCAGCCTGAGGCGGGGATCAGCAGGGCCACGGTGAGCATGTAGGCGATGATCACGCCCTGCATGCGCAGCGGGTCTTCTGCCAGCGACCGGGCCATGGCTGGCAGTGCGGTGTTGAGGATGGTGCCGTCCAGGGACTGCATGAAAAAGGCGATGGCCACCACCCAAGGGATCCAGCGGGCGGTGACAGGGTCCAGCGGGGTGCGTTCGGGCATGACTTCCTCGTTTGTCAGTGCCGGCCTCTTCGCGGGTGAACCCGCTCCCACAGGGATATCACCACATTCAAGGGCAGTGGAGACCCTGTGGGAGCGGCTTTAGCCGCGAAAGGGCCGGTAAGTCCAGTCACAATGTCAGGGTCAGGCCTTTGACCAGTGCCCCCGGCAAATGACTCGACCCGGTACTGCGCTGTCCATAGGTGCTGGTCGACAGGATCATCTCGCGCTCGCTTGTCAGGTCCTCCAGCTGGCTGCCGAGCAAGCTGTACAGGCTGTCATCGAAGCGCATGGTGCTCACCGGGCCCTGGATCTGCCCGTTCTCCACCCAGAAGGTGGCGAAGCGGGTCAGCCCGGTCATGCGTGCCGCCGGCAGGTCGGAATAGTTCAGGTACCACAGGTTGCTGATGTACAGCCCGGTACCGAGCCGCTCCAGAATCTGCTCGCTCGGCAGGCTACCTGCTGCCAGGCTCAGCGCACACGGCGACTCGTAACTATCGGCGCCATTGGCCAGCAGCTCGAACTCGGCCGCACTGCGCGCACTGATCAATCGCTGCCGGGCCTCGCCTTGCTGGATCAACGGCACATCCAGGCGCGGCGAGCCTTCATCGGAAAACGCAGGGCTCAGCGAACCGCTGACCTGCTCGGTGAAACTCACCAGCGGGCTCAGCCGCGCATCGCCGTTGTACAGGCGCTGCAGGGCACTGTTGCCAGTGGCCAGGGCCTGTGCGGAAAAACCGCCCCAGCACAGCATGCCGGCTATTTCGTCCATGGCCGCCGGGGCCAGGTAGGCGCGGTAGCTGCCAGGCTTCAGCGTGACGGCAGGGCGGCCAAGGAAACCCAGCTGTTCCCGCGCCTGGCGCAGGCGTGCGGTGAAGTCGTCGGCGCTCCACACTTGCCCGGCATAATTGGCCTTCACCGCCTCGCCGTTTTCGTGGAACAGGCTCCAGTCGAAGTTGAAGCTGTTGGCCTGATGCCAGCCGACGGCCCCGAACGAGCTGGCGAAGCCCCGGCAGATGGGGCCGGCGGCGTAGATGCCGACAAGGTCCAGGTCGCCGGCTTCACGCTCGAGCAAGGTCAGCACATCGCTCAGTTCGGGCAGCGGCTGCTCCTGCTGGCTGTGGCTGTGCCAGGCGCTTTCGTCCAGGCGCAAGTACGGATCGACCGCCAGCAATGGCAAGGTCTGGCGCAGTTGCTCCAGGGCCGTGAACAGGCGCTGGCTATCCAGTTGCGTGTCACCACTCAAGGTCACCTGTTGCTCTGCCTGGCGGCCATCGCGGATCAACCGCAGTTGCGCGCCGGCCTGGTTCACGGTGCCGGCCTGGCGCACCTTGGCATGGTTGAAACGCACGAATTGCGACTGTTCGGCGCTGTAGCCGAGGGTGAACTGTTCGCCCGTCTGCAGGGCTTTGCGCACATCCCCGACCAGGGTTTCGAAAGCGTGTTTCATCAGGCGTCTCCTCCGAATACGTCGATCTGGCGGAACACGCAGGCCGGCGAGGCATGCCCCACCCGTACCACCTGGTTGGGTTCGCCCTTGCCGCAGTTGGGCGTGCCCAGCACCTGGAAGGTACTGCTGTCGCCGACCGCCGCCAGGTTGCGCCAGAACTGCGCGGAGATGCCACGGTAGTTGGGGTTCTTGACGATGCCCTTGAGCTCACCGTTTTCGATCAGTTGGCCCCATTCACAGCCGAACTGGAACTTGTTGCGAGCATCATCAATGGACCAGGAACGGTTGGTGCGCATCAGGATGCCGTGCTCGATGCCCTTCACCAGCTGATCCAGGCTCTGGTCGCCCGGCTCGATGTTGAGGTTGGCCATGCGGTCGATCGGCGCACGGTTCCAGCCGCAGGCGCGGCTGTTGGCCACGCCGTCGAGGCCGGAGCGGAACTGCGACAGCGCACCACCCAGCGGCCGCAGCAGCAGGCCATCGCGGATCAGGAACTGCTTGCTGGCCGGGGTGCCGTCATCATCGAAGCTGTAGCTGGCCAGCTCTTCGCCGATGGTCGGGTCGAAGGTCACGTTGAGCAGCGTGGAGCCGTACTGCAGGTGGCCGAAGTCATCGGCTTTGACGAAGCTGGTGCCTGCGTAGTTGCGTTCGTCGCCGAGAATGCGGTCCATCTCCAGCGGGTGGCCGATGGATTCGTGAATCTGCAGCATCATCTGGTCCGGCATCAACAGCAGGTCGCGCGGGCCGCTGGGGGTATTCGGTGCCTGCAGCAGCTGCAGCGCCTCGTCGGCCACCCGGCGGGCAGCGCCGACCAGGCCGCAGCGCTCGATGACCTCGAAGCCGCCCTGTTGGCCAAAGTTGTCGCGGCCCAGGCTGCGGCTCTGGCTGTCCTGGCCATCGCTGGCGGTCACGCCCAGGCCCGGGAACAGGAAGCGCTGGGCGTGGCGCAGCTCGGCGCCGGCCGAGTTCAGGTAGGTCTGCTCGACCAGGCTCAGGCCCAGGCTGGCCTGCCAGTCCACCAGGCGGCTGTCCTTGGGCACGCTGGCCGATTCGGCAGCGAGCAGGCCAAGGCAGTCGGCAAGGTTGGGCACGGGTTGGTCGAAGTTGGGCGAAATGTGGTCGTGGCGTGCGCTGGTCACCGGTTGCTCGCGCAGGTCCAGCAGGTTGTACCGGGCGATCTGCCGGACCAGCGCCTCGGCCTGCTCCAGCGCGCGCTGCAGGCCAGCCTGGGACAGGTCGGCGGTGGCGGCATAGGCTTCCACGCCATTCACCCGCACGGTGAGCATGGCGCCCTCGTCCTGGCTGAAGAAGGGTGGTTCCGCGACGTTGCGGCGAACCGACAGCGCCTGGTGCGACTGTTTCACATGGCGCAGGGAAAACAGCTCGGCCGTACTGCGCAGCGCGGCAAAGCGCTGGCGCAGCAGGGCGCTGGTATCGAACATGTGGAAGCCTCCGTGTACACGGTGGCTCCCCCTTAGAACCACTCGTCCTGCATGGCGAGGCAAGTGTCGTCGCGCGCCTCGAGCAATGCCAGCTCATTATGGCAGCCAGGTACCTCCCAGGTCAGGAAATAACGCGCGGCCTGCAGCTTGCCGAGGTAGAAGTCCCGGTCGGCGGGTTTGCCCTTGAGCAGGCCGAGTTCGGCATGGATCGCCTGTTCCAGCCAGCGCCAGCCAATCACGCAGTGGCCGAAGGCCTTGAGGTAGAGGGCCGAGTTGGCCAGGGCGCCGGCGACTTTGCCCTCGGCCAGGTCACCCATCAACGCCAGCGTCACACCTTGCAGGCGTTTGACCAGTTGCTCCAGCGGCTGGCGCAGTGGGTCGAGGTTCGCATGGTGGCTGGCGCGCTCGCCGGTGGCAGCGATCGACCGGATCAACTGCTTGAGGCCGGCGCCATTGTTCTGCGCCAGCTTGCGGCCCAGCAGGTCGAGCGACTGGATGCCCTCGGTGCCTTCATGGATCGGGTTCAGGCGGTTGTCGCGGTAGTACTGTTCAACCGGGTACTCGCGGGTGTAGCCGTGGCCGCCGAGGATCTGGATCGCCAGTTCATTGGCCTTCAGGCAGAACGTCGAGGGCCAGGATTTGACGATCGGGGTCAGCAGGTCGAGCAGCTCCTGCGCCTGCTTGCGGGCGCTGCCGTCGCTGGCAGTCTGGGTGTCGTCGAACAGGCGCGCGGCATACAGGCCCAGGTCGAAGGCGCCCTCCACGTAGGCCTTCTGTGCCAGCAGCATGCGTTTCACATCGCTGTGCTCGATGATCGGCACCGCCGGGCTGTGCGGGTCTTTGTTGTCCGGCAACCGACCCTGCGGGCGCTGACGGGCGTATTCCAGCGAATACAGGTAGCCGGCGTAACCGAGCATCACTGCGCCCATGCCGACACCGATGCGTGCCTCGTTCATCATCTGGAACATGCAGGCCAGGCCCTGGTGCGGCTGGCCGACCAGGTAGCCGACGCACTGGCCGTTGTCGCCGAAGTTCAGCGCGGTGGAGGTAGTACCGCGCCAGCCCATCTTGTGGAACAGCCCTGCCAGCAGCACATCGTTGCGCGGGCCACGGCTGCCATCTTCGTTGACCAGGTACTTGGGTACGATGAACAGCGAGATGCCCTTCACGCCGGGCGGAGCATCCGGAAGCTTGGCCAGAACCATGTGCACGATGTTCTCCGACAGCTCGTGATCTCCGCCGGAGATGAAAATCTTGTTGCCCTTTAACCGATAGCTGCCGTCACCGGCAGGTTCGGCGCGGGTACGGATATCGGCCAGTGAAGAGCCCGCATGGGGTTCGGTCAGGGCCATGGTGCCGAAGTAGCGGCCTTCGATCATCGGCTGCAGGAACAGGCGCTTCTGTTCATCGCTACCGAAGCTCTCGATCAGGTTGGCCGCGCCCATGGTCAGGAACGGGTAGGCCGTGGTGCCAGCGTTGGCCGCCTGGAAGTGGGCGAAGCAGGCCTGCGAAACCAGGCTCGGCAGCTGCATGCCGCCGACTTCGAAGTCGCGGTTGGCGTTGAGGAAGCCGGCTTCGAGAAAGGCGTCGACGGCGGGTTTCACTTCAGGGATCAGTTCGGCTCGGCCGTCCACGTAGCGCGGCTCGTTTTCGTCGGCCTTGCGGTTGTGCGGGGCGAAGAACTTTTCGGCGATGGTGCGGGCAGTTGAAAGCGCCGCATCGAAGGTTTCGCGGCTGTGCTCGGCGAAGCGTGGGCGCTGGGTCAGGGCCTCGGCGTCGAGGACTTCGTAGAGTTCGAAGGCGAGGTTGCGGGGGCTGAGCAGGGTCTCGGGCATGGTCGCGGTCCTGAGGCGGGATGCTGCGAGTGTAGGAGGGTGGTGGGGTGGGGGACAGGTTAATAGGTTTGGGTGATATGGGTTGAGAACTCCGGGATGCCTGGTGGTTGGTCGAACAGATCACGCGGGGTGGGGGCAGTTGTTGTTTTGCCTGTTCGGGCCCTTTCGCGGGTAAACCCGCTCCCACAAGTACTGCGCAGCCCCAGCCATCAACGCTGCACCTGTAGGAGCGGGTTTACCCGCGAAAGGGCCGGAGCAGGCGCAGGAAAATGTAGAGACGTTTCCCACAAGTCAGAGTGGAACTGGACTACTGCGGATCGAATGCCATTTGGCCTTGAATGTGTGCTTTGGTGTTCGCAATGAGGCTTTTCTGATGAGTGATGTCCACAAGAACGACTTGACTGATTTCGAGGGCAAGCAACTTCCCTTCTTCGTAGTCTCGCCCCTGAAGTTTGGCGTAATGACCTTCTTCACCCTTGGTTTTTACTGGCTGTATTGCTTTTATCAGAGCTGGAAGCTGTATGGAGTGAGGACAGGAGAAAAGGTCAGCCCATTCTGGCGAAGCGCTTTTGCAGTGTTCTTCATCTACCCGTTATTGAGAAGGGTGAATGATCATATTCGCGAGTCAGGCAGAACCTACCCTTGGTCCATTCTGGGGCTCACGCTGGGCTACTACGGTATGTGTGCTGCCTGGGTGGCTGCCAGTGTGATTCTGGATGATCAGTTGTGGGCGGCGTATTTTGCGGGTGTAGTCATTCAAGCAGCTTGGTTGGTCATTCTGGTGCCCATGCAGAAAGGCGCCAATTTCAGCGCGGGGGATGAGGCAGGAGTGGCCAACAGCCGTTTCACGCTGGCCAATTGGTTGTGGATGCTGCTGGCTGCCGTAATTACAGCAGCGCAGCTGTTTGCTTTGATCACACTTTCGTCCATGGCTTGAGCAGCGTCGCAGCAGAATTTGCCGGGGCCGCTTTGCGGCCCTTTCGCGGCGAAAGGCCGCCCCTGCGAAGCTCGGTATTCCTGCGCGGTTCGAAGAGGGAGCATATTGAAGAACTCGAACTTGAGCTGGCATGCGATCGCTTTCCTGTTTTGGGGAGGCATGGACGCGTTCTACATCTGCCTTTATGTTTTCCGCAGTACGGAGCGAGGTGCCATACCTTTCTGGACGGATTTCAAGGACGCATTGAGCAACATGCAGATCTGGGGAGGAGGGCTAGAGCTAATCGTCTGGCTAGGCCTGATTCTGCAGCTTTCGTTGATAGCGACCTGCGGGTTGTTTCTTATGCGTTGCCGGTTGGCTGTCTACTTGGCGATGGTGCAGATCCCCTTTCGCATCTTTTTTATCGTTCCGTCGATATCCATAATCCTGTTGTTGCCGATGCTGGCTTCCAGTATCAGTAACTCGGTGTGGATTGGGCTGATGCTGACTTCGGAGGCTGGGAAAGGCTGGTGCCTATTGTGGCTCTGGCGAAAGCGCGGGTAACGGTGTGCGCCGGGTTTTTTGGATTTTTCTACCGGTCAGTCAACCCATGCACAGCTGCCACCCTCTTGTTTGACAGCAGGTGGTGATAGTTCCTGATCCACCCCTGAACGCAGATTCACTCGAAGATCCTAATCTAGGTCGCGAACTTCGCACTGAGGCTTAATGATGTGTCGCCTGAGCCGGCCCTTTCGCGGGCATGCCCGCTCCCACAGGTACGGTGCAAGTCATGAAGCCTGTGGTGATCCTGTGGGAGCGGGCGCGCCCGCGAATAGGCCCGGCCAGGCACTCGAGAATTATCAGGGGGTTGAACAATGACAACAGAAGACACCCAAGCCGCATCGAGCCTGGCATCCCGTGCAGGGACGCCCGTGAGCAGTCGTCGGAGTTGATGGGTTATGTCCGCGAATTGACCATTACCGGGCTGATGGATGAGAAGCCGATGATGATCTGGGCTGCCCATTACCTGAGTGCGATGGCCAAGGCACTGATGGATGATGCTGAGTTGGGGATGAAGCAGTGAGGGTTTGGCTTCCGATTGAATGAACACCTGTCAGCCCAACCCCAGCCCCCATAAAAAAAGGAGAGCCGAAGCTCTCCTTTTTTCGTTAACAACCCTCAACCTCAGCCAATGGTCATCAGGCTGGCATTACCACCGGCAGCAGCAGTGTTCACACTCACTGCCCGCTCGATCACCAGGCGCTCCAGCGCAATCTGGTGGTCGCCGCTGGACAGCCCGTGCACACCCACGATCGCCCCGGCACGCTTGGCCACCTGCTGGCACACGCCGCGCAGCTGGTCCGAGTCGCCATGGTGGATCACGGCGTCGAACGCCACTTCATCCTTGTTCCAGTCCGCCACCAGCTTGACCTTGGCCTGCAGCTCTCGCGGCAGGCGGGCACGCAGGGCTTTGCCCGGCTCGCCGTCCGCCCATACCGCCGAGCTGCCAACGGCCAGCACTGCGGCGAACTGCGCCAGCAGGTCGGCTTCGTTGTCGGCCAGGCACAGCACGTGCTCACGCGGCAGGATGGTGTAGCTGTTGCGCTCGCCGGTCGGGCCTGGCAACAGGCGGGCGATGCCGCTCTGCGACTGGCTGGCGAACTGGCTGCACAGCGCGGCCAGGTCGGCCAGCTGGTTGCTCTCGGCCCAGGCCTTCAGGCCATGCAGTGGCTTGATCAGCTGTTCGTGCAGGGCGCGGTCAGGCTTGCCTTCGCCGTCCTGCTGCTGGAAGTGGCGGCCAATCGCGTCGGCCGGGCGGGTCGACAGCAGGCGGTACAGGTACAGCGGGCCGCCGGCTTTCGGGCCGGTGCCGGACAGGCCTTCACCACCGAACGGCTGCACACCCACCACTGCACCGACGATGTTGCGGTTGACGTACATGTTGCCGGCGTTGGCGGTTTCCACCACCTTGGCGATGGTTTCGTCGATGCGGGTGTGCACGCCGAGGGTCAGGCCGTAGCCGGAGTTGTTGATCTGCTCGATCAGCTGGTCCAGGTTGCGACGGTTGTAGCGCACCACGTGCAGCACCGGGCCGAAGATTTCACGCTTGAGCTCGTCAAAGCTTTCCAGTTCGATCAGGGTCGGCATGACGAAGGTGCCGCGCTTGAGCTCGGCAGCATCGGCAATAGCTACCTGGTAGACCGAGCGACCTTTCTCGCGCATGCCCTGGATGTGCTTCTCGATGCCGGCTTTGGCTTCGGCGTCGATCACCGGGCCAATGTCCACGGCCAGGCGGTCCGGGCAGCCCAGGCGGCTTTCTGCCATTGCGCCCTTGAGCATTTCGATCACGCGGTCGGCGGAGTCTTCCTGCAGGCACAGCACGCGCAGTGCCGAGCAACGCTGGCCGGCGCTGTCGAAGGCCGAGGACACCACATCGATCACCACCTGCTCGGTCAGTGCCGAGGAGTCGACGATCATCGCGTTCTGGCCGCCGGTTTCGGCGATCAGCGGGATCGGGCGGCCCTGGTTGTCCAGGCGGCCGGCGACGTTGCGCTGCAGCAGGCGGGCCACTTCAGTGGAACCGGTGAACATCACGCCCTTGACGCGCTCGTCACCCACCAGGCCGGCACCGACGGTTTCACCGCGGCCAGGCAGCAGCTGCAGCACGCCTTCAGGAATGCCGGCTTCCAGCAGCAGGCGCACGGCCTGGGCAGCGATAAGTGGGGTTTGCTCGGCCGGCTTGGCCAGTACGGGGTTGCCGGCGGCGAGCGCTGCGGCTACCTGGCCGGTGAAGATCGCCAGCGGGAAGTTCCACGGGCTGATGCACACCACCGGGCCCAGCGGGCGGTGGGCGTCGTTGCTGAAGTCGTTGCGTGCCTGCACCGCGTAGTAGCGCAGGAAGTCCACGGCTTCACGCACTTCGGCGATGGCGTTGGCGAAGGTCTTGCCGGCTTCGCGGATGAGCAGGCCCATCAGCGGCTGGATTTCGGCCTCCATCAGGTCGGCGGTGCGCTCCAGAATGGCGGCGCGCTCGGCCGGCGGGGTGGCCTGCCAGATCGGTGCAGCATTGAGTGCGCACTGGATGGCGTTGTCGACGTCGGCGACAGTGGCTTCCTGAACATGGCCGACCACGTCGCGGTGGTCCGCCGGGTTCAGGACCGGTGCGGCGGTGCCTTCGCTGGCAGCACAGGCCAGCAGTGGCGTGGCTTTCCAGTCGTTGTGGGCGGTGGCCAGCATGGCGCAGGACAGCGATGCCAGGCGGTGTTCGTTGGCCATGTCGATGCCGGCCGAGTTGGCCCGCTCGCTGCCATACAGCTCACGCGGCAGCGGGATGCGTGGGTGCGGCAGGCCGATGCTGCCTTCCTGGGTGCCCATGCGCTCGATGCTGGCGACTGGGTCGGCGACCAGTTCCTGGATGGAGATCGAGTGGTCGGCGATGCGGTTGACGAACGAGGTGTTGGCGCCGTTTTCCAGCAGGCGACGCACCAGGTAGGCCAGCAGCGTTTCGTGGGTGCCGACCGGTGCATAGACGCGGCACGGACGGTTCAGCTTGCCTTCGGAAATCTTGCCGACCACCTGCTCGTACAGTGGCTCGCCCATGCCGTGCAGGCACTGGAACTCGTACTGGCCCGGGTAGTAGTTCTGACCGGCAATGTGGTAGATGGCCGACAGGGTGTGGGCGTTGTGGGTGGCGAACTGCGGGTAGATGGCTTCTGGCACGGCCAGCAGCTTGCGGGCGCAGGCGACGTAGGACACGTCGGTGTACACCTTGCGGGTGTAGACCGGGTAGCCTTCCAGGCCTTCGACCTGGGCGCGCTTGATTTCGCTGTCCCAGTAGGCGCCTTTCACCAGGCGGATCATCAGGCGGTGGCGGCTGCGCTTGGCCAGGTCGATGACATAGTCGATCACATACGGGCAGCGCTTCTGGTAGGCCTGGATAACGAAGCCGATACCGTTCCAGCCGGCCAGCGAAGGCTCGAAGCACAGGCGCTCGAGCAGGTCGAGCGACAGTTCCAGGCGGTCGGCTTCTTCGGCGTCGATGTTCAGGCCGATGTCGTACTGCTTGGCCAGCAGGGTCAGCGACAGCAGGCGCGGGTACAGCTCTTCCATCACGCGCTCGTACTGGGCGCGGCTGTAGCGCGGGTGCAGCGCCGACAGCTTGATCGAGATGCCCGGGCCTTCATAGATGCCACGGCCATGGGAGGCCTTGCCGATCGAGTGGATGGCCTGCTCGTAGGACGCCAGGTACTTCTGTGCGTCGTGCTCGGTCAGTGCGGCTTCGCCGAGCATGTCGTAGGAATAGCGGAAGCCCTTGGACTCGAAGCGGCTGGCATTGGCCAGGGCTTCGGCGATGGTTTCGCCAGTGACGAACTGCTCGCCCATCAGGCGCATGGCCATATCGACGCCCTTGCGGATCATCGGCTCGCCGCTCTTGCCAATAATGCGGGTGAGCGAGGAGGTGAGGCCGGATTCGTTGTGGGTAGACACCAGTTTGCCGGTCAGCAGCAGGCCCCAGGTGGCGGCGTTGACGAACAGCGACGGGCTGTTGCCCAGGTGCGGCTGCCAGTTGCCGGTGCTGATCTTGTCGCGGATCAGCGCGTCACGGGTGCCCTTGTCGGGGATGCGCAGCAGGGCTTCGGCCAGGCACATCAGTGCCACGCCTTCCTGGGACGACAGCGAGAATTCCTGCAGCAGGCCCTGAACGATGCCGGCACGACCGCCAGCGCTCTTCTGGTTACGCAGTTTTTCGGCGATGCCGGCGGCCATCTTGTTGGTCGCTTCGGCCAGCGGGGCGCTCAGGCGCGCCTGCTCCAGCAGCATCGGTACCACTTCCTGTTCGGGGCGGCGGTAGGCGGCGGTGATCGCCGAGCGCAATACCGACTGCGGCAGGATGCTCTCGGCGAACTCGAGGAAGCACTGATGGCTGTGGTCGGGTTGGACCTCACCGGCGTCCTCGGCCAGGTTGCTGGCATGGCCGTTGAGTTCGGTCAGGGTGGCACCACCCTCGAGCTTCTCCAGGTAGTTGAAGATCGCTTGCTTGATCAACCAGTGCGGGGTGCGGTCAATCGACTGCGCAGCTGCCTTGAGTCGCTCACGGGTCGGGTCATCGAGTTTGACCCCAAGGGTGGTCGTCGCCATTTCTTATCCTCGTTATTGCCACGGTTGTGGCCTAAGCTGACGCCAAGAGTAGCTGTAGGACAATTCGGGTGCAACCAGGTGCAACCCGAATTTTTCATGGGAAAGGTGCAACTCGTCCGACAGCCATTTCCATGTCCTGAAAAGGGTGGCTTTTGGTGTGTTTTATTCTGAAAAGCGGGTTTTTTGCTCCAAAAGGGAGCAAAAAATCAGATTTGTCGGAAAATGTACGGGGAGGTGCAACTTGCAAAGGAAAAATGGTTGCACCCGCTTTGCGTTGTTGCATACGATTCGCCGCCTGGGTGCAACCGCCATTGCCGCGGTTGTGCATGACATAAAAACAAACGCCAGGGCACACGCATGGGCAATCCACTAACGATCACTTTCGTGGTCTATATCGCCGCAATGGTGCTGATCGGCTTCGCCGCCTATCGCTCCACCAATAACCTTTCCGACTACATCCTTGGCGGTCGCAGCCTGGGTAGCGTGGTCACCGCGCTTTCCGCCGGCGCTTCCGACATGAGCGGCTGGCTGCTGATGGGCCTGCCGGGCGCCATTTACTTCTCCGGTTTGTCCGAGGCCTGGATTGCCATCGGCCTGACCGTCGGCGCCTACCTGAACTGGTTGTTCGTCGCTGGCCGTCTGCGCGTGCAGACCGAGCACAACGGCGATGCACTGACCCTGCCGGACTACTTCTCCAGCCGCTTCGAAGACAACAGCGGCCTGCTGCGGATCATCTCGGCCATCGTGATCCTGGTGTTCTTCACCATCTACTGCGCCTCCGGCATCGTTGCCGGTGCCCGTCTGTTCGAAAGCACCTTCGGCATGCCGTACGAAACCGCCCTGTGGGCCGGTGCCGCAGCGACCATTGCCTACACCTTCATCGGTGGTTTCCTGGCGGTGAGCTGGACCGATACCGTGCAGGCTTCGTTGATGATCTTTGCGCTGATCCTCACTCCGGTGATCGTGCTGATCTCCACTGGCGGCTTCGATACCACCTTCGCTGCCATCGATGCGGTCAACCCGGCCCACTTCGACATGTTCAAGGGCGCCACCTTCATCGGCATCATCTCGCTGATGGGCTGGGGGTTGGGCTACTTCGGCCAGCCGCACATCCTGGCGCGGTTCATGGCTGCCGACTCGGTGAAGTCGATCGCCAAAGCCCGCCGCATCTCCATGACCTGGATGATCCTGTGCCTGGCCGGTACCTGCGCCGTAGGCTTCTTCGGCATCGCCTACTTCTCGGCACATCCTGAGCTGGCAGGCCCGGTCACCGAGAACCACGAGCGTGTATTCATCGAGCTGGCCAAGATCCTGTTCAACCCATGGGTCGCCGGTGTGCTGTTGTCGGCCATCCTGGCGGCGGTGATGAGTACCCTGAGCTGCCAGCTGCTGGTGTGCTCCAGCGCCCTGACCGAAGACTTCTACAAGGCGTTCCTGCGCAAGAACGCTTCGCAGGTCGAACTGGTGTGGGTCGGCCGCCTGATGGTGCTGGCCGTCGCCCTGATCGCCATCGCCATGGCCGCCAATCCGGAAAACCGCGTGCTGGGCCTGGTAGCTTATGCGTGGGCCGGCTTCGGTGCTGCCTTTGGTCCGGTGGTGCTGATTTCGGTACTGTGGAAAGGCATGACCCGTAACGGCGCACTGGCCGGTATCGTGGTGGGCGCACTGACCGTGATCCTGTGGAAGAACTTCGACACCCTCGGGCTGTACGAAATCATCCCGGGCTTCCTGTTCGCCAGTATCGCCATCGTCGTGGTGAGCAAGCTGGGCAGCCCGTCGCAGGCAATGGTCAAGCGCTTCGAGGCTGCTGATGCGGCGTATCACGCTGACAAGTAATACCCGTTGAGTCGGCGGCGCCTGCTTCGCGGGTGAACCCGCTCCTACAAGGATTGCACAGAACTCAAATTCTGTGAGGTGCCTGTGGGGGCGGGTTTAGCCGCGAAGAGGTCACCGCCGATCAGCAGCCAGGCCTGACTCCGCCTGCAAGGCAAGGTAAACTTGCCACCCCCGCAGGAGTTGCCATGAACTATCGTCACGCCTTCCACGCCGGCAACCACGCCGACGTCCTCAAACATATCGTGCTGACCCGCCTCATCGCCCTGATGTCGCGCAAGGAGCAGCCGTTCGCCTATATCGATACCCATGCAGGGCTCGGCCTTTACGACCTGCAGGGCGACCAGGCAACCCGCACCGGCGAGTACCTGGAAGGTGTCGCTCGCCTGTGGAATCGCGATGACCTGCCGGCCATGGCCGACGACTATTTGCGAATCATCAAGCGTCTGAATGCCGATGGCGAGCTGCGCTACTACCCCGGTTCGCCCGAGCTGGCTCGCCGCCTGATGCGCCAGCAGGACCGCGCCCTGCTCAACGAGAAGCATCCCGAGGACGGGCCGCTGCTCAAAGAGAACATGAAGAAAGACCCGCGCGTGGTCGTGCACCTGGGCGAAGGCTGGCATGTGCCGCGGGCCTTGCTGCCCGTGCAGGAAAAGCGCGCGATCATGCTGATCGACCCGCCGTTCGAACAGGCTGACGAGCTCAAGCGCTGCACTACCGCCATGAAAGAGGCGATCAGTCGCATGCGCCAGACCGTCGCGGCCATCTGGTATCCGATCAAGGACCAGCGTTCGCTGACCCGCTTCTACCAAGATCTGACCAGCACCGGCGCACCGAAACTGCTGCGGGTCGAGTTGTATGTGCACCACCAGGACAGCCCGCAGGGGCTCAACGGCTCCGGTCTGGCCATCGCCAACCCGCCGTGGGGGTTGGAAGAAGAGCTCAAGGAGCTGCTGCCATGGCTGGCCAAAGAGCTGGCACAAACCGCCGGCAGCTTCCGCATGGACTGGCTGATCGCTGAATAATATTGCTTGCCTGTACCGGCCCCATCGCCGGCAAGCCAGCTCCCACAGGTACAGCGCGGGCCTCAAAGTCGGCGGTGTACCCGTGGGAGCTGGCTTGCCGGCGATGAGGCCAGTACAGGTTGCCGCGTTGCGCACATGTTTGCGTTATAATCCCGCCCTTTAGCCGCCACCCGCCCAAGAGGCCGCTGGCGCATTTCTACCGAATGAAGAGGCTAATCCCTTGGCATTGACGATTCTTGGCCTGTCCGGCGCCCTTAGCCATGACCCTTCCGCGGCCTTGTACATTGACGGCAAACTGATTGCCGCCGCCGAAGAAGAGCGCTTCGTGCGTGACAAGCATGCGAAGAACCGCATGCCCTACGAGTCGGCGAAGTTCTGCCTGGAACAGGCTGGCATCAAGCCATCCGACGTCGACGTGGTAGCCATCCCGTTCGCCCCGATCAGCCTGTTCGGCAAGGCGCGCTGGCACTATGCCAAGCGCTACTGGTACGCCCCGGATCGCGCCCTCGACGCAATTCTTATGGGCAACCGTCGCTACAAGCGCTACCGCAAGAAGATCGTCTGGTGCCTGGAGCAACTGGGCTTCGACCCGAAAAAGGTCAAGATCGAGCCGGTTGAGCACCACCTGGCCCATGCCTCCAGTGCCTACCACTGCTCGGGGTTCAAGGAAAAAACCGCAATCCTCGGCATCGACGGTAAGGGCGAATACGCCACCACCTTCTTTGGCTACGGCGAAAACGGCAAGATCCACAAGATCAAGGAATTCTTCGACCCGGACTCGCTGGGCGGCCTGTACGGCGCAATCACCGAGTTCCTCGGCTTCGAGATGCTCGATGGCGAGTTCAAGGTCATGGGCATGGCGCCGTATGGCGACGCCAGCAAGTACGACTTCTCGCGCCTGGCCAGCTTCGAAAACGGCGAACTGGTGATCAACACCGAATACGCCAACGTCATTGGCCTGCGTCGCTATAAAGAGAAGGGCAAGGGCTTCTACTTCTCGCCGAAGCTGATCGAGTGGCTGGGCCCCAAGCGCGAAGGCGACATCGCCGACGAGCCGTACATCCATTACGCGGCCAGCATGCAGGCGCTGTTCGAAAAGATCGCTCTGCAGATGATCGACCACTACCTGGGCGACGTGCTGCGTGAAACCGGCAAGCTGGCCTTTGCCGGCGGTTGCGCGCTAAACGTCAAACTCAACCAGAAGATCATTGCCCGCCCAGACCTGAAAGAGCTGTTCGTTCAGCCGGCTTCCGGTGACGCCGGTACCGCCGTGGGTGCTGCCGCCTACGTTTCCCACGCCCGTGGCGTACCGGTCGAGAAGATGGAACACGTCTACCTCGGCCCTTCGTACTCCAACGAAGACGTGATCGCTGCCTGTGCCCGTCACCCGAACGCGCCGAAGTGGCGCAAGCTCGACGACATGCCGCAGCGCATCGCCAAAATCATGGTCGACGGCAACCCGGTGGCCTGGTTCCAGGGCCGCATGGAATTCGGTCCCCGTGCCCTGGGCGGCCGTTCGATCATTGGTTGCCCGAGCGTGCCGGGCGTAGCCGACCGCATCAACGAGCAGATCAAGTTCCGCGAACGCTGGAGACCTTTCTGCCCGTCGATGCTCGACACCGTCGCCCCGCAGATGATCAAGGTCGACCACCCGGCGCCGTTCATGACCTTCACCTTCGAAGTGGCTGAAGAGTGGAAGACCCGCGTACCGGAAGTGGTCCACGAAGACGGCACTTCGCGTGCCCAGGTGCTCAAGCGCGAGTACAACCCGCGCTACTACGACATGATGAAGGCGCTGGAAGACCTGACCGGCAACGGCGTGTCGCTGAACACCTCGCTGAACCGCCGTGGTGAACCGATGATCTGCTCGCCGACCGATGCCCTGAACATGTTCTTCGGCTCAGACCTGCAGTACCTGATCATGGAAGACATCCTGGTTGTGAAGGACGGCGCGGCCCCGTATGACCAGCCGCTCTGAACCGCGCATCCTGCAGTTCTGCCATGGCTATGACGGGCCGTTCCTGGACTGCGCCCGTCAGTACGCCAGCCTGTTCCAGGGGCGTGGCTACCAGGTCACCACGGTGTTCCTCACCGGCGCCGCCGACCCGCTGGTAGCGAACGGCTGCGCCTCGGACGAGGTGCTGTTCCTGGAGTTCAGCTCCAAAGCCGTGCGCGGCCTGAAACTCGGCGCCATCCGTGCATTGCGGCGGATCGTGGCCGAGCGCAATTTTGCCTTTTGCATTGCCCATCGCTTCAAACCGATCTACGTGGCGTTGCTGGGCACCGGCTTGCCGGTGATCGGCGTGCACCATGCTTTCGGTGACTACGAGCGCAAGGGGCGACGCATCTTCGCCAACCTGTTCAGCAAGCGTCTGAGCTTGCTGGGCGTGTCGGACGCAGTGCGTGACGACATGCGCCGCTGTCTGCCGCAGTGGCCGGCAGATCGTATCCAGACCTTGTATAACCGCATCGACATCGACGCCCTGCAAGCAGCCCTGGTTCCACGCGCCGAGGCCCGTCAGGCCTTGGGCCTGGATGCACAGGCGTGGATTGTCGGTAACGTCGGGCGTCTGCACCCGGACAAGGACCAGGCCACACTGCTGCGTGGCTTTGCCGAAGCGCTACCGGGGCTGCCGGCTGGCGCCCGCCTGGCAATCCTGGGCAAGGGCCGCCTGGAAGCCAGGCTCAAGGCACTGGCCGCCGAGCTGGGCATTGCCGGGCAAGTGGACTTCCTTGGCCAGGTGCCGGATGCGCGCCGTTACTTCCAGGCATTCGACGTATTCGCACTGAGCTCCGACCATGAGCCGTTCGGCATGGTCCTGCTCGAAGCCATGGTCGCCGGTGTGCCGGTACTGGCCACGGCCTGTGGTGGTGCCCGCGAAGTGGTGGAGGGTGTTGGCGTGCTGTTCCCTCTGGGCGATGCGGGGCAATTGGCCCAGGGCCTGAAACACATGGCTGTGCTCGATGGGCAGCAACGCCAGGCTTGTGCCGAGCACATGCTGCAGCGCCTGCGTGAACGCTTTTCCGACCAGGCGGTGCGCGAAGCATTCTGGCAGCTGCCGCAAGTCCGCGCGTTGGTGGGGCAGGCCTGATGCTCAACCGTATCCAGGCCTTCCGCGAACGCGGTTGGCAAGTTATCGACGGCAAGGCCTATGCCGAGGCATGGGCCCGGTTTGGTGGCAGTGTCGCCACCCATCCCCAGGTGGTCGAGCAGCTGGCGGACCTGGCGCAGATCCCTGTGCGTTACCTGGGCTGGCACCAGGCCGGCGAGCTGAAGGCCGCCATCCCCACCTGGGGGCGCCACCTTGCGCTGTCCAAGGACGTGCTCAAGCGTGCCGGCAAAAAGGCCCTGTTCGACCTGGGCAACGCCGAGATCATCCTGCCGGCGGCGGCCGATGCCGCTGCACCGTTGCGCCATGCCGCGCGCTACCTGTCCGAACTGAACCTGGGCCGCTTCAGCGGCCTCAAGGCGCAGAAGGAACAGCTGGCCATGGCCCGCGCCCATGAAGACCTGTCGAAGAAGTTCCGCTACAACCAGCGCCGCGAACTACGCCTGCTGGAAGAGGCGGGCGGTGTGGTGCGCCCGATCAGCGACTTCAGCGCGCAGGAAATCGCCAGCATGTACTGCGACCTGTTCCAGCGCCGCTGGGGCTTCCCTGCCACCGGCGCCGAGCGCATGGCCGAGGTGCTGGAACGCCTGCGTGAGCTGCTGATCGGCTCGGTGCTGCTGCTGGACGGCAAGCCGATTGCCATCCAGCTGGTATACCGTGTCGAAGCGCCGGAATGGATCAGCGTCGAGTACATCAATGGCGGTGTCGACCCTGAAACCAAGGCCTTCAGCCCCGGCAGCGTGCTGAGCTTCCTCAATACCCAGGCCGCCTGGGAAGACGCCCGTGCACGCAACAAGCCGCTGCGGTTCTCGTTCGGCCGTGCCGACCGCGAGTACAAGGACCGCTGGTGCAACCCCGTACCGGTGTATCAGGCGTGAGTCGCAAGCAGCAGTTGCTCAAGCGCCACCGGCGCAACAAGCGCCTGGGCCTGTTGGCGGGCCTGGTCGCGCTGGTGGCCATAGGTGCGTTCAGCTGGTGGTGGTTGCCACTGCTGCTGTTGCCGCTGTTGTGGGCGGCCCACGAGGCCTGGTTTGCCGACCACCTGTTCTACGCGCCAGGCGAGGACTACGCCTACGACTTCGGCGAGCAGACCCGGGAGGCTCCTGCCAGCCTGAGCGGCGGCTTGCTCAAGGCTGAGTGCGTGCTGCAGGGCAACGAAACCCTGGTCCTCGAGCTGCGGGTAAAAAGCAGCTGGCTGGGGCGCTTCCTAGACCCGCAGGTCGAGCTGGTGGCTGGCGAGCAGGCCGACCGGCAAACCTTCGAGCGCGGTGTCGATGGCGTGCGCTTCCTCAACCTCACCGGCCTCGCCGCACCTCTGCAGGCTGGCGCGTTGCGCCTGCGTGGCCGGCATTGTCGGCTGGCGGGCCAGCCGCGCTTGTGGATAACCCCGGCGGTCGAGCTGCAACGGCGCCGGGTGATGGTGATCGCGCCGCATGCCGATGATGCCGAGCTGGCCGCTTACGGCCTTTACAGCCAGGCCGACGAAGCCTGGGTAGTGACCCTGACCGCCGGTGAAATCGAGGCCGAGCACTATCAGCAGATGGGCTTGGCAAAGGCCGAGGCCGCGCGCCTGAAGGGCCGCCTGAGGGCCTGGGATAGTGTTGCCGTGCCACGCTGGGCCGGTGTGGCGGAATCGCGTTGCGTGCAGCTGGGCTACTTCTGCCTGCAACTGCCTGCCATGCAGGCTGCGCCAGACCAGCCGGCCGCTTCTCGCGAGGCCGACCTCGCCGACATTCGCGTATTCCGCCGATTCAACCCGTTCCCGCTGCCGGCCGATGGCGATGGCGCGCCGACCTGGCGCAACCTGCTCGCCGACCTGCGGGCCTTGCTGGAAATGGCCAGGCCAGAGGTGCTGGTGATGCCGCACCCGCAGCTCGACCCGCACCCCGACCACATCTGTGCCCAGGCAGCGGTGCTGGAAGCCTTGCAAGGCCTGGCCTGGCAGCCGCAAACCCTACTGTGCTACGCCAACCACCTGCATGACAACGACCGCTGGCCGATGGGCGACAGTGGTGATGGCGTGGCCCTGCCGCCACAGCAGGACGCTGTCCAGGCCTGGGCTCCTTGCAGCCTGGTACTGGACCTGGCGACCCAGCGCGACAAGGCCATGGCCCTGGGCATGATGCACGACCTGCAGCCGCCAGCACCGTTCAAACGCCGCTTGCGCCGCTTGTTGCAGCGCTGGTTGGCCGGGCGGCGGTCGTCGCCTTACGGCGAGAACGAATTCTTCCGCAAGGCCGTGCGCCGACATGAACTGTTCTGGCGGCGTGAGCTGTAGCCGCGCCCCATGGTTGACCGCGATGGCGCAGAGCGCCCAAGGAACCCAATGAAAGTCCTATTTCTGGTGCAGAAGGAACAGCGGGCGATTCTCGACCGCCTGTACGATGGCGTCGCGGCCAACTGCGAGTGCGACCTGCGCTGGTTGACCAGCGAAGACCAGCGCAACCTGCGCCGCTATTTCAAGCGTGAAGTGCAGGTCGAGCGTTATGACCGCATTGTTTTCTTCCTGCGTTTCAAACAGGAAATCCGTCAGGCGGCATTCATCCGTACGGTGCCGAACCTGGTCATCCTCGAGCACGATGCCTACCAGAACTACATCCCGTGCAAGTACACCGGCAAGTTCAGCGCCCATTACCGCAAGCTGCCCTGGGCGCGGGTGATCAGCTCCGGCTACATGGTCAGCGAGCGCCTGCGTCAGGAAGGTTTCGACGCAGTCTTCGTGCCCAAGGGCTACGACGAGCAGTTGCTGGCCGACCAGGGGCGTGAGCGCGACATCGAACTGGCCTTCGTCGGCAGCACCAACAGCGTGGCCTACAGCGGCCGCAAGGCACTGCTGGACGAGCTGGGCCGGGTCGAGAACCTGGTGGTGACCCGTACCAAATCGGGTGAAGACTACTGCAACACACTCAACCGGATCCGCTTCTTCGTCAGTGCCGACGTCGGCATGGGCGAATACATGATCAAGAACTTCGAAGCCATGGCCTGTGGCTGTGTGTTGCTGGCGTATGACCAGGGCGAGGAAGAGAACCGCGCACTGGGCCTGCAGGACATGCACAACGTGGTGTTCTATGACAGCATCCCGACCCTTCAGGAAAAGCTCCGCCGTTTGCGCGCGGACCCTGAACTGGCCCGGCAGATTGCAGAAAATGGTCGCCACCTGGCGGTTTCCCGTTTCAGTTTCGGGGCTGTTGGACGTAGCATCGTCGACCACATGCGCCCGGCGCTCAGGCCCCATCCGCCGTTGTCTGCATGGCAGCGGCTGCGCCTGAAGCTGGGCATCTAACATAAGAACTTTCGCGCCTGTGGAACGGGCGTTGGAAGTCGAAGTCGCAATGCGGAGGGAGTCCGGTGCGCTTTTCAAATGAGAGTGATGTCACGCTCGTCGTGACCAGTTGTGGGCGGTTCGATCTGCTCAAAGATACCCTTGAGAGTTTCGATCGCTACAATACCGCGCCCATTCGCGAAGTGTTCATCACCGAAGATTCCGGTGACGATGCCGTGCATGCCGCTGTGCCTGAGCACTGGAAACCGCACTGCAAGGTGTTCGTAAACCGGCCCAAGTTGGGCCAGTTGCCGTCTATCGACCTGGCCTACAGCCACGTCAAGACGCCCTACATTTTTCACTGCGAGGACGACTGGCACTTCTATCGCCAGGGCTTCGTCGAAGACTCCCGGGCCATTCTGGAGGTCAGCCCCGATCTGTTGCAGGTGTGGCTGCGCAGCCATGCCCATGACCTGGCCATCCACAGCCCTTACATTCACCTGGGTGATCGCCGGGTGATCGCCGGGGTGCCTTGCTACCCACTGCTGTCCGATAAGGCCGAGTGGCAGGCGTTTTCGCTCAACCCCGGGTTGCGCCGTTTGAGCGATTACCAGCGTTGCGCGCCATTTGCCGCCTATGCTGGAGAGAAGGCACTTTCCCGGCGTTATTCTGAGTTAAACCTGACAGCGGTCACCTTGGAGGGTGATGCAGTATTGCACACTGGATTTGGTAATCACGTGACCTTGCCCATCGAAGTGGAACGCAAGGCCAAACGTCGTAAACGTGATCGGATAAAGTTGGCATTGACGCTGGTGGCGGGTGCCGTGATTGGCATGGGAATCACCATTTTTGTTCAGTGAAGTCGCTGTCCCACCTGACATGAGCGGGAGAGGGCCCATGAACATCGTCAATGTGATGTGGGCGGGTGGAACGCCGTACATGTCCATCCACAAGGTGCATCGGCAGGTGCTGTCACACGCGGGTGCCGATGCCCGGATCAGTAACTGGCTGCTGCTGGGTAGCGGGCTTTGCTGTGGGCTTGGCTCGACCCGGGAGTGGCATATGCCGTCACGGGCGCTGAAAGGGCGGCACTTCTGGCGCCTGTTGCGCCCATGGTTGCGCATGCGCTTGCGCAAGGCGCTGAACGAGGCCCAGGCTGAAGTCGTACTGCTCGACGGTGTCGGTGTGGCGCGGTTGGTGTTGCCGTTGTTGCAGCAGGTTCCGCAGGTGCGTGCCAAGGTGCTGTTCCACGGCAAGACGCGCCTGAGTGCCAGCGATGTTCGCCTGCTGCGCATGTTTCCGGCCGAGCGTCTGAGCATCGCCGCCGTTTCACAGACACTTGCCACGTCACTCGAACACGACCTGGGCAGGCCAGTGCGGACCTTGCGCATGGCCCTTGACCCGCTGGCTTTCGCCGAACCGTTGTTGAGTCGGGACGCAGCCAGGCAGGCCCTGCAGTTGCCACAGGTAGCAGGGGTAATGCTGGGCGCGGTCGGGCGGCTGGTGGAGAGCAAAGGTTTCGAGATGCTGATCGAGGCGTTCGCCAAGGCCAGTGCGCGCCAGTCGGACCTGCAATTGGCAATCATCGGCGAAGGCCCTCTGCGTGCGGTGCTGCAGGCTCGTATCGACGCGCTTGGCCTGGCTGGTCGTGTTCACCTGAGTGGTCACCGAGACGACCTGCAGCAGCTGTACCGGGCATTCGACTGGCTATTGGTGCCTTCGCGCTCCGAAGGCCTGGGGCTGGTGGTGCAGGAGGCGGTCATGGCCGACGTGCCGGTGGTATGCAGCGACCTGCAGGTGTTCCGCGAGCAGTTGCAGGACACCGGTGGCTACCTGCCCGTTGCCAATGAAAATGCCTGGGCCGAGGCGATCGAGCGTTGCTCGGTGCTCGGTGCCCCGGCGGTAGCTGCCCGGCAGCGCCAGGCGCTGGCCCCGGAGCGGGCCTGGCAAGCATTCTGCAATGGCTCGCAAAGCCTGCTGCGCAGTTGACGCTCAGCGTGCCAGCAGGGCTGCCTCGAAGGCGGCAAGGGGGAACCGGTCACCCAGGTTCTCCCGCTCGATATAACGCACCATATGCTGCACATTGCGCCGAATCATGCGCGCCGACAGCGGCGGGCGCAGGAAGCGCATGTCGGCAACGTCGATCAGGCCCAGTTGCTGGTCGGGGGTGACCACCACATTACCCAGGTGCAACGAGCGGAAGTACACGCCGCTGCGATGCAACTGGCGAATCAGTTCGATCAGGCGCGGCAGGTAGGTGTCCCAGCTGAAACCCTCATCGCGCGACATCTGCAGCAAGGTTCGCCCTGGCAGCGGGCGGTACAGCACGGCGGTACGCCCTGGCAGGTCGAGCTTGTGCTGGCTGATTACCTCCAGGGTGGGGATGCCCAGCTGTGCAAGGCGTGCGGCGTTGTCGACGAAGCGCTGCGAGTACGGGCGCAGCAGTGCAGATGAAATCAGCCGCTTCCTACGAAAAACCTTGAGGAAATTACCATCCGCGAGCAGGTAGACTTTGGCGCCATGGCTATCTGCCTCAAGCACCTGTGCGCCTTGTGTCAGCTGATCGAAGTCGACCTGGGGGAGCCGGGAGCATTGCATGAATAGAGCCTTGTCGTCGGGCGAACAGAATGACCGGCAATAATGCCGAAAATAATGTTGTAGCACCATTGGATGGTGTCTTTGATTCATCGGGGGAAAGGATGTTGTATCAAAAAAACTGGGCGCAAGCCTGGTTGGGGTTTGGTCTGGTCTGGTTCCTGGCAGCGATTGCCCTGGCACCGAGCAACAAGGTCTATCAGCAAGGCCTGGTGCTGTTCCTGTGGTTGCCGACGCTGGTAATGGCGTGGTCCGCAAGGCAGGTAATAGTGCAGGCCTGGCGGCGTCAGCCGGCCTTGTGGGGGAGTGTGTTGCTGCTGCTGGCGTGGAGCGGGCTCAGCCTGGTCTGGTCGGCCGCAGAAAACCCGGGGCGCGAGGCCAAGCGCCTGCTCTACATCCTGGTATTCCTGCTGGCGTTCCCGCTGCTGGGCCAGCTTGGCCAGGCCCGCATTCGTCAACTGTTGCTGGCCGGCAGCGCCTTGCTGGCCGTTGCCGCATTGGTCTCGGTAATCCATTTCTACGGCGTGCTGGGCATGCCATTGCTGGCCCGGCTGGAGGGCATCGGCGAGATATCGCACCCGATCCTGGGCGCCTATGTCATCGGTTCGGCCGTGCTCTTCCTGCTTTACGAGCCGCCGCGGCAACGTGGCCTGCAGTTGTTGTGGCTGGTGGCGCTGGTGTGTCTGGGTTTGTTTGCCATGCTCAGCCAGAGCCGTGGGGCAATCCTGGCCCTGGTGCTCACCGTGATCCTGGCCCCGTTGTGGTTCCGTGACCGCCACAGCCGGGTTTTTGCCGTGCTGGCGGCCATTGCCACCTGCCTGGCCTTCTATCTCGTGTACGACCTGATCGCCCAGCGCGGTTCGTCCTACCGGCCGGAAATCTTCCACGCCGTGGTCGACATGATCGCCGCACATCCCTGGACCGGCCTTGGCCTGGGCGCTGCCTACGACGTCAGTGCAGTGGGCAAGCACTTCGACCACACCCACAACATGTTCACCCACATCGCAGTGGAGTTGGGCCTGCCCGGCATGCTGCTGTGGGTCATGGTGTGGCTGTACACCCTGGGCGAAATCGTCCGCGCACGTGGCACGTTGTTCGGCAAGATCCTGCTCGGTTTCTGGGTGTACTCCACCCTGGCCATGCAGTTCGATGCCGCCAGCCTCACTGGTACGCCACGTGCCGAATGGTTCATCAGCTGGCTGCCCGTGGGCCTGGCCATGTTGCTGCCATGGGGGAGTGCCGAAAATGATGCCTGTGGTAAAATTTCCGGTTCAACCTGAACAGCGAGCTTGATAATGGCCGAAACACCGCGACCGGCGGAACACACCTCCAGCCTGAAGATCTACTTCCGGCTGCTGAGCTATGTGAAACCCTATGTCGGCATTTTCCTGCTGAGCATCATCGGTTTCGTGATCTTTGCCTCGACCCAGCCGATGCTGGCCGGGATCCTGAAGTATTTCGTAGATGGGCTGAGCAACCCCGAAGCGGTGTTGTTCCCAAACGTCCCCTACCTGCGCGACCTGCAACTGCTGCAGGCGGTGCCGTTGCTGATCATCCTGATCGCCGCGTGGCAGGGCCTGGGCTCGTTCCTCGGCAACTACTTCCTGGCCAAGGTTTCCCTGTGCCTGGTGCACGACCTGCGTGTGGAACTGTTCAACAAGCTGCTGGTGCTGCCTAACCGCTACTTCGACAACCACAACTCCGGGCACCTGATCTCGCGCATCACCTTCAACGTGACCATGGTCACTGGTGCTGCGACCGATGCGATCAAGGTGGTGATCCGCGAAGGCCTGACCGTGGTGTTCCTGTTTGGTTACCTGCTGTGGATGAACTGGCACCTGACCCTCGTGATGGTCGCCATCCTGCCGGTAATCGCGGTGATGGTCAGCGTCGCCAGCAAGAAATTCCGCAAGCAGAGCAAAAAAATCCAGGTAGCCATGGGCGACGTCACCCATGTCGCCTCGGAAACCATCCAGGGCTACCGCGTGGTGCGCAGCTTCGGCGGCGAGGCCTACGAGGAGCAGCGTTTCGGCAAGGCCAGCCAGAGCAATACCGACAAGCAGTTGCACATGACCAAGACCGGCTCGCTGTACACGCCGATGCTGCAGCTGGTGATCTACACCGCCATGGCCGCGCTGATGTTCCTGGTGCTGTTCCTGCGCGGTGATTCCACTGCCGGTGATCTGGTGGCTTACATCACCGCCGCCGGCCTGTTGCCCAAGCCGATACGTCAGCTTTCGGAAGTCAGCTCGACCATCCAGAAGGGCCTGGCCGGCGCCGAAAGCATCTTCGAGCAACTGGACGAAGAGCCTGAAGTGGATACCGGTACCGTCGAGAAGGAGCGGGTGGAGGGGCGCCTGGAAGTGCGCAACCTCAGCTTCACCTACCCGGGTACCGAGCGTGAGGTGCTGAGCGATATCAGCTTCGTAGCCGAGCCAGGGCAGATGATTGCACTGGTCGGCCGCTCCGGCAGTGGCAAGTCTACGCTTGCCGCGCTGATACCACGCTTCTATCACCACGACCAGGGGCAGATCCTGCTCGATGGCGTGGAGATCGAGAACTATCGCCTGCGCAACCTGCGTCGCCACGTTTCGCAGGTGACCCAGCATGTCACCCTGTTCAACGATACCGTGGCCAACAACATCGCCTATGGCGACCTGGCCGGCGCCCCGCGCGCCGACATCGAAGCCGCTGCGGCCGATGCCTATGCCAAGGAGTTCGTCGACCGGCTGCCGAAAGGCTTCGATACCGAAGTGGGTGAGAACGGCGTACTGCTCTCCGGCGGTCAGCGCCAGCGTCTGGCGATTGCCAGGGCACTGCTGAAGAATGCGCCGCTGCTGATCCTCGACGAAGCCACTTCGGCGCTGGATACCGAGTCCGAGCGGCATATCCAGGCTGCCCTGGACCATGTGATGCAGGGCCGTACCACGCTGGTGATCGCCCACCGTCTGTCGACCATCGAGAAAGCTGACCAGATCCTGGTCATGGACCAGGGGCGCCTGGTCGAGCGCGGCACCCATGCCGAGCTGCTTGCGGCCAATGGCCATTATGCCCGCCTGCATGCCATGGGCCTGGATGAGCCGGCCAAGGCCGATATCACCTGAACCCTCGTTGATCGGGGCCATCGCGGCCCCGATTGTCACGGGAATTTTCCTGGGGTGATCTGGCCATAAAGCCGTCGTCTACCCTGTGCTAATATCCTGCCCCTGTTCATTATTTCCATATGGGTTGCCCATGAAGTTGTCCATGCCGCGTTTCGATCAAGCCCCGGTACTGGTGGTCGGCGATGTCATGCTCGACCGCTACTGGCATGGCGGTACTTCGCGTATCTCGCCTGAAGCGCCAGTCCCGGTGGTCAAGGTCGATCAGATCGAGGATCGCCCCGGCGGCGCGGCCAACGTTGCCTTGAACATCGCCGCCCTGGGTGCACCGGCTTCGCTGATTGGCGTCACCGGCCAGGATGAGGCCGCCGACAGCCTGGCCAACAGCCTGCAAGCTGCAGGCGTGCGCTCGGTGTTCCAGCGCATCGCGCATCAGCCGACCATCGTCAAGCTGCGGGTCATGAGCCGTCACCAGCAGTTGCTGCGCATCGATTTCGAAGAGCCATTCGCCACCGACCCGCTGTCGCTGGGTGCGGAGGTCGACAGCCTGCTCGAGGGCGTCAAGGTGCTGGTCCTGTCCGACTACGGCAAGGGCGCACTGAAAAACCACCAGAGCCTGATCCAGGCCGCGCGGGCCAAGGGCATTCCGGTGCTGGCCGACCCCAAGGGCAAGGATTTTTCCATCTACCGTGGCGCCAGCCTGATCACTCCCAACCTCAGCGAGTTCGAGACCATTGTCGGCCGTTGCGCCGATGAGGCCGAGCTGGTAGCCAAGGGCTTGCAGCTGCTGCAGGACCTGGACCTGGGCGCCTTGCTGGTGACACGTGGCGAGCACGGCATGACCCTGCTGCGCAGCGGCCAGCCGGCCCTGCACCTACCGGCGCGGGCGCGTGAAGTGTTCGATGTGACCGGTGCCGGTGATACCGTCATTTCCACACTCGCCGCGGCCATCGCTGCCGGCGAGGACCTGCCCCACGCGGTGGCCCTGGCCAATCTGGCAGCGGGCATCGTGGTCGGCAAGCTGGGTACGGCTGCGATCAGCGCCCCCGAGCTGCGCCGGGCGATCCAGCGTGAGGAAGGCTCCGAGCGGGGCGTGCTGGGCCTGGAGCAACTGCTGCTGGCCATTGATGACGCGCGAGCGCACAAAGAGAAGATCGTCTTCACCAACGGCTGCTTCGACATCCTGCATGCCGGGCATGTCACCTATCTGGAGCAGGCGCGGGCCCAGGGCGATCGCCTGATCGTCGCGGTCAACGACGATGCCTCGGTCAGCCGCCTGAAAGGGCCGGGCCGGCCGATCAACAGCGTCGACCGGCGCATGGCCGTACTGGCCGGGCTGGGGGCGGTGGACTGGGTCATCAGCTTCCCCGAGGGTACACCGGAGAACCTGCTGAGCCAGGTCAAGCCGGACGTGCTGGTCAAGGGTGGCGACTATGGTATCGACCAGGTGGTGGGTGCCGATATCGTCAAGGCCTATGGCGGTACCGTGAAGGTGCTGGGGCTGGTCGAGAACAGCTCGACTACAGCAATCGTCGAGAAGATTCGCAAGAACTGATCGAGCCTCTGAGGCTGCCTCATTACCTGTAGGAGCAGCCTTGTGCTGCGAAGAGGCCGGTAGGGCAAAGCATTTCTTTAGCTCTACCGGCCTCTTCGCAGCACAAGGCTGCTCCTACAGGGGCGGCACAGGCCTCGGAATCTTACTTGTGCAGCGAAGTACGCGCCCGCTCCAGCAGTTCTCGCGCCTTGTCGCCAAACCGCTGCAGGTGTGAAGCCCGCACCGGCTTGTTCTCCACCAATCCCTGCTGCTTCACCCAATCCTTCCAGCGCACCCGCTCGTCCGTGACCACCCAGCCATCCTGCCGGGCAAAACTTTCGGCCAGGTACAGCCCGCGCGTGCTTGCCGGCACCAGTTCGTCCTTCTTCACGGTATACAGCTCAGCCAGTGGCTGGCCGTCCTTCAATGGCATCAGGTACAGGTCTGGTCGTTTGCGATTTAGCCGCGCCACCAGTTGGTCGCCCTCCAGCCGCTCATCAACGTGGAACAGGCTGAGCTTCTTGGCGTCCCGGGGTACTTGCAGGCGCATGTCGTAGATCAGTTGCAGCGAGGCGGTGGGCAAGTGCACATACGCCCGCGGCCGTTCCAGCAGCATCAGCTTGCCGCAGTGCACCGGGCGCGCGGCACCCGACTCCGGGGCCAGCACGAAGTGCGGCGTTTCGCGGTAGTGCAGGGCGGCAGCGTAGGGCACCGGCAACCAGGTGTCGTTGAAACGCCCGCCCAGCCAGCCTTCCGGGGTTTCCAGCAAGCATTCCTCGGCCACTTCCTGCACGGCCGTGTGCAATGGCAGGTTCAGCTCCTGCGCCGGCACATAGCCGGAAATCAGTTTCAGCACCACATCGCCACGGTCTTGCCGGCGCTGACGTACCAGCACCCAGTAATCGCGGTTCTGCCAATGCAGGGTCAGCCGTACCGACACGCCAAGGTTGGCCAGTTCGACCACGAAGCGCTGCACGTCGGGCAGCTGGATAGCCTTGCGCCGTTGTTGGATCTGGGCAAAGTTCAGCGGCATCCCGATGCTCTGGTAAATCAGACCTTCGGGCGTGGCCTCGACATGTAGCGGTAGTGTCTTGAAGTTGCTCGGGTTCTTGCGGATCAGCGTTCGCGCCACGAGGCTCCTCCTTGCGTCGGGTCAGTCCAGGCCCATGGGCCTGGGGCAACTCAATGCTGGCCCAGAATACGGGCGACGGTGGCCACGTTGTGGGCCAGGTGCAACGGATTGATGGTGCCGACGATAGCACTGCTCACGCCCGGGTGGGCGAACAGCAGCTCGAAACTGGCTTGTACCGGGTCAACGCCCGGGGCAAGGCAGATATGCCCACTGGCCAGTGCCTTCTTCACCAGGATGGCCTTGCCGTGTTCGGCAGCGTAGTCCAGCACCGGGCGTTCTGCCTGTTCGTTGAGGTTGTAGGTGACCATGGCGCAGTCGCCTTGCTCCAGTGCCTTCAGGCCGCCGGCGACGGTCTTGCCAGACAGGCCGAAGCCGAGGATCTTGCCCTCCTGCTTGAGCTCGGCAAGGGTCTGGTAAACCTCCTGCTGTTCGAGGATCGCCAGGTCGTTGCCGTCCGAATGCACCAGCACCAATTCGATGCGGTCGGTTTCCAGGCGCCGCAGGCTTCGCTCCACCGAGCGGCGGGTATGGGCGGCGCTGAAATCGAAGTGCGATTGGCCGTTGTCGAACTCTTCGCCAACCTTGCTGACGATCACCCATTCATCGCGCTGGCCGCGCAGTAGCGTGCCCAGGCGTTCTTCGCTGCGGCCGTAGGCTGGGGCGGTGTCGATCAGGTTGATACCCAGCTCGCGGGCCTGGGCCAGCAGCAGGCGGGCTTCGTCGTCGCCGGGGATGGTGAAACCGGTAGGGTACTTCACGCCCTGGTCGCGGCCCAGCTTGACCGTGCCCAGGCCGAGCGGCGAAACCTTGAAGCCGGTGCTGCCCAAGGGGCGATGGAAGTCGTGCAGGGTCGGCAGGCTCATGGCAGTAGTTGCTCCCAGGCCGGTACGCCCAGCGGTGGGCGTGGCAGGTCAGCCAGGTCGGCCTGCGCCTGTGGGCGGATACCGTCGCGCTCCAGGTGGCTGATGACCCGGTCGCTGAAGTCCGGTGCCAGGGCCAGCTTGGTTGGCCAGCCGACCAGCAGGCGTTGCTGGTCGGCGAGGAAGGCGTTGTCCGGGCGTACCAGGCCAGATTGCGCCGGTTCCGCTCGGTCGACCCGCAGGGTGGCCCAGCGCACCTGGCTCTGGTCGACCCATGGCAGCAGGCTGGCGATTTCTTTCTGTGCCGCGGCGATTTGCGCAGCCGGCTCGCGGGCAACGCCTTCGGCTTCGGCCAGGTCGCCGCCCAGGTACCAGACCCACTGGCCATCGGCGGCCGGGTGGGTGGTAACCGTCACCCGTGGTTTTGGCCCGCCACCCAGGCAATGGGCGTAAAGCGGTTTCAGGTTGGCACCCTTGGCCATCACCATATGCAGCGGGCGTGTCTGCATGGCTGGCTGGTTCAGGCCCAGGGCATGCAGCAGCTGCTCGGTGCCGGCGCCGGCGCTGAGCACGATACGCTGGGCGCGGATGTCGCGCTCCTCGACGCGCAGGCCAACCAGGTCTTCACCCTCGCGCAGCGGCTCGATGTGCTCACCGGCCAGCAGGCTGTCGCCTGCCAGCTCGGCCAGGTTGGCCAGCAGGCTGGGCACGTCGATGACCAGCTCGGCCAGGCGATAGACCTTGCCCTTGAAGGCGCGGTCCTGCAGCGCGGGCGGAAGTTGCTCGCCCTTCACCTGGTCGACCCGGCCGCGCACGGCCTTGCTGGCGAAGAAACTGGTGAGGTTGCCGGCCAGGGTGCCAGGCGACCACAGGTAATGGGCGTCGGACAGCAGGCGAGTGCGGGTCAGGTCCAGCTCGCCGCTGCCGCTCAGCGCTTCGCGCCAGCGTCGCGGCATGTCGGCGATGGCTTCCGAAGCGCCGGTGAGGGCGCCATGCAGGGCGTACTTGGTGCCGCCATGGATGATGCCCTGAGACTTGATGGTCTGCTCGCCGCCAAGGCTGGCGCGTTCCACCAGTACTGTCGAGTAGCCCAGCCGGCGCAGGCGGGCATTGAGCCAGAGGCCTGCGACCCCGGCGCCGACGATCAGCACGTCAGTGGAAATGGCAGATGGCATGGCGGTACCTCGAAGACTGGGACAGCTGGCAAGTATACAGGGTATACCTGTGATGGCCCTATCGCCGGCAAGCCAGCTCCCACAGGGATGGTGTTGACCCTGCGGCTGCATCAACTCTGTGGGAGTTGACTTGCCGGCGATGAGGCCCGTACAGGCGGACTCAATGCCCAGCAGTCTTCGAAAACAGCTGAATCACCACCACCCCACCCACAATCATGGCCATCCCCAGCATCGCTGGCACATCCAGCTTCTGCCCATAGATCACCAGCGCTGCCACACTGATCAGCACAATCCCCAGCCCCGACCAGATGGCATAGGCGATCCCCACCGGAATGCTGCGCACCACCAGGGTCAGCATCCAGAAAGCAATGCCGTAACCAACCACCATCAGCAGCAACGGCAAGGGCGTGCTCAAGCCTTTCACCGCTTTCATGGAAGCGGTGGCGATGACTTCGGCGCAGATGGCGATGGCGAGGTAGGTGTAGGCATTCATGGCGAGATCCTCCGTTAACTGGCCGCAGATTCTAGTCCCACCCCGAATGGGGTAAAGTCATTACCTATCACTATGAGAGATAGGACGATGGCCGAGCATTGGAATCTTGACCAGTTGCGTACTTTCCTGCGCGTTGCAGAACTGCGCTCGTTCTCTGCCGTGGCCCGCGAGCAGCGCAAGGCCCAGTCGGCAATCAGCAGCGCGATCGCCCTGCTCGAAACCGACCTGGGGGTAACCTTGTTCGAGCGCAGCAGTGGCCGGCAACCCAAGCTGACCGAGAACGGCAGCGCCCTGTTGGAAGATACCCGCGAACTGTTGCGCCAGTGCGAGCGCCTGGATGGCCGTGCGTTGGCGCTGATGCGCGGGCAGGAGGCCTTGTTGCGGGTCGCCCAGGACGAAGCCATGCCCTATCAGCCGGTCATTGACAGCCTCGACGAGCTGGCCAGCCGCTACCCGTTCCTGGAGGTGCAGCTGGCCAGCGGTGCCCAGGGCGATGTGGCGCGCAAGCTGGTGGAGCGGCGCGCCGATCTTGGACTGTTCTTCCACCACGAGAGCATCCCGGCCTCGCTGGAGCGGCGCGCCCTGGGCAGTGTGGAAATGGTCACGGTGTGCGCGGTCGGTCACCCGCTCGCCGGCGAAGGCCGGGTTACCCGGCAGCAACTGGCGCGCCACCGGCAATTGCTGATTGCCCCGCAGCAAAGCGGCTACCCCGGCGGCGAAGCGATCAGCCCGCAGGTATGGCGCGCCGACAGCTTCTACGCCATGGCCGAACTGCTGATGCGCGGCCTGGGCTGGGCCTGGCTGCCGCGGCACGTGGTGCAGTACCCGACCTACCAAGCGCACATGGTCGAACTGGATAGCGAGTGGCGGCCACCGGCCTTGGTGGTGGAACTGGCTTGGCGTCGTGACGAGCCGCTGGGGCCTGCCGCGCAATGGCTGGCCGAGCGCTTTGCGGTGCACCTGCGCGCGATCGGGTAAACTCCGCGGCCATGAACAGAACTCTCTATACCTTGTTGTTTCACCTGGGCCTGCCGCTGGTTGCGCTGCGCCTGTACCTGCGCGCGCGCAAGGCGCCGGCCTATGGTCAACGCATTGGCGAGCGCTTTGCTTTCAGGCTGCCGGCCATGCGCCGGGGCGGCATCTGGGTGCATGCGGTATCGGTGGGCGAGAGCATTGCGGCGGCACCGATGGTGCGCGCCTTGCTCAAGGCCTACCCGGAAATGCCAATCACGCTTACCTGCATGACCCCGACCGGTTCAGAGCGCATTCGTGCCATGTTCGCCGACGAACCACGCGTGCAGCATTGCTACCTGCCCTACGACCTGCCTTGGGCGGCAGGGCGCTTTCTCGACCATGTGCGGCCGAAGCTGGGCATCATCATGGAAACCGAGCTGTGGCCCAACCACATCCACCAGTGTGCGAAGCGCGGCATTCCGGTAGCGCTGGCAAACGCACGCTTGTCTGAGCGCTCGGCCCGTGGCTATGGGCGCTTTGCCAGGCTGACCCGGCCGATGCTGGCCGAGATGAGCCTGATTGCCGTGCAGACCGAAACCGAGGCCCAGCGCTTCCGTGACCTGGGCGCGCGTCCGGATTGCGTACAGGTCACCGGTTCGATCAAGTTCGACCTGAAGATCGATGAGCAACTGTTGCCGCGTGCCAAGGCATTGCGTGAACAGTGGGGGGCTGCACAGCGCCCGGTGTGGATCGCGGCCAGCACCCACGAAGGTGAAGATGCGTTGATCCTGCAGGCACATCGGCAATTGTTGCAGGTGCATGGTGATGCCCTGCTGATCCTGGTGCCGCGCCACCCCGAGCGATTCGCTGCGGTGCATGCGCTGTGCAGCGAACAGTTCACCACCGTGCGGCGCTCTGCCGGCACGCCGGTTGATGCGCAGACTCGCGTATTGCTCGGCGATACCATGGGCGAACTGCTGTTCCTCTATGCCCTGGCCGACATTGCCTTTGTCGGTGGCAGCCTGGTGGCGACCGGCGGGCACAACCCGCTGGAGCCCGCGGCGCTGGCCTTGCCGGTGCTGATGGGGCCGCATGTGTTCAACTTCCTTGAAATCAGCGCGATGCTGCGCGAGGCGGGGGCGTTGCAGCAGGTGGATGATGCCGAGGGGCTGGCCGAAGCGGTGCGGCGGCTGGTCGAATTGCCGCAGGACGCGCAGCGCATGGGCGAGGCGGGCAGGGCGGTAATGCGGGCCAATCAAGGGGCATTGCAGCGCTTGCTCGATGGCCTGGGTGCACTTATCCGCTGAGTCTGGTGTTGGATTTTCTGGCCTCATCGCCGGCAAGCCAGCTCCCACAGGTACTGCACGAGGCTTAAGGCCATTGGAGAACCTGTGGAAGCTGGCTTGCCGGCGATGAGGCCATCAAAAGCAACCCACCCTGCGGAAAATACATCCCTATCTCAGGGGCGACGCTCGAAGTTCTTCGCCGCTGCAGCCGCCAGGTCCGGCGGCAGGAAGTCCTTGTCCGGGTTGTAGTCCGGTTTGAGGTACCGCTTGAGGTCCTGCAGGTCCTGCGGGCTCAAGGTTCCGGCTGCCTGCTTGAGGCTCAGGTTGTCGAGAATGTAGTCATAGCGGCTGTTGTTGTAGTCGCGCACCGAGGTGTACAGCTGACGCTGGGCGTCAAGCACGTCGACGATATTGCGGGTACCCACCTGGTAGCCGATCTCGGTGGCTTCCAGCGCGCTCTGGTTGGAGATGATCGACTGCTTGCGCGCCTGCACCTGTTCCACGTCGGTATTCACTGCGCGGTGCAGGTTGCGGGTGTTTTCCACCACCTGGCGGCGCAGGCTTTCACGCTGCTGCTCGGTCTGGCTCAGGCGCTGGTAGGCCTCGCGCACCTGCGAACTGGTCAGGCCGCCGCTGTAGATCGGGATGTTCAACTGCAGGCCGATGCTGGTCTGCTCGACGTCGCCGCTATAGCGCGTAACGGGGGCCGGCGCGGGGTTGGTGAAACCGAAGTTGTCGTTGTCACCCTTCTGGTACTTGGCAACTGCGTCAAGGGTCGGCGCGTGGCCGGCCTTGCGCTGGCGCAGGGTTTCCTCGGCAGCGACGACCGCGTGGTTGGTGGCCAGCAGGTTGAGGTTCTGGCGCCCGGCGGTTTCGACCCAGGCCTTGGCGTCGTTGGGCGTAGGCACCTGCACTGGCAAGGTATGGACCACGCCTTGAATCGACGTGTATTCCCGGTTGGTCAGGGTCACCAGGGCCTCGAAGGCATCCTGTACCTGGCGCTCGGCAATGATTCGGTTGGCCCGCGCCGTGTCGTAGCTGGCCTGGGATTGCAGCACGTCGGTCTTGTCGGAGAGGCCGACGTCGAATCGTTCGTTGGACTGGTCCAGCTGGCGCTTGAAGGCCGCTTCCTCGGCCTTGGTCGCGGCCAGGTTGTCCTGGGCACGGAGCACGGCGAAGTAGTTCTGTGCGGTTTGCAGAATCAGGTTCTGCTCGGTCGCCGACAGCTCCAGCGCCGCCTGTTCGTTGACCGCCTCGGCCGCCTGCAACTGGAACCAGCGATCAGCGCGGAATATAGGTTGCGCCAGGGTTGCGCTCCAGGTGTTGCCGCTGCGGTTGCTGGTGGCCGATGGTTCGTCCAGCTTGGTGCGGGTGTTCAGCATTTCGGCACCGGCCGACAGGTTAGGCAGCAACCCGGCGCGAGCCTGCGGTACCACTTCGCGGCGGGCGCCGTAATCGGCGCGGGCCGCAGCCAGGTCAGCGTTGTTGTCGACCGCTTCCTGATAGACGCTGACCAGGTCGGTTTTCACTGTAGTGGGCACGTCCGCTGCCCAGACCACTCCGTTGGACGCACAAGACACGGCTATTGCCAGTGAGAGTTTGCGCAGCATAGAGGCAATCCTTGTACGAAATTTAATTACTGAACTGTTGAGTATCGAGCGACGGGCCAGTGTAGTGCCATGCGCACCCGGCAACAATCGCTCGGGGTGCCTTTCATCATCCGCGCATTTACCTGCTTGGCTTTGCCGACCACTCCAGTCTAGACTGCGCATGTTCTTGTCGGGGTGCCTTGAAGCAAAGGCTGAGATCGCAAAGTTGCGGATCCCGTTGAACCTGATCAGGTTAGCGCCTGCGTAGGGAACAAGATTGCTCGCCTTCCCGGGGAGCCTCTTGTGCCAGGTCCGGGAATGTCGCAGCTGCATGCAGCTTCAGGCACCCCCATATCCGGCACTGCACCCATCAAGGGTGCGTCCGCGCCTTTCAGGTTCACCCCGACATTCCACTGCTAGGAAGCCGTCTGGAGAGCCTGTGATGACCAAACAAGAAAAAGCGATCAACCTCAGCGAATCGGCACAAGTCGATCAGCAGTCCGTGCAACCATTCCCGCGTTCGCGCAAGGTGTATGTCGAAGGCTCGCGCCCGGACATCCGCGTGCCCATGCGTGAAATCAGCCTGGACGACACCCCTACCGATTTCGGTGGCGAGTCCAATGCCCCGGTGCTGGTCTACGATACTTCCGGCCCGTACACCGACCCCAACGTTGTCATCGACGTGCGCAAGGGCCTGGCCGATGTGCGTTCGGCGTGGATCGAGGCACGCGGTGACACCGAGCGCCTGGCCGGCCTGAGCTCCGACTTCGGCCAGCAGCGCCTGAACGATGCCGAACTGGCCAAGCTGCGTTTCGCCCACGTGCGCAACCCGCGTCGGGCCAAGGCTGGTGCCAACGTCTCGCAGATGCACTATGCCCGCCAAGGCATCATCACTGCCGAGATGGAGTACGTGGCCATCCGCGAAAACATGAAGCTGCAAGAGGCACGTGCCGCTGGTCTGCTTGACGAGCAGCACGCCGGCCATAGCTTCGGGGCCAACATCCCGAAAGAAATCACTCCTGAGTTCGTCCGCCAGGAAATCGCCCGTGGCCGCGCGATCATCCCAGCCAACATCAACCACCCGGAAGTGGAACCGATGATCATCGGCCGCAACTTCCTGGTGAAGATCAACGGCAACATCGGCAACAGCGCCCTGGGTTCCTCGATCGAGGAAGAAGTGGCCAAGCTGACCTGGGGCATCCGCTGGGGTTCGGACACGGTCATGGATCTGTCCACCGGCAAGCACATTCACGAAACCCGTGAGTGGATCATCCGCAACTCGCCGGTGCCGATTGGTACCGTGCCGATCTACCAGGCCCTGGAAAAAGTCAACGGCGTGGCCGAGGACCTGACCTGGGAGCTGTTCCGTGACACCCTGATCGAGCAGGCCGAGCAGGGCGTGGACTACTTCACCATCCATGCCGGCGTACTGCTGCGTTATGTGCCGCTGACTGCCAAGCGTGTCACCGGTATCGTCAGCCGTGGTGGCTCGATCATGGCCAAGTGGTGCCTGGCACACCACAAGGAAAACTTCCTTTACACCCACTTCGAAGAAATCTGCGAAATCATGAAGGCCTACGACGTCAGCTTCTCGCTGGGCGACGGCCTGCGCCCCGGCTCGATTGCCGACGCCAACGATGCCGCGCAGTTCGGTGAACTGGAGACCCTCGGCGAGCTGACCAAGATCGCCTGGAAGCACGACGTGCAGTGCATGATCGAAGGCCCCGGCCACGTGCCGATGCAACTGATCAAGGAGAACATGGACAAGCAGCTGGAATGCTGCGACGAGGCGCCGTTCTACACCCTCGGCCCGCTGACCACCGATATCGCTCCTGGCTACGACCACATCACCTCGGGCATTGGTGCGGCTATGATCGGCTGGTTCGGTTGCGCGATGCTCTGCTACGTCACGCCCAAGGAACACCTGGGCCTGCCAAACAAGGATGACGTGAAGACCGGCATCATCACCTACAAGATCGCCGCTCATGCCGCCGACCTTGCCAAGGGCCACCCGGGTGCGCAGATTCGTGACAACGCCTTGTCCAAGGCACGCTTCGAGTTCCGTTGGGAAGACCAGTTCAACCTCGGCCTGGACCCGGACACTGCCCGTGCCTACCACGACGAGACCCTGCCTAAGGAATCGGCCAAGGTCGCGCACTTCTGCTCGATGTGCGGGCCGAAGTTCTGCTCGATGAAGATCACCCAGGAAGTGCGTGAATACGCCGCCAAGATCGAAACCGTGGATGTGACGGTCGAGCAAGGCATGCGTGAGCAGGCCGAGCGGTTCCGCCAGGAAGGCAGCCAGCTGTATCACAAAGTCTAAGTCGCAGCGCTGACCCCTGTAGGAGCGGCCTTGTGTCGCGATGGGCCACGAAGCGGCCCCGGAAATTTCAGCCGCGAAGCTGAAAACCTGGGGCCGCTTTGCGGCCCTTTCGCGACACAAGGCCGCTCCTACAGCGATCGCGTCCAATCCAATACCTTGCCGAGTGTCAAAGCATGACCACCCCCAGCCAATTCTCCCCCGACCACCCGGTACCCACCGCCCAGCGCATCTTCGGCGCCCGCGACCTGTTCTCGCTATGGTTCTCCCTCGGCATCGGCCTGATGGTGCTGCAGGTCGGCGCCATGCTGGCCCCTGGCCTGGGCCTTGCTGGCGCGGTGCTGGCCGTCGCCCTGGGCACCGGTGTGGGTGTGCTGCTGCTGGGGGCTGCCGGTGTCATCGGCAGCGATACCGGCCTGTCGGCCATGGGCACGCTGAAACTGAGCCTGGGTGGCCATGGCGCTCGCTTGCCGGCGCTGCTCAACCTGCTGCAACTGGTGGGCTGGGGCGCGTTCGAGATCATCGTCATGCGCGATGCCGCCAGCCTGCTGGGCACGCGGGCGTTCGGCGAAGCCAGCGCCTGGAACAGCCCTGTGCTCTGGACCCTGTGCTTCGGCGCCCTGGCCACCTTGCTCGCAGTCGGTGGGCCGCTGGCGTTCGTGCGCAAGGTGCTGCGCACTTGGGGTATCTGGCTGCTGCTGGGCGCTTGCCTGTGGCTGACCTGGAACCTGTTCGCCAAGGCTGACCTTGCGGCACTGTGGAACCGCGCCGGCGACGGATCGATGTCGCTGGCTGTGGGTTTCGACATCGCCATCGCCATGCCGCTGTCCTGGTTGCCGCTGATCGCCGACTACTCGCGTTTTGCCCGTAACGGCAAACATGTATTCGGTGGTACGGTGCTGGGTTACTTCATCGGCAACACCTGGCTGATGAGCCTGGGCGTGGGTTACACCCTGGCCTTTGCCGACAGTGGCGAAGCCAACGCCCTGCTGCTGGCCCTGGCGGGCGCCGGCATGGGCATTCCACTGCTGCTGATTCTGCTGGACGAGTCGGAAAAGGCTTTTGCCGACATTCACTCGGCGGCCGTTTCCACCGGCGTGCTGGTGCGCCTGAAGGTCGAGCACCTGGCGCTGGCCATTGGCGTGCTGTGCACGCTGATCGCCTTGCTGGCGCCACTGGCACAGTACGAGAACTTCCTGCTGCTGATCGGCTCGGTGTTTGCACCGCTGTTCGGTGTGGTATTGATGGACCATTACGTGATCCGTCGCCGCCGCTTGCCAGCACAGGTGCATGGCTTGCACTGGCAGGCACTGCTGGCCTGGGCGGTGGGCGTTGCCGCGTACCATCTGATCGCCGCGCAAGCGCCGGACCTGGGTGCGACCCTGCCGGCATTGCTGCTGGCAGGGCTACTGCACGGGCTGCTGAGCTTCAGCCGCGGCCGGGAAACAGCTCGGGCTTGAGCACGCCATTCAGGCGCGGGTAGGGGATCTTCAACTCCACGTGGCCCATGGAGTAGGGCGCGATGGTATAGACCTCGTACTTGACCACCACCGCGCCGTACGTCAGGGCGACGTGCGGCGACTGCTTGAACGGCCAGGTCTTGATGAACTCGGCATCCTTGTCCATGCCTACGCTGATCAGCCAGGCGCGGTGCGATTCCTCGACGGTTTTCCAGAAGGTGTCTTCCTGGCCGGGCACCAGCATGTCCTGCAGGGTCAGCACCTTGTCCAGCTTGCGCGAATAGTTGATGAAGCCACGCCCGGGCATGCCGTGGGCGCCGCCGCTGTCCAGGTAGCTGGACAATTCGATGATCACCAGTCCGTCATGCTGCTCGCGTACCTTGGCCTGCAGGTAGCTGCTGTTGCGCTTGTCGGCACTGGCCAGGTACTGCTGCTCGTAGGCTTGCAGGGTGGTCGGTGCGTTGCCGCGCTGGTTGTCTTCGGTCAGTTGCAGCAGGCGTTTCTCGACGATGCCATCGAGCTTGGGCAAGGCCGGGAAGTGGATCATGTCGATGTTCACCAGCGGGCAGTCGCTTTCGCTGCAGCCGGGTTTGACATGCTCCCAGGCATCGCGCTTGACCTCGAGCGGCGCCCGGTAGTTGGGCGTGAACAGGCTTTGGCAGGCACCCAGGGCCAGGGCCAGCACAGCCACGGAAGTCAGTTTGACAAGTGTCATGAGGATCCTTGCAGAACAGGGAAAAGTCGGCCTTTGACCGTCTGCGCGGCCTTCAGTTCGCCACTAAGCTAACAGAGAGAAGGCGCGCTGTCCCGAGTGCGCGAACGGTTGCCGGAAAGGGGTGAAACCGGCAGGCGTGCAGAGTAGGATGGCGCGATGCGGTATTCGAGGTAATGAGGATTTCCATGTCAGACGCGTTGAACTCAGTGCCCAAGGGCTTCGAAATCATTGAACGGGCCAACTGCTTCCAGGGCTTTTACAAGCTCGACAAGGTACGCCTGCGCCACGAGTTGTTTGCCGGGGGCATGGGCCGCGAGATCAGCCGCGAACTGTTCGTGCGCCATGATGCGGTGTGCGTGCTGCCGTACGACCCGTTGCGCGATGAAGTGGTGCTGATCGAGCAGTTCCGCGTCGGTGCACTGGACAAGGTCGACAACCCCTGGCTGATCGAGATGGTGGCAGGGCTTATCGACAAGGACGAACAACCCGAGGAAGTCGCCCACCGCGAAGCCGAAGAAGAAGCCGGCCTGGCCTTCAGCGCCCTGTGGCCGATGACCCGTTACTTCCCGTCGCCCGGCGGCAGTGACGAATACGTTCACTTGTTCCTCGGCCGTTGCAGCAGTGAAGGGGCGGGCGGCCTGCATGGCCTGGAAGAAGAGGGCGAGGACATTCGCGTGCGCGTGTGGTCGTTCGAGGATGCCATGCAAGCGGTGCGCGACGGGCGCATTTGCAACGCGGCGACCATCATCGGCCTGCAATGGCTGGCGCTGAACCGTGATGAAGTACGAGGTATGTGGAAGTGAACCTGCTGCGCGAGCGTTATCGGGTCGACCTGGTCGGGCTGCAGGCAGCCTGCGAGGCCAACTACGCCCGGCTGATGCGCCTGTTGCCCGACATGCGCACCACCCAGAGCTCGCGCCGCATCGGCATGACCCAGGGCGACCAGATGCTTGGCGTGCTGGTGCTCGACGTGGTGCTGGCCTGCCCGTACACCACCACCCTGCACGTGCGCCAGGAGCACAGCCTGCCGTGGTTGCCGGTACCGCACCTGGAAGTGCAGGTGTACCACGATGCGCGCATGGCCGAAGTGGTCAGTGCCGAACACACCCGACGCCTGCGCAGCATATACCCCTACCCCAACGAAGCCATGCACCAGCCGGACGAAAAGGCCCAGCTCAACCTGTTCCTCGGTGAATGGCTGAGCCATTGCCTGGCCTGTGGCCACGAGCTGGCAAGCGTTCGCTGAATTGTGACGTGGTTTGGGTACGGGTGTTTGCTCGCACCCGTTGTACAGCCATAATTCGCGCTGAATCCGTTCGAGGAGACGGCCGTTGCCGCAGCCAGACCAATCGCGCCCCGTGCATGTGGTGCAACTGACCGATGCCCACCTGTTCGCCGACCCGGCCGGCAGCATGCTGGGCCTCAAGACCCGTGACAGCCTGCGCCATGTAGTGGCCCAGGTGCGGCGGGAGCAACCGCTTGTCGACCTGCTGCTGTGCACTGGCGACCTGTCCCAGGACGCCAGTGTGGCGTCCTATGAAGCATTCCGTGAGCTGACCGCACCGTTTGCCGTGCCCACCCGCTGGTTGCCTGGCAACCATGACGAGGCCCGAGTCATGGCGCAAGTGGCACCGGAGCTGGTACAGGCGGTGACCGATATCGGTGCGTGGCGCATCGTCATGCTCAACACGGCCGTACCCGGGGCGACGCATGGGCTGCTGGAGGATGACCAGCTGGCAGTGCTGGAAACGGCCTTGCGAGAGGCGGGTGAACGGCATTGCCTGGTGTGCTTCCACCATCAGCCGGTGGATATCGGCTGTGCCTGGATTGCGCCGATCGGCTTGCGCAATGCCCAGGCGCTGTTCGATATCGTCGAGGGTTATCCACAGGTGCGGGCGCTGCTGTGGGGGCATGTGCACCAGGAATGGGATGAAGTGCGCGACGGCCGTCGCCTGCTGGCCACTCCGTCGACCTGCATCCAGTTCGCGGCGCGCAGCGAGGATTTCAAGGTGAGTGAGGAGCAGCCTGGATACCGCTGGCTGCGCCTGCACGCCGACGGGCGGTTGGAGACCGGGGTGGAGCGGGCGCTGGACTTCGAAGTGAAGCTCGACTTCGATAGCCCTGGTTATTGAGGATTTTGGGGCCGCTGCGCAGCCCTATCGCGACACCAGGCCGCTCCCACAGGGGTACGCGATCTTCTGTGGGAGCGGCCTTGTGTCGCGATAGGGGCGCAAAGCGCCCCCGGCACTCCCAAAGCTGTTGAAGAATTTGTTGCTAAAACCCCTGTGCGGCGCCAAAACCCGGCGAACGCGCTACACTGCGCGTCCCTGCGCCCATATCACCGGGCGCGAAGCCACAGATTCCGGGGGCAGCATGTCGGGTTCCATCCTCTATATCCATGGCTTCAACAGCTCGCCACTTTCGACCAAGGCGCGCCAACTCGAGGCCGTGATGCAGCAACTGGGCCTGTCGGCCCAACTGCGGGTGCCCGCCTTGCACCACCACCCACGGCAGGCCATCGCCCAGCTCGAAGCTGCCATCGCCGAACTGGGCGCACCATTGTTGGTAGGTAGTTCGCTCGGCGGCTACTATGCCACCTATCTGGCCGAGCGCCACGGCCTCAAGGCCTTGCTGGTGAACCCGGCGGTAACACCGCACAAGCATTTCGACGGCTACCTGGGCACCCAGCACAATCACTACACCGGTGAAGCGTGGGAGCTGACCCACGATCATGTGCAGGCCCTGGCCGAGCTTGAGGTACCAGCCCCGGTGGATGCCAGCCGCTATCAAGTGTGGCTGCAGACCGCCGATGAAACCCTGGACTATCGCCATGCCGAGCGCTATTACCGTGCTTGTGCCCTGCGCATCCAGGCCGGTGGCGACCACAGCTTCCAGGGCTTCGCCGAGCGCCTGCCAGCACTGCTGGCCTTCGCCGGCATTGCCCGTGGGCAGTACGCAGCGCTCGATTTTTCTGTATTTTGACTTTTTTGCATTCACCAGACTGACGACGAGACCCTATGGCCACTCCCAGCGCTAGCGCCTATAACGCAGACGCCATCGAAGTCCTCTCGGGCCTTGACCCGGTCCGCAAGCGGCCGGGCATGTACACCGATACCAGCCGCCCCAACCACCTGGCCCAGGAAGTCATCGACAACAGTGTCGACGAAGCCCTGGCTGGTCACGCCCGTTCGGTGCAGGTCATCCTCCATGCCGACCACTCGCTGGAAGTCAGCGATGATGGCCGCGGCATGCCGGTGGACATCCACCCGGAAGAGGGCGTGTCCGGGGTCGAGCTGATCCTCACCAAGCTGCACGCCGGCGGCAAGTTCTCCAACAAGAACTATCAGTTCTCTGGTGGCCTTCACGGCGTGGGCATCTCTGTGGTCAACGCCCTGTCGACCCAGGTGCGCGTACGCGTCAAACGTGACGGCAACGAATACCAGATGACCTTCGCCGATGGCTTCAAGGCCAGCGAGCTGGAAGTGGTCGGCACGGTTGGCAAGCGCAATACCGGCACCAGCGTGTACTTTAGCCCCGACCCCAAGTACTTCGATTCGCCGAAATTCTCCATCAGCCGCCTCAAGCATGTGCTCAAGGCCAAGGCCGTGCTGTGCCCGGGCCTGCTGGTCAGCTTCGAGGACAAGGCCAGCGGCGAGAAGGTCGAATGGCACTACGAGGACGGCCTGCGCTCCTACCTGGTCGATTCCGTAAATGAGTTCCAGCGCCTGCCCGACGAGCCGTTCTGCGGCAGCCTGGCCGGTAACAAGGAGGCGGTGGACTGGGCCTTGCTGTGGCTGCCAGAAGGCGGCGACAGCATCCAGGAAAGCTACGTCAACCTGATCCCTACTGCCCAAGGCGGCACCCATGTCAACGGCCTGCGCCAGGGCCTGCTGGATGCCATGCGTGAATTCTGCGAGTTCCGCAACCTGCTGCCGCGCGGCGTGAAGCTGGCGCCGGAAGACGTCTGGGAGCGCATCACCTTCGTGCTGTCGATGAAGATGCAGGACCCGCAGTTCTCCGGGCAGACCAAGGAGCGCCTGTCGTCGCGCGAGGCGGCTGCCTTCGTTTCCGGCGTGGTCAAGGACGCGTTCAGCCTGTGGCTCAACGCCCACCCCGAGCTGGGCATGCAACTGGCGGAGCTGGCCATCAGCAACGCCGGGCGCCGCCTGAAGGCCAGCAAGAAGGTCGAGCGCAAGCGCATAACCCAGGGCCCGGCACTTCCCGGCAAACTGGCCGATTGCGCCGGCCAGGACCCGATGCGCGCCGAACTGTTCCTGGTCGAGGGTGACTCGGCCGGTGGCTCGGCCAAGCAGGCTCGCGACAAGGAATTCCAGGCGATCCTGCCGCTGCGTGGCAAGATCCTCAACACTTGGGAAGTGGATGGTGGCGAAGTCCTGGCCAGCCAGGAAGTGCACAACATCGCCGTGGCCATTGGCGTCGACCCGGGGGCCACCGACCTTGCGCAGCTGCGCTACGGCAAGATCTGCATCCTCGCCGACGCCGACTCCGACGGCCTGCACATCGCCACGCTGCTGTGCGCACTGTTTGTCCAGCACTTCCGCGCCCTGGTCGAGGCCGGGCATGTGTACGTGGCCATGCCGCCGCTGTACCGCATCGACCTGGGCAAGGAAATCTACTACGCCCTCGACGAGGCCGAGCGTGACGGTATCCTCGATCGTCTGGTTGCCGAGAAGAAGCGCGGCAAGCCACAGGTCACCCGCTTCAAGGGCCTGGGCGAGATGAACCCGCCACAGCTGCGCGAGACCACCATGGACCCGAATACCCGGCGCCTGGTGCAACTGACCCTGGACGACGTGCAGGCCACCTGCGAGCTGATGGACAAGCTGCTGGCCAAGAAGCGCGCGGGCGACCGCAAGAGCTGGCTGGAAACCAAGGGCAACCTGGCCGAGGTCATGGTTTGATTCGGCGGCTTCTGGCTGCCTGCCTGGCGCTGGTTGCCCTGCCGAGCCTGGCGGGCAACTGGCCAGAGTTGAAGCTGAGCGCCGAGCACCCGATCGAAGGCATGCGCGGTGGCAACCTGTCTGGCCTGGTGGAATGCCGGGGCGGGCTGTGGGGCGTATCCGACCGCGACGACGACCGCATCTACCGCTTCGACCAGCAAAACCCGACCTGGCGCGCGCAGCCGCTCACCTTCACCCCGCCAGCGGTGCCGGAAAGTGGCCTGCCGTGGGGCCTGAAGTCGCGCAACTGGGCGGCGTCGTATATTCGTGGTGGCGAGCTGGATTTCGAAGGCATCAGCTGTGACCAGGCGGGCAACCTGTACCTGGTCAGCGAAGCTCATGCCGCTGTGCTGCAACTGCCGCTGGAAGGCGAGGCGGACTGGTTGAAGATCGACCCGGCCATGGTTCGTCAGGCCCGGGCCAGCGGCATGCTGCTGAACTTCAACGCCTTGTTCGAAGGCCTGGCGATCAACCCGGCGGGTGACCGCCTGTGGCTGGCCGCCGAGCGCGAGCGCCGTGGCCTGGTGGCCATCGAGCGCCAGCAGTCGGTGTGGACCTGCGGCCGCAGCTGCGTGTTGCTGAGCGAGGCAGGGGTCGAAATGCAACCGGCACAGATGCCCAATGCCCAGGCACTGTCGCGCGACTTCGCCGACCTGGCCTGGTTCGAAGGCAAGCTGTTCACTCTCGAACGCAATGCCTACCGCGTCTGTCGTCGGGATACCGACAGCGGCATGGTCGAGCGCTGCTGGTCGTTCGCTGCCGATGCCCTGGTCGAGTCGCGTCGCTACCAGCAGCCGTTCGGTCTGGCCGAGGCCCTGGTGATCGATGCCAAGGGCGCCTGGATAGGCGTGGACAACAACAACGGCGCCCGCGCCGATGGCGAAGCACGCCCGATCGTCTGGCGCTTCGATGCGCCGGAAGGCGGATGGAGCGCCAAGCCATGAGCCAGGCACCGGGCAAGCGGGCTGGCAAGGTATTGATGATCGTCGCCTGGGCGGCGGCGCTGTTCCTTGCCACGCGTTTCTTCGGCCAATGGGAAGACAGCCAGCGCAACCCCAATGCCCAGGTGCAGTCGTCGCATGGCGAAGGCTTTATCGAGGTGCGCCTGCTGGGCAACGGCCAGGGCCACTTCGTGATGGATGGCGCAATCAATGGCCAGGTGGTGCATTTCATGCTCGACACAGGTGCCACCGACGTGGCCATCCCGGAGGCGCTGGGCCGCGAGCTGGGCCTGGAGCGTGGCAGCCCGGTGCAGCTCAGTACCGCCAACGGCCGTACCGAAGGCTACCGCACGCGCCTGGCCAGCCTGCAGCTGGGGGATATCCACCTGCGGGACGTGCGCGCCATCGTGGTGCCGGGCCTGGACGGGCAGACCGTATTGCTGGGCATGAGTGCCCTGAAACAACTTGAATTTACCCAGCGCGGCGGCACCATGCTGCTGCGCCAGAACCTGAAATGACGAGGCCCGCATGAGCGACTCACTGGAACTCAGCCTGGATGGCGTAGAACGCCGCTCGCTGGCTGACTTCACCGAACAGGCCTACCTCAACTACTCCATGTACGTGATCATGGACCGCGCCTTGCCGCACATCGGCGATGGCCTGAAGCCGGTGCAGCGACGCATCGTCTACGCCATGAGCGAGTTGGGGCTCGATGCCGATGCCAAGCACAAGAAGTCGGCGCGTACCGTCGGTGACGTGCTCGGCAAGTTCCACCCCCACGGCGACTCGGCCTGCTACGAGGCCATGGTGCTGATGGCCCAGCCGTTCAGCTACCGCTATACCCTGGTCGACGGCCAGGGCAACTGGGGTGCGCCAGACGATCCGAAGTCGTTCGCCGCCATGCGTTATACCGAAGCGCGTCTTTCGCGCTACGCCGAAGTGCTGCTCAGCGAAGTCGGCCAGGGCACCGTGGACTGGGTGCCAAACTTCGACGGCACCCTGCAGGAGCCGGCCGTGCTGCCTGCGCGCCTGCCCAACATCCTGCTCAACGGCACCACTGGTATCGCCGTGGGCATGGCCACTGACGTACCGCCGCACAACCTGCGTGAAGTGGCCACGGCCTGTGTGCGCCTGCTCGACGAGCCCAAGGCCACCATCGAGCAGCTGTGCGAGCACATCCAGGGACCGGACTACCCGACCGAGGCCGAGATCGTCACACCGCGGGCAGAAATCCTCAAGATGTACGAAAGCGGTCGCGGCTCCATCCGTATGCGCGGCGTCTACCGCGTCGAGGATGGCGACATCGTCGTCACCGCGCTGCCGCACCAGGTCTCCGGGGCCAAGGTGCTGGAGCAGATCGCTGCGCAGATGCAGGCCAAGAAGCTGCCTATGGTCGCCGACCTGCGTGACGAGTCGGACCACGAGAACCCGTGCCGCATCGTCATCATCCCGCGCTCCAACCGTGTGGATGCCGATGAGCTGATGCAGCACCTGTTTGCCACGACCGACCTGGAGAGCAGCTACCGGGTCAACGTCAACATCATCGGCCTGGACGGCCGGCCACAGCTGAAGAACCTGCGAGCGCTGCTGCTGGAATGGCTGGAGTTCCGTACCGCTACCGTCCGTCGCCGCCTGCAGCACCGCCTGGACAAGGTGGAGAAGCGCTTGCACCTGTTGGAAGGTTTGCTGACCGCGTTCCTCAACCTGGATGAAGTTATCCACATCATCCGTACCGAAGACCAGCCCAAGCAGGCCCTGATCGCCCGTTTCGACCTGACCGAAATCCAGGCCGACTACATTCTCGAAACCCGCCTGCGGCAGCTGGCACGCCTGGAAGAGATGAAGATCCGCGGCGAGCAGGATGAATTGCTGAAGGAGCAGGCCAAGCTGCTCGCCCTGCTGGGCAGCGATGCCAAGCTGCGCAAGCTGGTACGCAGCGAGCTGATCAAGGATGCTGAAACCTATGGCGACGACCGCCGCTCGCCGATCGTCGAGCGTGCCGAGGCCAAGGCGCTGTCGGAAAACGAGCTGATGCCGACCGAGCCGGTTACCGTTGTGCTGTCGGAGAAGGGCTGGGTGCGCTGCGCCAAGGGCCACGACATTGATGCCACCGGCCTGTCGTACAAGGCCGGCGATGGCTTCAAGGCCGCAGCCGCCGGGCGCTCCAACCAATTTGCCGTGCTTATCGACTCCACTGGCCGCAGCTACTCGCTGGCCGCTCACAGCCTGCCGTCGGCGCGTGGTCAGGGCGAACCGCTGACCGGCCGCCTGACGCCCCCACCGGGGGCCACCTTCGAGTGCGTGCTGTTGCCGGACGACGATGCGCTGTACGTGGTGGCTTCGGACGCCGGCTATGGCTTCGTGGTCAAGGGTGAAGACCTGCAGGCCAAGAACAAGGCCGGCAAGGGCTTGCTCAGCCTGCCCAACGGTGCCAAGGTCATGACCCCGCGGCCGGTGGCCAACCGCGAGCAGGACTGGCTGGCGGCGGTTACCACCGAAGGACGTCTGCTGGTATTCAAGGTCAGCGACCTACCTCAGTTGGGCAAAGGCAAGGGCAACAAGATTATCGGGGTGCCGGGCGACCGTGTGGCGAGCCGTGAAGAATTTGTTACCGATCTGGCCGTGATTGCAGATGGCGCGACGCTTGTATTGCAAGCCGGCAAGCGTACCCTATCTCTGAAAGCGGACGACCTGGAGCATTACAAGGGCGAGCGCGGACGGCGCGGCAGCAAGCTGCCACGCGGGTTCCAGCGGGTCGATGGGTTGCAGGTGGAAGTGCCGGCGTAAGCGGTTGAAATGTCTGGAGCGGCAATTTCAGCGTCGTTCCGGGCAGAAATGCTGGAGTCGGACGGTTATTTCGCGGATGATATGGCCCTTGCGGTGCCGGCGTGGCCGTGTGCCCGTTTGAATTTATGTGTATCACTGCGGTTGGCCTTTTGGCGACCGCCTGGATGGGATGATGAAATTTCTGCGCCTTCCATTTGCGCTGTTGATGACTGGCCTGCTGGGCCTTGGCGGGTGCACCATGCATCAGCCGGTTGCCCTGTACCAGCTCGACAGTGGTGATCCTGGCCAGCCTTCGCAGAGTGCGGGCATGGCCGTGGTGCTCGGCCCGGTATCGGTTGCCGATTACCTGCAACGTGAGACGTTCCTGCAGCGTCAGGCCGATGGCAGCCTGAGTTCGGCGACCGACGGTCGTTGGGCCGGCAGCCTTTCGTCGGATATCGACCAGCTGCTGGTGCGCCAGCTCGCCTGGCGCCTGGACAGCCAGCGCGTGGTGCTGGCCCCGGCGGCTGCCGGGTTCAACCCGGATGTACAAGTGCTGCTGTCGATCACTCGCCTGGACTCGGGCAAGGACCAGCCGGCCGTCCTGGATGCCCAGTGGCGCCTGTTGGACCGTCGTGGCCATGTGCGTGACAACCGCATCGTTCACCTCGAACAGCCACACGCGGGCAGCGAGGCGTCGCAGGTGCAGGCCCAGGGCCAGTTGCTTCAGAAACTGGCCGAACAGCTGAGCACAGCGGTCAAGCCTCTGGCTAACCAGCCGGCGATTGCCGAAGAGTCGCCTAAAAAATCGGCTGCTCCGGTGCAGGTGAAGAAGACGCCTGAGAAATCCAAGATCCCGATGGCTGCGCCGATTCGAACCGATATGGAAGTCTACCGGTTCTGATCTAACTGCCAGATACGAAAAAGCCCGCATCATTGCGGGCTTTTTCGTATCTGCAGTTTTTGTACTGTATGTGCTGGTCTCTCGCGGGTGAACCCGCTCCCACAGGTTGGTGCAGGCCCTGTGGGAGCGGGTTTACCCGCGAAGAAGCCAGCCCGGTATCAGGCCCGGCGTTCGTGCATCCGCGCCAACTGCCGCTCCAGCATCGACGGGTAGGGTTCCATCAGGCGCTCCACGCAGCAGGCACCCTCGGGGCTGGCAATCGGGCGAATGCGGGCGCGCTGGCGAATCAGCGTGTCATCGCTGATCTGCCGTTCTACCAGCAACAAGTTGCGACTGTGCTGCGACAGTGCCAGAGCGTCCTGGGCCTTTTCGGCCATCAGCAGGTCTACCAGCTCCAGCCCTTGCAGGTCGTTACCCAGGGCAAGGCCCAGCTGCAGCTGCAGGGTAATGCCGCTGTCCGCTACCTCGATCTGCAGGGCATGGCCCAAGGCGCGCAACAGCTCGCCGCAGCAGATGGCGTTGGTCAGGTAGTCCTCGCCGCAGTCGCGGCTGTGGAACAGCACCAGGGTGCTGCCGTCGTTGAGCGTGTGAGTTTCACCGTCGTAGAGTGAGGCGGCATGCTCCAGGCAATCGCGGTAGCGCTCGGTCAGTTCGGTCAGGCGCGTGCGCGGCAGGCGACGCAGCTGCTCCTGCGAGCCCAGTTGCACGGCAAGCACGGCGCTGTGCTGCGGCTCGTCGGATTCGACCACGGCAACCTTGGGCGCGCTTTCGTCGTCCAGCAGGCCGGCGAAGGCTTCATCGTCATCCTCGTCCGCCTGGGCGGCAAGCTTGGCGCGCGGTGCGACCTTGACTGCCGGGGCAGCGTCGTGCAAGTCGTCGAACTGCTCGTCTTCTTCTTCTTCTTCTTCTTCGGGCTCCGGCTCAGGTGGCGGCGGCGGGGCCAGGCGCGCGTGCAGCTGGCGGGCGATGTCGCCGATCTCGTCCTGGCGGTCGGTGGCCGGGGTATAGGGTTGCGGGTCGCGCAGCCACACCCGCAGCTGCAGCAACGGCAGGGTGATGAAGCGGCCCTGGCGCAGGCTCAGGGTCAGCGCCAGCACCAGCAGGATGGCGGCAAGGATGCCCATGCTCTGCAGACTGATCAGCATCGGCTGCTGGAACTGGCTCATGTCCAGGCTGATGCGCAGTTGCCCGGCGGTCACGTCCTGGAAGGTGATCTTGGTCTGGTACAGGCCTTCGGCCTCGCCCAGCAGGCTGTTGCGCGGGCGCTGGCCGGCTTCCGCGAGGATGCGGTTGTCCACGCTGTAGATCGCCGCATGGGCCACCAGTGGGTTTTTCACCAGGTTGCCGAGCAGAACGTTGAGGCTGAGGATGTCGTTGGCCACCAGCAACTCGGTCGCCGAGGTGGCGGTCTGGGTGGTCAGGCTCTGGCCCAGGGCATCGGCCTGCTCGTGCATGGCCTGCTTGAACTGCAGGCCCATCACGCAGGCGTAGATCACCAACGCCAGCGCCACCAGGAAAATGTTGGTGCAGGCGATGCGTAGTGCCAGCGGCACGCGACGTTGACTCAGGGCGCGATAGATCATCAGGAAGAAGTTGTCTGCTTTGACGGGCGTGGGCCGGTTCACTGAGCTCGGCTCTTAATGGCATGAAAGTGTGGGGCAGTATAGCGAGCCGGGTTTTGTCGGCAAAGTATCGTTGGCGCCCGACGGTCACGGAAAATCGGTAGAATGCGCATTTTTCATCGAAGTCGGAGCCAGGTTGTGCGCGAAATCGTCCTGATCAACATCACCGGTGAGGACCGTCCCGGTCTCACTGCGGCTATCACCGGCGTCCTGCTGCAGGGCGGTGTGAGCATCCTCGACATTGGCCTGGCAGTCATGCACGGTACCTTGTCGTTCGGCATCCTGGTCGATATCCCGGACAACGAAGTGGCCACCTCCCTGCTGCAGAGCGTGCAGGCCAAGGCCCACGAACTGAACCTGCAGGCCCGCTACACGCCGATTTCCGAGGCGGACTACCAGCACTGGGCCGATGGCCAGGGCGAGGCGCGCCACATCGTCACCTTGCTCAGCCGCAAGATCACTCCAGAGCAACTGCAGCGGGTGAGTGCGGTGATCAGCCGGTACGGCCTGACCATCGAGCGCATCGAGCGCCTGTCGGCCCGTGTGGCGCTGGATGCCGAGACCGACAAGGGCAAGGCGGCCATCGAGATCTCTGTGCGCGGCGTGCCGAGCGATGCCGAGGCTCTGCGTGCCGACTTCTTCGCCCTGGCCGAAGAGCTGAGCATCGACATTGCCTTCCAGAAGGACGACCTGTTCCGCCGCAACCGTCGCCTGGCGGTCTTCGACATGGACTCGACGCTGATCGAAGCCGAGGTCATCGACGAACTGGCAAAGGCCGCTGGCGTGGGTGAGCAGGTTGCCGCCATCACCGAGCGCGCGATGCGCGGCGAGCTGGACTTCCGCGCCAGCTTCAAGGAGCGCATGGCGCTGCTCAAGGGCCTGGATGTGGGCGTGTTGGATGAGATCGGGGCGTCGCTGCGTCTGACTGAAGGTGCCGAGAATCTGTTTGCCGAGCTCAAGCGCCTGGGTTACAAGACGGCGATCCTGTCCGGTGGCTTCACTTACTTTGCCCGCCAGGTGCAGGCGCGCCTGGGCATCGACTATGTGTTCGCCAACGAGCTGGAAGTGGTCGATGGCAAGGTGACCGGCGTGGCTGTGGAGCCGATCGTCGATGCCCAGCGCAAGGCCGAGCTGCTGCAGAAGCTGGCCAGCGAAGAAGGCTTGCAGCTGGAGCAGACCATTGCCGTTGGTGACGGTGCCAACGACCTGCCGATGCTGTCGCTGGCCGGCCTGGGAGTGGCGTTCCGCGCCAAGCCGCTGGTGCGCCAGTCGGCCAAGCAGGCGATTTCTACCCTAGGGCTGGATGGGGTGTTGTATCTGCTGGGCCTGCGTGACCGCGACGCGCGCGGCTGATCTGCAAATTTGGGGCTGCTTCGCAGCCCTTTCGCGACACAAGGCCGCTCCTACAGGGAATCGCATATCTCCTGTAGGAGCGGCCTTATGTCGCGAAAGGGCCGCAAAGCGGCCCCAGGTTCCATCAGGCAATCAAGCCTGCACAGGCGCCGCCAACTGCTGGCCCATGCGCACCGCGGAACCAGCCCCCAGGTTCTCCGCCCACTTCACCTGCTCCGGCCCGAACAGCACGATAGCAGTCGACCCCAGCTTGAAGCGGCCTAGTTCGGCACCTTTCTCCAGGTGGATCGGCGCACGGCTGGCTTCGTCGTAGCGGAAGGTCTTCAGTTCACGCTTGGGTGGCGTCACCAGCCCGGCCCACACGGTTTCGATCGAAGCGACGATCATCGCGCCCACCAGCACCACGGCCATCGGCCCGCGCTCGGTATCGAACAGGCAGACCACGCGCTCGTTGCGGGCGAACAGCTCGGGGACGTTCTCTGCAGTGGTCTGGTTGACCGAGAACAGGCGGCCCGGCACGTAGACCATTTCACGCAGGGTACCGGCCAGCGGCATGTGCACGCGGTGGTAGTCCTTGGGCGACAGGTAGATGGTGGCGAACTCGCCGCCCATGAACGGCGCGGCCATGGCCGGGTCACCGCCCAGCAGCTCCTGCGCGCTGAAACCGTGGCCCTTGGCCTGGAAGATGCGGCCGTGCTCGATCGGGCCAAGCTGGCTGACGGCACCGTCGGCGGGGCACAGGATGGCGCCCGGAGTCTCGTCCAGCGGGCGGGCACCCGGCTTAAGGGCGCGGGTGAAGAATGCATTGAAGTGCTCGTAGGCGCTCAGGTCCTCGACCAGCGCTTCGCTCATGTTGACCTGGTAACGCTTGGCGAACCAGGCGGTGAAGGCATTCTTGAACCAGCGCACGCGGCACTCGGCTATGCAGCCGGCCAGCCGCGACAGCAAGTGGTGCGGCAGCAGGTACTGGCTGATGATGAACAAACGGGATTTCATGCAGGTTCCTTAGACTTCTACAGGCGTGTCCGGGTGGTTGCCCCATTCGCTCCACGAGCCGGCGTAGGCCTTGACCCGTGGATAGCCGAGGGCCTTGGCCACCAGGTAGGTGAAACCGGAGCGACGGTGGGATTGGCAGTGGGTAATGACTTCCTTGTCAGGAGTGATGCCCAGTTTCTGCAGGACTTCGGCGATGTCCTTGCGTATGCGCAGGTGGTCATTGAGGTCCATGCCGGACGTCCACTCGAAGTTGATCGCGCCGGGAATGTGGCCGCCCCTGGCTGCCAGTACTTTCTCGCCGCGGAATTCCTGCGGGCCACGAGCATCCCAGATGACCAGATCTTCCGCGCCCAGGCGGCTTTGCAGGTACTCTCGGGTGGCTGTGGGTGCCGTGTCGATGCGCAGCTGCACGGGGGTATTAGCTCTGGCGGGCGCTTCGGTGGAGAGCTTGTCGGCCGGCCAAGCCTGGATGCCGCCGTTCAGGTAGTGATAGCGCTTGTGGCCGATCACATCGAGCAGCCAGATGAAGCGCCCGGCCCAGCCGCCACCTTCATCGTCGTACACCACATACACCGCATCCTCGCGGTGGCCGAGTTCACTGAACAGCTTCTCCAGATCGGCCTGGGCCGGCAGCAAGCCGGGCGCAGGCGGCTGGCCGAGCTGAGTACGCTTGCCTTCGACAAAGCGTGCGCCGGGGATATGCCCGCTGACATAGCGGTTGGCGCTGCTCAGGTCGACCAGGATCAGCTGTGGCGAATCCAGGCGCGGCAGCAGGTCCGCGGCTTCGATCACCAGGGGCAGGCCGGAAAAGTCAGTCATCCACGGTCTCCAGTGTGGAAAGAGGGGCGATTGTAGCGCAAGGCTCAGGCCTTGCGGTTGGCAAACACCGACAGCGCCCGTTCGGTGCACTGTGCGGTCTTGCCGAAGGCTTGCACGCTGATATCGGCCAGCGGCCGGCAGCCTTGGTCAGCCACCATCAGCATCAGCACCTGGTCCGCCACCGCCAGCGAGCGTAGCAGCACGTGCTCGCTGCGGAACAAGGCACGCAGCGGGGCCGGCAGCAGGGCCGAGAACTGGCTGTGGTTTTCCGGGGTGATACGCAATTGCCCGGCCTTGGCCAGCAGCTTTTGCAGCAGTTTGTTCTGCGCCACCGGCAGTACCAGCGCCCCGGCTTCCTTGGGCAGGCCGGCCATCTGCTGCACGCGCAGCTGGTCGTTGGCCTTGTCCAGGCTCAGCAGCAGTATCCGCTGCATGCCAGAGGCCAGAAGGGCCTCGATAACCTGCGTGGCCAGGTGCACGCTGTTGGTGAACGGGCTGGGCTGGGCCAGAAGGTCTTGGCACAGCTTGCGCCAGCGCGCCAGTTCGTCGCTTGTGGGAGGTGGCGGAGCCAGCATGTCTGGGTGCGGACGGCGCTGGTGCCAGGGCCAGATCAGCGCTTCGGCCGGGTGGAACAAGGCATGCTGGGCATGGCGGCGGGCGCTGGCCGCAGCCTGCTGGTGCACCTGCTGCTGCACGTCGTCCAGCGAGGTCTGCAGGTACAGTGCGGTCAGCAGCTGCCAGCGCAACAGGTGCGGGTTGTCCCAGCCCACTTGTGCCGCCAGGGCCAGGTTGTTTGCCAGCAGCACGGTGTTGGCCGGCTGGTTGAACCAGCGGCGCAGGCCAGGCTCGGCGTCCAGGCGGTGTTGCTGGCTGAGCAGGTCCGGGTCGCGGGCGATACTGAGCACCTGGGCCAGTTGTTCGCGCTCTTCCAGCAGTAGGCGGTAACCCTGGGTCACCCATTGTGGCAGGCGCCAGTACTCCGCCATGGTCTGGCACAGCTCCATGATGCGCACGCCAAACAGTTCTTCCTCGACATGGGCGGCGTCTTCGCCCTTGTGGATAACCCGCAGCTCCCAGGTATCGAGCAGCTTGGGGTAGGCCAGCGCCAGCGGCCAGAGTGGCGACAGGAACAACAGGCTGCCCCAGTGGATTTCCTGCCACAGCCGTGCCAGGCGGCTTGCGAACAGGCCGTTGGCCTGCTGCGAGGCGTGCTGGCTGATCAGCTGGAACTGGCACAGTACCGGCGGGATCTCTTCGACGGGCACTGCTGGCAGGCGCTTGAGCAGCTGTTCGCTGCGCTCCAGGCCCAGGCGGTTGAGGGCGACTTCCAGGCTTTCGGCGGGCTCGGCCAGGCTGGCATTGGTGGGGTGATTGGCTTCGCGCATCACCGACAGCACCAGCGCCGGGCTATCCTGCATCAGTTCGGCGATATCGCGCAGCGAGCGGCGGCTATCGTGGATGGCGGCCATGACCCGGTCGTAGCTGTGCTTCGGCACGGGGATGCGAACACTCTCGAGCAGCTTTACCCAGGCCTCTAGCGTACGTGGAGCCTGAGCGGGCACCTTGGTTTCAATTGGCATTTTGACATCAGTCCGAACTGGCTTTTCGCATTGAGTGGCTATAGTCTGGCGCAGTTCTGCCGATAAGTAGAAGAAGAGTTTTAAAGCTCCCGTCTCTTCCCCTGACCACGACAGCAAGTGCTTTGAACCTATGGCTAAAATTATCGGCATCATCGTCGTATTCGCGAGCGTGCTCGGCGGATACGTGCTTTCCCACGGCAAGATCGCGGCACTGATCCAGCCGTTCGAAGTACTGATCATCGGCGGTGCGGCCTTTGGTGCATTCCTGCAGGCCAACCCTGGCCACATGACCATGCACGTCATCAAGAAGTCGATGAAGATGTTCGGCTCGCGCTTCACTCACGCCTTCTACCTGGAAGTGCTGGGCCTGGTGTACGAAATTCTCAACAAGAGCCGGCGCGAAGGCATGATGGCCATCGAGGCCGATATCGAGGATGCCGCCGCCAGCCCGATCTTCGCCAAGTACCCGACGGTGCTGGCCGATGAGCGCATGACCGCGTTCGTCTGCGACTATCTGCGCATCATGTCCACCGGCAACATGGCCCCGCACGAACTCGAGGGCCTGTTCGACATGGAACTGCTGAGCATGAAGGAAGAATTGGAGCACCCGTCCCATGCGGTGACCGGCATCGCCGACGGCATGCCCGGCTTCGGTATCGTTGCGGCGGTACTGGGTATCGTGGTGACCATGGCCTCGCTCGGCGATGGCGACCAGGCCTCCATCGGCCTCCATGTGGGTGCGGCACTGGTGGGTACCTTCTTCGGTATTCTGGCGGCCTACGGTTTCTTCGGCCCGTTGGCCAAGTGCCTGGAGCACGATGCCAAGGAAGAGCTGAACCTCTACGAATCGATCAAGGCTTCGCTGGTGGCCTCGGCCTCGGGCATGCCGCCTTCGCTGGCGGTCGAGTTCGGGCGCAAGGTGCTGTACCCCAAGCACCGCCCAAGCTTCGCCGAACTGGAACAAGCGGTTCGCGGTCGCTGAGTCATGGAGAACAATCAGCCCATCATCGTCAAGCGCGTCAAGCGCTTTGGCGGCGGCCACCACGGCGGCGCCTGGAAAATCGCCTTCGCCGACTTCGCCACGGCGATGATGGCGTTCTTCCTGGTGCTGTGGCTGTTGTCCACGGCCACCCCGGAACAGAAGATCGCCATTGCCGGCTACTTCAAGGACCCGATCGGCTTCTCGGAAAGCGGAACGCCCTACGTCATCGACCTGGGCGGCTCGCCTCAGCTGGCGCCGGAAAAGACCATCAACCCCGAAGCCAAGTCGGAGCCGACGCCTGATACCAGCATTCAGCTGGACAAGGACCAGGTGGAGACCATGGCCGAGCAGGTCGAGCGTGAGCGTCTGGAGTTGCTGCTGCAGGAACTGCAGAACAAGGTGGAAGAGAACCCGCAACTGCAGAAGTTCAAGGACCAGATCCTGTTCGAGATCACCCAGGACGGCCTGCGGATCCAGATCATGGACGCCGAGAACCGGCCGATGTTCGACATTGGCAGCGCGCGCCTGCAGCCGTACTTCGAGGACATCCTGCTGGCGATGGCAGACACCATCAAGGCGGTGCCGAACAAGATCAGCATCAGTGGCCACACCGACGCCAAGCCCTATGCCGGCAGTGGCGAGTTCGGCAACTGGGAATTGTCGGCCAACCGCGCCAACGCCGCGCGCCGTGCACTGGTGGCCGGCGGCTACCCGGATGGCCAGGTGGCGCGGGTGGTGGGTTATGCCTCGTCGTCGCTGTTCGACCGCAAGGACCCGTTCAACCCGGTCAACCGCCGCATCGACATCATCGTGCTGACCAAAAAAGCCCAGCGCAATATCGAAGGCGAGCAGGGCGCGCCGGAAGCACCGGCTGCCGAGCCCGCGCCGCCGGCCGCTGCGGCACCGGCGGCGCCAGGGGAGGCCGGGCAGGCCCCCATGCAGCCGCGTGAATTGCGCCAGAAGCTGAACATCTTCGAAGAGGGGACGCTGAAGATGGATGAGGCCAAGGACCAGTAAACCTTGCAGGATCGCGCTGTAGCTGAAGCCAGCGCGTACCCTGTGGGAGCGGGCTTGCCCGCGAACACGGGCGAAGCCCGTGCCAACCACCGAGGTGCCTGCTTCGCGGGCACGCCCGCTCCCACAGGATTGGCGTAGCCCTCGAGTCTTGTGCAGAACCTGGGGTGCAAGCGGTCAGTAAGCGTCTTCCGGCAAACTGGCAATGATCGAGCGGTAGCTGTTCATCCGTTGCTGCTTTATACGCCCCTCGTCCAGCGCCTTGAGCAGCGCACAGCCTGGTTCGCGATCATGCTTGCAGTCGCGGAAGCGGCAGGTGCCGAACAGGTCGCGGAACTCGATGAAACCATCCTCCACATCACTGCGGCTGACATGACCCAGGCCGAACTCGCGGATGCCCGGCGAGTCGATCAGGTCGCCACCATTGGGGAAGTGGTACAGCCGCGCGGTGGTGGTGGTGTGGGTACCCTGGCCAGACCATTCCGACAGGTCGCCGACACGGGTGCCGGCCTCCGGCAGCAGGCTGTTGACCAGCGACGACTTGCCCACCCCCGACTGGCCGACGAACACGCTGATGTGGCCGTCGAGCATCTGCTGCAGGCGTTGCATGCCGTCACCGTGATGTGCCGAGACCTCGAGCAGCGGGTAGCCGAGCTCGCGGTAAACCTCCAGCAGCGCATGCAGGCCCGGGCCGTTCTCTTCGTTGATCAGGTCGGCCTTGTTCAGCAGCAGCAGCGGGCGAATGCCGGCGTGCTCCGCGGCCACCAGGTAACGGTCGATCAGGTTGGGGTGTGGTTCGGGCGCGGGGGCAAAGACGATCACGATCAGGTCGACGTTGGCCGCCACCGGCTTCAGCTGGCCGTGGTTGTTAGGCCGGCACAGCTCGGTGCTGCGCGGCATCTGCGCGACGATCACGCCAATGCCCTGGTTGCCCGCCCGCCATACCACACGGTCGCCGGTAACCAGCGCCGGCAGGTTGGCGCGCAAGTGGCAACGGAACACCTGGCCTGCGGCTTCGCCGTCCTGGGCTTCCACTTCTACCTGCACACCGAAGTGCGCAATCACCAGGCCCAACTGCTCTGGCCCAAGGTCGCCACCCTCCAGTTCCTGCAGCACGTGCTGTTCACGTTTGGCCGCACGCGCGGCGCGCTCGTTCTGGATTTTTTCGATGCGCCAGTTCTGGCGGCGATTGAGCTGGCGTTTGGCCATGAAGGTTCCGTGCGTGGGGGCAGGTTGAAAACGGCAGGCAGTTTAGCACGCCAGGCGCCGGACCATTTGGCTTACCTTCGCACTGTGAATGGGCGTGCCTTGGCCACTACGCTACTATGACGGCCTATACGAGGAGCCCCCGCATGCAAAACCCACAGAACCTGATCTGGATCGACCTGGAAATGACCGGCCTGGATCCGGACAGCGACGTCATCATCGAGATGGCCACCATCGTCACTGATAGCGAACTGAACACCCTGGCCGAAGGGCCGGTGATTGCCATCCACCACAGTGACGAAGTGCTGGCGCGCATGGACGAGTGGAACACCCGCACCCATGGCGCTTCGGGCCTGACCCAGCGCGTTCGCGAGAGCAAGGTCGGCATGGCCGAAGCCGAGGCGCAGACCATTGCCTTCCTCGAGCAGTGGGTACCGAAAGGCAAGTCCCCGATCTGTGGCAACAGCATCTGCCAGGACCGCCGTTTCCTGTACCGACACATGCGCAACCTGGAAAACTACTTCCATTACCGCAATCTCGATGTTTCGACCCTGAAGGAACTGGCTGCACGCTGGGCACCTGATGTGCGCGACAGCTTCAAGAAGGGCAACACCCACCTGGCGCTGGACGACATCCGCGAATCGATCGCCGAACTGCGCCACTATCGCGAGCACTTCATCAAGGTGTGAGCCGAAAAGGCGCAGATATTGTATCTGCGCCCTCTTTTGGTGCCATGGGCAACTGGTTAGACTGCGCGCCTTTCTCGCACGCCCGCACGGACCCCGCACCATGTTGTTGATGCTCTACCTCATCGCCATCACCGCCGAAGCCATGACCGGCGCGTTGTCTGCAGGCCGCCGCGGCATGGACTGGTTCGGCGTGGTGCTGATTGCCTGCGTCACCGCCCTGGGTGGCGGCTCGGTGCGTGACGTGCTTCTCGGGCATTACCCGCTGACCTGGGTGAAGCATCCTGAATATCTGGTGCTGACCAGCTGTGCGGCGCTGCTGACCATCTTCATCGCGCCAATGATGCGCCGCCTGCGCTCGTTGTTCCTGGTGCTCGATGCCCTGGGGTTGGTGGCCTTTACCCTGATCGGCTGCATGACTGCGCTGGAGATGGGGCAGGGCATGCTGGTGGCGTCGATCAGCGGGGTGATCACCGGGGTATTCGGCGGGATCCTGCGGGATATCTTCTGCAACGACATTCCCTTGGTGTTCCGCCGCGAGCTGTACGCCAGCGTGTCGTTTGCCGCGGCGTGGTTCTACCTGGGGTGCGTGTATTTCAAGGTGCCGGCGGAGCAGGCGATGCTGCTGACCTTGTTTGGCGGGTTCCTGGTGCGGTTGCTGGCGATTCGGTTCCATTGGGAAATGCCCAAGTTCCACTACAACGACCAGCAGTAGCCTTGACATGCGACCCCTGTGGGAGCGGCTTTAGCCGCGAACACCGGCGTAGCCGGTGCCATGCACCGCGTTGGATTCTTCGCGGCTAAAGCCGCTCCCACAGGGTACGAGGATCGCTTGCGAATTCAGTTATCTGTGCGATAACGCAGCCCAAAGGGCTGGGCAATCTACCTCAGGGGGGCTACGAAATGCCGTGCTGCGCCAGCGCCCACTCCACATGCTCCCTTACCAGCTCCGAGGCATCCTCGCGCCGCGCCTTCAGCGCTTCGATCACCGGGATTGTCGATGGCGCATTGCCAAGCCCCACCGCCAGGTTGCGCAACCAGCGCTCATACCCGGCCCGGCGCAATGGCCCGCCTTCGGTCTTGCGCAGGAAGGTCCTTTCATCCCACAGGAACATCTCCGCCAACTCGGCATTCTCCAGCCCGTGCCGTGGCTGGAAGTCCTGCTCCTGGCTGTGCCTGGCAAAGCGGTTCCACGGGCAGACGATCTGGCAGTCATCGCAACCGAACACCCGGTTGCCCATCTTCGAACGCAACTCGACGGGGATCGGCCCCCGCAGTTCGATGGTCAGGTAGGAGATGCAGCGCCGAGCATCCAGCACGTACGGCCCGACGAAGGCCTGGGTCGGGCAGATGTCCAGGCAGGCCTGGCAGCGCCCGCAATGTTCGCTGGTGGTGGCTTCGTCCACCGGCAGCGGCAGGTCGACGAAAAGCTCGGCGAGGAAGAAATAACTGCCCGCCTTGCGGTTGAGCAGCAGGGTGTTCTTGCCGATCCAGCCCAGCCCGGCCTGCTCGGCCAGGGCCTTTTCCAGCACAGGAGCGCTGTCGACGAAGGCGCGGTAGCCGAACGGGCCGATGGCTTCCTGAATGCGATCGGCCAGGAACTGCACGCGCTTGCGCACCAGCTTGTGGTAATCCCGGCCCAGGGCGTAGCGCGATACGTAGGCTTTTTCGGGCTGTGCCAGGCGCTGCGCCATCTGTGTGTCGCCCGGCAGGTAGTCCATGCGCAGCGATACCACGCGTACCGTGCCAGGGATCAGTTGCTCTGGGTGTGCACGCTTGCTGCCGTGGGCACCCAGGTAATCCATCTCGCCCTGGTAGCCGGCGTCGAGCCAGCGCTGCAAATGGTGTTCGTGTTCGCCAAGGTCTACCCCGGCGATGCCAACATGGGCAAAACCGAGTTCTTGGCCCCAAATCTTGATGGATTGGGCCAGTTGGGCGAGGTCAGGCGTACAGGCGGACATGGATGGGCAAGGCAATACGGGCTCAGGTGCGTATAATTCTGCCAGACATTGGAGCCTTTGACCCCATGCCGCAGACCAAACACCCCAGCCATACCCCTCAATTGCTCAGCAGCGTGACTGTCGCGCACCTGCCGGCACGGCATGCGCATGCCCATAAAGGCGACTTCGGCCATGTACTGGTGGTCGGTGGCGACCTCGGTACCGGCGGCGCGGTGCTGCTCAGTGCCGAGGCCGCCCTGCGCTGTGGCGCGGGGCTGGTCAGCGTGGCGACCCGGCCTGAACACGTGACTGCCAGCCTGGCGCGCCTGCCCGAGGTCATGTGCCTGGGCGCCACTTCGGCCAACCAGCTGATGGGCGTGCTGGAGCGCGCTTCGGTGCTGGTGGTCGGCCCAGGCCTGGGGCAGGCGGCCTGGGGTCGCAGCCTGCTGTCGGCGGTGGCCAATGCCGAGCGCCCACAGGTGTGGGACGCCGATGCCCTGAACTTGCTGGCGCGCACCCCGCTGGCCCTGCCCAGTGGCAGCATCCTTACCCCGCACCCAGGGGAGGCAGCGCGGCTGCTGGGCATTTCCACCGAGGCTGTACAGGCGGATCGCCCGGGCGCTGCACGCAAGCTGGCGCGGCGTTACAACAGCGTCTGCGTGCTCAAGGGGGCCGGCACTCTGGTAGCCGACCCGGCCGGGCAACTGCTGTTGTGCGAACGTGGCCACCCGGCCATGGCCGGTGCCGGCCTGGGCGATGTGCTGACCGGCGTGCTGGCGGCGCTGTTGGCCCAAGGCCTGGATGCCTGGCATGCCGCGGGGCTGGGGGTATGGCTGCACGCCTGTGCCGGCGAGCGTCTGGGCGTAAAAGGTAGAGGCCTGGCTGCCAGCGATCTGGCGCCGGTCATTCGTGAGTTGTTGGAGGAGCATTCTGCGTGTCTGGCTTAAACCTGTTTCTGGCCGATGAAGCGGCCACGGTCAAATTCGGCGCACAACTGGCCGAGGTGACCAGCGGTCACGGCGTGATTTTTCTGGAAGGTGACCTGGGCGCGGGCAAAACCACGCTGTCGCGTGGCCTGATTCGTGGCCTGGGCCATACTGGTGCAGTGAAAAGTCCGACCTTCACCGTAGTCGAGCCTTACGAGATCGGTGAGGTGCGGGCGTTCCATTTCGACCTGTATCGCCTGGTCGATCCGGAAGAGCTGGAGTTCATGGGCATTCGTGACTATTTCGAGGGCGACCCGCTGTGCCTGTTCGAATGGCCACAAAAGGGTGCGGGCGTTTTGCCAAAGCCCGACCTGACCATTACCATAAGCCCCCAAGCGGGCGGACGCTCGCTGAACCTTTCGCCGCAGGGGGCTCGCGGCGAGGCCTGGTGCGTGGCACTGGCCGAACACTATAAACAGTAAGTGGGGTAGGTATGCGCATACGCGCACTGGTCGCCATCGTTGGGCTGCTGCTGACAACGGTGACCGTTGACGCTCTGGCCGTCACTCAAGTCAAGAGCATGCGCCTGTGGCGCGCGCCGGACAACACGCGGCTGGTCTTCGACCTGTCTGGCCCCGTGCAGCACAGCGTCTTCACCCTGAGCGCACCTGATCGCCTGGTTATCGACATCAATGGCGCGACCTTGGCCGCGCCACTGAACGTGGCTACCTCCAATACGCCGATCAGCAGCGTGCGTTCGGCTCAGCGCACCCCGACCGACCTGCGCGTGGTGGTCGACCTGAAAAAGTCGGTCACCCCAAAAAGCTTCACCCTGGCGCCCAATGCCCAGTACGGCAACCGGCTGGTGGTCGACCTGTACGATCAGGAGGCTGACGCCATCGCGGCCAGCGCGCCGACTCCGGCCCCGACTCCGGCACCAACGCCTGCAACCACGCCAGCAGTACCGGTGACCCCGGCCCAGCCTGCCATCAAGCTGCCGCCGGTTCCCAACGGCAAGCGTGACATCGTGGTTGCCATCGACGCCGGTCACGGCGGCGAAGACCCGGGTGCGTCCGGCTCGCGTGGCCAGCATGAAAAAGACATCGTGCTGCAGATCGCCAAGGAACTGCAGCGCCAGATCAACAGCGAAAAAGGCTTCCGGGCCGAGCTGACCCGTACCGGCGACTACTTCATCCCACTGCGCAAGCGCACGGAAATCGCCCGCAAGAAGGGCGCCGACCTGTTCATCTCGATCCATGCCGACGCCGCGCCGTCCCGCGCCGCCTTTGGCGCCTCGGTGTTCGCATTGTCCGACCGCGGCGCTACCTCCGAGACCGCGCGCTGGCTGGCCGACACTGAAAACCGTTCCGACCTGATCGGTGGTGCCGGTAACGTCAGCCTCGACGACAAGGACCGCATGCTGGCCGGCGTGCTGCTCGACCTGTCGATGACCGCCACGCTCAGCTCCAGCCTCAATGTCGGGCAGAAGGTGCTGGGCAACATGGGCCGCATTACCTCCCTGCACAAGCAGCGGGTGGAACAGGCCGGCTTCATGGTGCTGAAGTCGCCGGATATTCCGTCGATCCTCGTTGAAACCGGGTTCATCTCGAACAACAACGAAGCTGCCAAGCTGGCCACCGCCAGCCATCAGCAGGCCCTGGCCCGTTCGATCCATACCGGTGTGCGCCAGTACTTCCAGCAGAACCCGCCGCCAGGCACCTACATCGCCTGGCTGCGCGATACCGGCAAGATCGCCGCTGGCCCGCGTGAGCACACGGTGCGCCCTGGCGAGACCCTGGCGATGCTTGCCGTTCGCTACCAGGTCAGCATCACCAGCCTGCGCAGCACCAACAGCCTCAAGACCGATGAGCTGAAGGTCGGCCAGCGCCTCGATATCCCTGCTACCACGTTGGCCTCGCAATGAGTGGCGGTTCGCGCATCCAGCTGCTCAGCCCGCGGCTGGCCAACCAGATTGCCGCCGGCGAGGTTGTCGAGCGGCCGGCCTCTGTCGCCAAAGAGTTGCTGGAGAACAGCCTGGACTCCGGCGCCCGGCGTATCGACGTGGAAGTTGAGCAGGGCGGGGTCAAGCTGCTGCGAGTGCGAGACGATGGCAGCGGCATCTCCGCCGACGACCTGCCGCTGGCCCTGGCCCGTCACGCCACCAGCAAGATCCGTGAGTTGGAGGATCTGGAAGGGGTCTTGAGCCTGGGCTTTCGTGGTGAGGCCCTGGCCTCGATCAGCTCGGTGGCGCGCCTGACCCTGACCTCGCGTACCGCCAGCGCTACCGAGGCCTGGCAGGTGGAAACCGAAGGCCGGGACATGACCCCGCGGGTGCAGCCGGCGGCGCACCCGGTGGGTACTTCGGTGGAAGTGCGCGACCTGTTCTTCAATACCCCGGCCCGGCGCAAGTTCCTCAAGGCCGAGAAAACCGAATTCGATCACCTGCAGGAAGTGATACGGCGCCTGGCGCTGGCGCGCTTCGATGTCGGCTTCCACCTGCGCCACAACGGCAAGAGCATCCTCAGCCTGCACGAGGCCCACGATGAAACCGCCCGTGCGCGGCGGGTGGGCGCCATCTGCGGCCCGGGCTTCATGGAGCAGGCGCTGCCGATCGACGTGGAACGCAACGGCCTGCGCCTTTGGGGCTGGGTCGGCCTGCCGACGTTCTCGCGCAGCCAGGCAGACCTGCAGTACTTCTTCGTCAACGGCCGTGCGGTGCGCGACAAGCTGGTCGCCCACGCCGTGCGCCAGGCCTACCGCGACGTGCTGTTCAATGGTCGGCACCCGACTTTTGTGCTGTTCCTGGAGCTGGAGCCCAACGGCGTCGACGTCAACGTGCACCCGACCAAGCACGAAGTGCGTTTCCGCGAGGGGCGCTCGGTGCACGACTTCTTGTATGGCACCCTGCATCGCGCCCTGGCCGATGTGCGTCCGGAAGACCAGTTGGCGGCGCCAGCTGCCGTACCCGAAGTGGTCCGCGCCACGGGCCAGCAGGCCGGTGAGTTCGGCCCCCAGGGCGAAATGCGCCTTGCCTCGCCGGTGCTCGAGCAGCCACGTGGCCCGCAGCAGTCATTCTCCAGCGGTGGTAGTGGTGCGGGTTACCAGTACCAGTACACGCCGCGCCCCTCGCAGCCGCTGCCGGCCGCCGAGGCGCAGGCGGTGTATCGCGAGTTCTACAAACCGCTGGATGAAGGCGCGGTGCCGACGACGCTGCCTGAAAGCCAGGGCGACATTCCCCCGCTGGGCTACGCGTTGGCGCAGCTCAAGGGTATCTACATCCTGGCCGAGAATGCCATTGGCCTGGTGCTGGTAGACATGCACGCCGCTCACGAGCGCATCATGTACGAGCGCCTCAAGGTGGCCATGGCCAGCGAGGGCCTCAGCGGCCAGCCGCTGCTGGTGCCCGAGACCCTGGCCCTGAGCCAGCGTGAAGCAGACTGCGCCGAAGAGCACGCGCAGTGGTTCCAACGGCTGGGTTTCGAACTGCAACGTCTGGGCCCCGAGACCTTGGCTATCCGCCAGATCCCGGCTTTGCTCAAGCAGGCCGAGGCCAACCGACTGGTGCAGGATGTGCTCGCCGACCTCATGGAATACGGCACCAGCGACCGTATCCAGGCGCACCTCAACGAGCTGCTCGGTACCATGGCCTGTCACGGTGCCGTGCGCGCCAACCGGCGCCTGGCGATCCCCGAGATGAACGCCCTGCTGCGTGACATGGAAAACACCGAGCGCAGCGGCCAGTGCAACCATGGTCGCCCCACCTGGACCCAGATGGGCCTGGACGACCTGGACAAACTCTTCCTGCGCGGTCGATGAAATGAGCGGCAAGCCCCCTGCAATATTCCTGATGGGCCCGACGGCGGCCGGCAAGACCGACCTGGCCATCGAGCTGACCAAAGTACTGCCGTGCGAGCTGATCAGCGTCGATTCGGCGCTGGTCTACCGCGGCATGGACATCGGTTCGGCCAAGCCCTCCAAAGAAATCCTCGCCGCCCACCCGCACCGGCTGATCGACATTCGCGACCCGGCCGAAAGCTATTCGGCTGCGCAGTTCCGTGCCGATGCCCTGGAGGCCATGGCCGAGATCACCGCGCGCGGCAAGATCCCGCTGCTGGTGGGCGGCACCATGCTCTATTACAAGGCGTTGATCGATGGCCTGGCCGACATGCCGGCGGCCGATGCCGCGGTGCGTGCCGAGCTGGAAGCCCAGGCCGAAGCGCTGGGGCTGGCCGAGTTGCACCGCCAGTTGGCCGAGGTTGACCCTGAGTCGGCGGCGCGTATCCACCCCAACGACCCGCAGCGATTAATCAGGGCGTTGGAGGTTTACCGGGTGAGTGGCGAGAGCATGACGGCACATCGACAGCGTCAATTCGCGGAAAGTCGCGGCGCAGACGCAGGCGCTGGCGGACATTTGCCCTATACTGTCGCGAGTTTGGCGATTGCTCCTACAGATCGTCACATTTTGCATCAGCGAATTGCGTTACGATTTTCACAGATGCTGGAACAGGGCTTCGTCGACGAGGTCCGATCGCTGCGAGCCAGAAGTGACTTGCACGCCGGGCTGCCGTCTATACGGGCAGTGGGGTATCGGCAGGTCTGGGATTACCTGGACGGCAAGCTGACTGAGAATGAGATGCGTGAACGCGGTATCATTGCCACCAGGCAGCTGGCCAAGCGGCAGTTCACCTGGTTGCGTGGCTGGCCTGAAGTACACTGGCTTGACAGCCTGGCCTGCGACAATCTGTCCCGCACCTTGAAATACCTTGGGGCCATCTCCATATTGAGCTGAGTCCCTGCTGATTGCCGTCTATTCTTGCGAAGGGGCGGCCTAATTTATCGATTTTCTTGATTTTCTATTATTTATCCTTACAGGAGTGCGGCATATGTCAAAAGGGCATTCGCTACAAGACCCTTACTTGAACACCTTGAGAAAAGAAAAGGTCCCGGTATCCATCTATCTGGTCAACGGCATCAAACTGCAGGGTTCGATCGAGTCGTTCGACCAGTTCGTGGTACTGCTGAAGAACACCGTCAGCCAGATGGTCTACAAGCACGCCATTTCGACCGTGGTTCCTGCCCGTCCGGTTCGTCTGCCAAGCCCGTCCGATTCCGAACACGGCGACAGCGAGCCAGGCAACGCCTGATAGGAGCCTGCATTGTTCTTTGAGCGCCACGGTGGTGGTGAGCGGGCGTTGCTCGTTCACTTGGAAGGTCAGAACCCTGAGGCGCGCGAAGACCCGCAGGAGTTTCAGGAGCTGGCATTGTCGGCCGGTGCCGACATCGTCTCGCTGGTCACGGTGGCAAGGCATCAGCCTTCCGCCAAATACCTGATTGGCAGTGGCAAGGTCGAAGAGTTGCACGACCTGGTCCATGCCGAGCAGGTAGACCTGGTGATTTTCAATCACACCCTCACGCCCAGTCAGGAGCGCAACCTCGAACGTGTGTTCGAGTGTCGTGTGCTCGACCGCACCGGGCTGATCCTCGATATTTTCGCCCAACGGGCGCGTACCCATGAAGGCAAGCTGCAGGTCGAACTGGCCCAGCTCGAGCACATGAGCACGCGGCTGGTGCGCGGCTGGACCCACCTTGAGCGACAGAAGGGTGGTATCGGCCTGCGCGGCCCGGGTGAAACCCAGCTGGAAACCGACCGCCGCCTGTTGCGGGTGCGCATTCGCCAGATCAAGTCACGCCTGGAGAAGGTGCGCAGCCAGCGCGAGCAGGCACGCCGCGGGCGCAAGCGTGCGGACATTCCGTCGGTATCGCTGGTGGGTTATACCAACGCCGGCAAGTCCACGCTGTTCAACGCCCTGACAGAATCCGAGGTGTATGCTGCGGACCAGCTGTTCGCCACCCTCGACCCGACCCTGCGCCGGCTCGAGCTGAACGACCTGGGGCCGATCGTGCTGGCCGACACCGTGGGCTTCATTCGCCACCTGCCGCACAAGCTGGTCGAGGCATTTCGGGCTACGCTCGAAGAGTCGAGCAACTCCGACTTGTTGCTGCATGTGATCGACGCCCATGAGCCGGAGCGCATGGAGCAGATCGAGCAGGTGCTGGCGGTGTTGGGCGAGATTGGTGCCGAAGGGTTGCCGATCCTCGAGGTGTATAACAAACTCGACTTGCTCGAAGATGTCGAGCCGCAGATCCAGCGCAATGCCGATGGCAAGCCGGAACGGGTCTGGGTATCGGCACGCGATGGGCGTGGCCTGGAGCTGGTCGGCCAGGCGATTGCCGAGTTGCTGGGGGATGATCTGTTTGTCGGTACCCTGTGTCTGGAGCAGCGTTTTGCCCGCTTGCGCGCGCAATTCTTTGCCTTGGGTGCCGTGCAGAGTGAAGAGCATGATGAAGAAGGGCGCAGCCTGCTGAGCGTGCGACTGCCCATGGTCGAACTGAATCGCCTGGTCAGCCGCGAAGGCATGGAGCCGCAAGTGTTTGTCGAGCAACACACTTTGCAATAAATGCTCGTCGAGGTCGCCGGGCAGCAGTGACAGGCATTCTGTAGCATTGGACGGCGCGCCGTGGGCGCGTCTTTGCTTTATCAGATGGAGAGCGCTATGGCTTGGAACGAGCCGGGTGGCAACTCGAACAATCAGGATCCCTGGGGCGGTCGCCGGAATGGCGGTGGCGGCGGTGGTGACAAGAAAGGTCCACCGGACCTGGACGAGGCCTTCCGCAAATTGCAGGACAGCCTGAACGGCATGTTCGGCAGCGGCAAGAAACGTGGCGGCAGCGACCGCAATATCGGCAAGGGCGGTGGCCTGGGCTTGCTGGGCATCGGCCTGGCGGTGCTGGCTGCAATCTGGCTGTACAGCGCGGTGTACGTGGTGGACGAGCAGGAGCAGGCCGTGGTGCTGCGCTTCGGCAAGTACTATGAGACGGTCGGTCCCGGCCTGAACATCTACTTCCCGCCGATCGATCGCAAGTACATGGAGAACGTCACGCGCGAGCGTGCCTATACCAAGCAGGGCCAGATGCTGACCGAAGACGAGAACATCGTCGAGGTACCGCTGACCGTCCAGTACAAGATCAGCAACCTGCAGGACTTCGTGCTCAACGTCGACCAGCCTGAGGTCAGCCTGCAGCACGCGACCGACAGTGCCTTGCGCCACGTGGTGGGTTCCACCTCGATGGACCAGGTGCTGACCGAAGGCCGTGAACAGATGGCCGTGGATATCCGCGAACGTCTGCAGCGTTTCCTCGATACTTACCGCACCGGTATCAGCGTTACCCAGGTCAACGTACAGAGCGCGGCAGCCCCGCGTGAAGTGCAGGAAGCCTTCGACGACGTGATCCGAGCCCGTGAAGACGAGCAGCGTGCCCGCAACCAGGCCGAGTCCTACGCCAATGGCGTGGTTCCGGAAGCCCGCGGTCAGGCCCAGCGCATCATCGAGGACGCCAACGGTTACCGCGACGAAGTCATTGCCCGCGCGAAGGGTGAGGCCGATCGCTTCACCAAGCTGGTCGCCGAGTACCGCAAGGCACCTGACGTGACCCGTCAGCGCCTGTACCTGGAGACCATGCAAGAGGTCTACAGCAATTCGAGCAAGGTCATGGTGGCAACCAAGGACGGGCAGAACAACCTGCTCTACCTGCCGCTGGACAAGATGGTCGAAGGCAGCCGCAACCCGTCCGCGCCGACCACCAGCGTGTCGCCATCGGTCAACGATGCGGCCGCCCGTGCGGCGCAGGACCTGCAACAGCAACAGCAGCCGCTGCGTACTAGGGAGAGCCGCTGATGAGCAACAGATCGCTGATCGCCCTGATCGCCGCCGTGGTCCTGGCCATCGTGGCCTGGAACAGCTTCTACATCGTGTCCCAGACCGAGCGTGCGGTATTGCTGCGCTTCGGTAAGGTAGTCCAGGCGGATGTACAGCCGGGCATGCACGTGAAGATTCCGTACGTGAACCAGGTGCGCAAGTTCGACGCCCGCCTGATGACCCTCGACGCCCCGACCCAGCGGTTCCTGACTCTGGAGAAGAAAGCGGTGATGGTCGACGCCTACGCCAAGTGGCGCGTCAAGGACGCCGAACGTTTCTACACCGCCACATCCGGCATGAAACAGATCGCCGACGAGCGTCTGTCGCGTCGTCTGGAAAGCGGCCTGCGTGACCAGTTCGGTAAACGTACCCTGCACGAAGTGGTTTCCGGTGAACGTGACGCGCTGATGGCTGACATCACTTCTTCACTGAACCGCATGGCCGCCAAGGAGCTGGGTATCGAGGTGGTCGACGTGCGCGTCAAGGCCATCGACCTGCCGAAGGAAGTTAACCGCAGCGTGTTCGATCGCATGAGCACCGAGCGTGAACGTGAAGCCCGTGAGCACCGCGCCAAGGGTAACGAGCTGGCTGAAGGTATCCGTGCCGATGCCGATCGTCAGCGCCGCGTACTGCTGGCTGAGGCCTATCGCGAAGCAGAGGAAACCCGCGGTGACGGCGATGCCCAGGCGGCTGCCATCTACGCCAAGGCCTACACCCAGGACGCTGATTTCTATGCGTTCTACCGTAGTCTGCAGGCGTACCGCGAGAGCTTCTCGAGCAAGAGCGACGTGCTGGTCCTGGATCCGAAGAACGAGTTCTTCCGCTTCCTGGACAAGAGCAGGCCGTGATGCTCAGGCCCTGATTTTCATGCAGCGGCGCCCCGCCTGGCAGCTAAAACGCCAGGCGGGGTGCATCCTGAATGAAAAGGGGTGTATGATGAGGCAGCCGGGAAATTTCCCGGCTTTTTTGCGTCTGCAAGGTTGATTGGCAAACCGCCAGTTGGCGGATTGGTCAGGTCGCAAGGCAATTCGAGGGTGTCGGGTACGGTGGCTGCGCTGGGATCAGTGCTGCCCGCTGCTGTGCGCGATACCGGCTTTACTGACGGCTCGCCTGCTGGCAAGCCGCCCGGACCAGAGGGGAAATGGCGTAATGGCAACGGTAGACCGCTGGCTGCTGCCAGATGGCATCGAGGAAGTACTGCCACCTGAGGCCGCGCGCATCGAGATCGCGCGCCGCCAGGTGTTGGACCTGTTCCAGAGTTGGGGCTACGAGCTGGTCGTCACCCCGCATATCGAGTACCTGGAGTCGCTGCTCACCGGCGCCGGCCAGGACCTGGATCAGCGCACCTTCAAGGTAGTAGACCCGCAGTCCGGTCGCCTGATGGGCTTCCGCGCCGACTTCACCCCGCAGGTGGCGCGCATTGACGCCCACACCCTGCGCCGTGAAGGCCCGAGCCGCCTGTGCTATGCCGGCAGCGTGCTGCACGCCCAGCCGCGTGCCCTGTCCACCTCGCGCAGCCCGATCCAGCTGGGTGCCGAGCTGTACGGCGATGCCAGCCCCACCAGCGATGTTGAAGTCATCAGCCTGATGCTTGCCACGCTGCAGCTGACCGATGTGCCGGATGTGCACATGGACCTGGGCCACGTCGGTATCTACCGCGGCCTGGCCCGTGCTGCCGGCCTGTCCGGCGCGGTCGAGCAGCAGCTGTTCGACGCGCTGCAGCGCAAGGCCGTTGATGAGGTTCAGGTGCTGACCGCCGACCTGCCGAAGGACCTGGGCAATATGCTGCGCGCGCTGGTGGAACTGTGCGGTGGTCGCGAAGTGCTGGCCGAAGCCCGCGTGCGCCTGGGCCGAGCCCCGGCCAGCGTGCTGGCGGCGCTGGACGACCTGCTGGCGATCGCCGATCGCCTGGCGTCGCGCTTCCCGGACCTGCCGCTGTACTTCGACCTCGGCGAGCTGCGCGGTTACCACTATCACACAGGCGTGGTGTTCGCCGTGTTCGTGCCGGGCGAAGGCCAATCGATCGCCCAGGGCGGGCGCTATGACGACATCGGCGCCGATTTCGGCCGGGCCCGCCCGGCCACCGGTTTCTCCACGGATTTGAAGACCCTGGTCACACTGGGGCGAGCGGAGGTCGTATTGCCAACTGGCGGCATCTGGATGCCGGACAGTGGCGACGCGGCCCTCTGGCAGCAAGTCTGCCAGTTGCGCAACGAGGGCCAGCGTGTGGTCCAGGCCCTGCCTGGCCAGCCGTTGAGTGCTGCTCTCGAGGCGGATTGTGATCGGCAATTGATTCAGCAAGACGGGCGCTGGCAGGTTCTGCCGCTGGCCCAGTGAGTTTCTGCGCCGGCAGTAGGCCGGCAACCAAGTTTGCGTGAATGAGGACCAATGTAATGGGTAAGAATGTCGTCGTCCTGGGCACCCAGTGGGGTGATGAGGGCAAAGGCAAGATCGTCGATCTGCTGACCGAACATGCTGCCGCCGTAGTGCGCTACCAGGGTGGCCACAACGCGGGTCACACCCTGGTGATCAACGGTGAAAAGACCGTTCTGCACCTGATTCCGTCCGGCATCCTGCGTGAAGGCGTACAGTGCCTGATCGGCAACGGCGTGGTCGTTGCCCCGGATGCCCTGATGCGTGAAATCACCAAGCTGGAAGAGAAGGGCGTACCGGTGCGCGAGCGTCTGCGCATCAGCCCGGCTGCACCGCTGATCCTGTCGTACCACGTTGCCCTGGACCAGGCCCGCGAAAAAGCCCGCGGCGAAGCCAAGATCGGCACCACCGGCCGTGGTATCGGCCCAGCCTACGAAGACAAGGTCGCACGCCGCGGCCTGCGCGTGGGCGACCTGTTCCACCGCGAGCGTTTCGCCGCCAAGCTGGGTGAGCTGCTGGACTACCACAACTTCCAGCTGGTGAACTACTACAAAGAGCCGGCCATCGACTTCCAGCAGACCCTGGACGAATGCATGGCCTACGCCGAACAGCTCAAGCCGATGATGCTCGACGTCACCGCCGAGCTGCACAACCTGCGTCGCGCTGGCAAGGACATCATGTTCGAAGGTGCCCAGGGCTCGCTGCTGGACATCGACCACGGTACCTACCCGTACGTCACCAGCTCCAACACCACCGCTGGCGGTATCTCCACTGGTTCTGGCGTTGGCCCGATGTACCTGGACTACATCCTGGGTATCACCAAGGCCTACACCACTCGCGTAGGTTCCGGTCCGTTCCCGACCGAACTGTTCGACGAGACTGGCGCTACCCTGGCCAAGCGTGGCCATGAGTTCGGCTCCACCACCGGCCGTGCGCGCCGTTGCGGCTGGTTCGATGCCGTGATCCTGCGTCGCGCCATCGACGTCAACAGCATCTCGGGCATCTGCCTGACCAAGCTGGACGTACTGGATGGCCTGGAAACCATCAACATCTGCGTTGGCTACAAGAACGAGAACGGTGCCGTCATCGACGCGCCTTCCGATGCCGACAGCTACATCGGCCTTGAGCCGGTGTACGAAGAGATGCCAGGCTGGAGCGAGTCGACCCTGGGCGTGAAAACCCTGGAAGAACTGCCAGCCAACGCTCGCGCCTACATCAAGCGCATCGAAGAGCTGATCGGCGCGCCGATCGACATCATCTCCACCGGCCCGGACCGCAACGAGACCATCGTGCTGCGTCATCCGTTCGCCTGATCTGCCTTCCAGGCTGATCTGACGCCGTGGCCCTGAAAGGGGCTGCGGCGTTTTCATTTGTGGGGTATGCCTGTCCCGGCCCTTTCGCGGGTAAACCCGCTCCCACAGGTCCTGCACAGTCCTCAGGACCTGCGCGGTCCATGTGGGAGCGGGTTCACCCGCGAAGAGGCCCGTGCGGGCAACCTCATTGCTAGACCTTGGCACATTTCCCTGCTGCCCCCGGCACAACCCTTGCTGTAAGAAGTTTCTGAAGATGCCATCAAAATAGTGGCGCCAGAAAACACGAGGGTTACACCGTGTCTGCCATCCTCTCACTGTTACGAAGCCGCCTTTTGCGGCCTGTGTTTGTTGCCCTTGGTATCGCTCTTTTGGTGCAGGTGCTGGTCGCCGTTGCGCTTACCCGAAGCACGGTCACCGCCCTGGAAGCCGACCTGGGTGAACGCCTGGGCAATGACAGCCGCCAACTCGCCAGTGAGTTGGAGCAAGCCGGGCAAGATGTGCGCTCAGGCCTCGACGGCCTCTCCAGCAGCACCCGCCAGCGCCTGAGTGCAGGTTTGTCGGCACGCCTGCAAAGCGAGCAGCAGCAGCTGCGCAGCACGCTGGAGAAGAACCTCAAGGACTCCGCCAACGATATGGCCGAGCTGCTGGCGTCGGTCGCACCGCGGGCGATCTGGGACAACGATGTGCCGGTGCTCTCCGACTTCGCGCGCCGCGCCCAGCGCAACCCCAACGTGCTGTTTGTGGTTTACGACGACGCTCAGGGCCAGCACCTTACCCGCTACCTGAACCGGCAGAACCCGATCAACCAGGCGTTGATGGAAAAAGGTCAGGGCGAGCGTGCGCTGGACAAGGTGATCGACGCGGCACGGCGGGACCCGGCGGTGTACTTCGTCGAGGCCTCGATCAGCCCCAATGGTGCGGAAATCGGCAAGGTGGTGATGGGTGTTTCCACGGCTGGCATCGACCAGGAGCTCAAGGCGCTCGACCAGCGCTTCGCCGCCCTTATCACCAGTGGCGAGCAACTGGTCGGTGACAGCCTGGTCGGTGCTGCGGCCGAGAGTGGCAACACCCTGCGCGAGCGTTTGGAAAAGGCCCAGGGCAGCGCCGCCGCGATGCAGGCCAATACAGCGCAGACGGTTCGCGATGCTGCTGCAGAGCTGCGTTGGCGCATCGGCCTGGGGCTGGTGCTGGTCGGCCTAGGGGTGCTGCTGGTGGTAGCCGTGGTGCTTGGCCGGCGGGTGTTGAGCAAGCTGCGCCTGCTGATCGCTGCACTCGACGACCTCGCTGCCGGTGAAGGCGACCTGACCAAGCGCGTGCTGCTCGACAGCCGCGATGAAATCGGCGACATGGCCTCGGCGGTGAACCGCTTTGTCGACAAGCTGCAGCCCATCGTGCGCGAGGCCGGCGAGGTGGCGCAGCGTACCGGCGTTGAGATTGGCGCAATGGCCCAGCGCAATGCCGGCGCCGATGCTGCCGCTGCGCTGCAACGCGATGAAGTGGCGGCCAGCCTGCGCGACCTGTCAAGCATGGCCGACGAGGCCCAGGCTGAAAGCCACGCGATGCAGGCAGCCCTGCAGCAGGTGGTGGATATCCGCCAGGCAACTGACGAGAACAGCCGCACATCAACCCAGCTAGCCGGTTTGATCGAGAACCTGGCCGGGCAGGTGGAGGCCGGCTCCCAGGTGATCGAGCGCCTAGCCAAGCAGAGCGAGCAGATCGAAGTGGTGCTGACGGTTATCCACGGCATCGCCGAACAGACCAACCTGCTGGCCTTGAACGCGGCCATCGAAGCCGCCCGTGCTGGCGAAACCGGGCGCGGATTTGCCGTGGTGGCCGATGAGGTGCGGGCGCTGGCGAGCAAGACGCAAAGTTCCACGGGTGATATCCAGGCGCATATCGCCGCGCTGCAGAAGGGCGCCAAGGAAGCCGTCGCCACCATCAGCCAGGCGGGTCTCAAGGCCAGCGAAGGCTTGCTGGTGCTGCGTGACAACGAGCGCCGCCAGCAGTCGGTGCAGGCAGCGGTGGAGCAGGTGCACGCAGCCATCGGCCTGGCCACCCGGGCGGCCGAGCAGCAGGCGAGCGGGGCGCAGGCAGTGCGTGGGCGTGTGGAGACTATCCATGCTCAGGCTGAGCGCTCGGCTGAAGTGGTGATGCAGACCACGGCCAGTAGCAAGGTGCTGGATGACTTGGCGGCGCAGTTGCGGGCTAGCCTTGGCCAATTCAGAGCCTGATGCGGTCCCTGTAGGAGCGGCCTTGTGTCGCGAAAGGGCTGC